>CANGOA010000110.1 GCA_947455255.1 Flavobacteriia bacterium | reverse complement strand
TGTACCGTATAAATTTTCATTCATTTGTAGCCCATCAATCATTACCAATACCTTCCCTTCTGTAGCAGTGATACCACGTACTCCAAGTCCAATTTCTGAGTTTACATCGGCAGTAAATTCAAATCCAGGTATTAAACGCATCACGTCTGTCATGTCTTTAGAAGCGCTTCGTTGTATGTCTTCTTTGGTTAGAACAGATACAATTGCAGGAGTTTGTTCAATGCTTAATTCTTTTTGGGATGCAACTGTTAATTTGACATTCATCAAATCTTCTAGTCCGATATCGTCCGAAAAATTTATTTGTTCAGCAGTTTTCGTTGTGTCTTGAGCAAGAGATTGGAAAAACATACTTGTTAAGAAAACGAATAGAAAAAAGAATTTTGTTTTTTTCATACAAGATTATTTATAGACTTTTAATGCTAAGTTTAATAAGGAACTTGAAACTTCTAAGTTGTGGATAGAAGTGAGTGTTGTATTGATTTCAAACTTATAACTATCGTCGATATTACGTAGATTGATACAAGATATTTTCAAAGGTATTGGCGTTGTGTTTGTTATGACTAAAATATTAGATAATGTACCTTTTTGAAATTGATTTTCCGCTTGATTTACGTAAGAGTCGTCTATATATAACAATTCACATGGAGGGACTTTTTCACCAGGATTTATTGTTTTTACAATAATCGGCTTACCGTTGATTTGCTTTGCAGTTTTTAATTGGTTGAAATAGTTGGTAATGGGGGAGTTGCCATAGACTACAATCACAAAGTCATTGTTCACTGGCGAGTTCCATTTCACATATTTCGTAAAGTTGTAAATTAAAAGTGTTTGAATTTTATACTCTGAATCAGACGTAGCACTTTTATGAACCGAAGTTAGTAAAGGAAATAGAATAACAAAGAGGATTAATTTTTTCAATTTTAAATATCGAATAATTTAAAGCAAAAATAAGTGTTTTTACTTATTTTTAGCGATTTTTCTACTTTTAATGCATATTATCCGTTTTTGGGAGGAACTTAGATTCATTTAACATATATTTTTAAGTTATTTTACACACCAAAATCATTTATTTTACTTTGATTATCTTTGCAATTATACATCTCGAAGTAATACTATCTCATGAAACTAATTCTTTTATTTCCTTTATTTTGCATTTTTTCCTTAGTTGTTTTCGCGCAAGATGCCCCAATAATTTTCGATCGACCTGGAATTTCAGATAGTCCTTACATTGTTGATTCTAATCGTTACCAATTTGAAACTGGAATATCGCTGGCTAGTGTAGGGAATATTACCGATGGACTCAACCCGAATATTATGTTTAGAAAATACTTGGGTAAACAAACAGAGTTGAGATGTACCTATAATTACATGCCTTTGATGATGGGGATGGTATTTCAAATTGCAGACGGAAGAAATACTCCCTTGGCAATAGGTGTAAAACATAAGCTGTTGAAAGAAGATAAATGGATTCCGGAAGCTAGTTTTATTGTAAATACGTTTTATCCGATTCAAAAACTAGGATCACTTGCTAAAAACAATGTGTTTAATGTGGATGCAGGTTTTCAATTCCAAAGCCATATCAATGATTACCTTGCTATAAATTATAATGTAGGAGGTATTTTTACTAATACGTATAAAAACGGTATTTTAACTTATTCACTTTCATTTAACGGATTGGTGGCAAAAAATTTAGAGTTGTTTATTGAGGCTTATGGATTTAATGCGAATCACTCGTCGCCCGAAACTGGGCTGGATGGTGGTGCTATTTGGTATCCAAACGACTGGTCTCAAATTGATATTTCCTTAGCTGTAAATCGCTATCAACACGCCAATTTTTCAACAATATTAATTGGTTATTCTTTTGCAGTAGATAGAAAAAAATAACTCTTTTTATTTGTTTTTTTATTTTGAAAACAAGATATTCATCATGTTTTTGTTGATTTTTCCTGCCTATATTTGATAATGTAAAATTATTTTACATGGTAGATGATTGCACAGCAGATTTTCACTACATTTGCGTTAAATTACGTATTTAAAATATAAAATATGAAAAAAATCAATTTGTTTTTTACCGTTTTGTTTGCTTTAATTGTTATGCAAAATGGATTTGCACAAACATCCTTTAGAGGATTTGCAAACACGCAGTTCGACCAACCGCTTAGTGGGAAAGATTTGAATGGGGCTCCTCAAAAAAATGCATTTGGAATCGGTCAATACGATAACTATGTTACTTCTCAGTTGTCAGATCGTTTTTCATTTTTAGGAGAGGTAGTTTTTGAATACGATGGAAAAACAGCGCGTTTAGATGTGGAACGTGTGATTATTAAGTATGAATGGAACAACGCTTTCAATGTTCAAATGGGTAAATTTCACACACCGCTAGGATATTGGAATAACGCATACCACCATGGAGAATTATTACAACCTACAATGGCTCGTCCATTTGCTGTAAAATTTGAAGACGAAGGTGGGGTGATGGCTGTTCACACAACAGGTTTGTCGATTACTGGAGACAACATTGGAAAATTAAATTTCGGATACGATGTAATGGTAGGTAACGGAATTGGTTCTTCTCCTGTTTGGGACAATAACAATTCGAAATCTGTTACCATGAATTTTAGAATTGAACCGATTGAAGGGATAAAATTAGGAGCTTCTTTTTATAATGATTTTGTTACTGCAAACTCGGTTACGCCGTTTAGAGAAGACACAGTGAAGGTTGGTACAAACCAAAATATTTTTAATGGTTACTTAGTGATTAAAAAATCAAATTTGGAGGTTATTTCTGAATATTATAAAATCAACAATAAAAACGCTATGATGGGTACAACTTCTCACGATGCATTTTTTGCGTATGCAGGGTATACCATTAACAAAGTAACTCCTTATGTTCAGTTTGACTACATGAAATATGATACGAAAGATTTTATGTATTTAAACAACAACAAAAATTTAACTACGATTGGGTTTAGATATGAGTTGGCGCCATTAGCAGTTTTTAAAGCTGGTTACCGTTTCGGAAATACACAATTAGGTGGAGATTACAATGGGGTTCAGGCACAAATTGCTTGGGGTTTTTAAATTATTTACAGTAAAAAAATTACAAAGATGAAACGAAATATATTTTTAAAATTTAGTCTAATTGTAGCACTTATCTCTAGTTTGATGAGTTTTGCTCCAGCAGGTGGATTGTCGGTTGTTATTAATGGAAGTGTTCCAAATAAAGACATGACAATGGTTGAATTAAAAGCTTTCATGAAAGGCACAAAAACAAGATGGTCAGATAACAGTAAAGTAAACTTAGTATTTGTTAACCCGACTTCTTCTGTTGGAAATCAAGTTGCAAAAGCTGTTTTCGGAACTTCAGGTTCAGAAATGAACAAAGCCTTATTGGCATTAGCTTTCCAAGGTAAAATTTCTGCACCTAAATTCTTTGATTCAGAAGAAGAAGTTGCTAAGTATGTAAAAAATACGCCTGGTACAATAGGAATTGTAGGTACTGACGCTACTAGTGGTGCTACAAAAGCTAAAATTAACGGTGCTGACTCCTTTTAATACCGATATTCTTTTTAAATTCGACCTCATATCCTATTCATATTATGTCAGAAAAAAATTCGAAAAAAAAGCAATCTTTCTTTAACTTAAAGAAAAAAAAAATAAGCAGTAAGCTTACTACGATTGTAGCCATAAATTCATTGACTATTTTGTTGCTGGGACTAGTAGCATTTTTTGGTCTGAATAAATTATTTGACTCGAATAATCAAATTGTTTCAAATTCAAAATTGTTAACAACGCAATTAGAACTAGAAAAAGAAAAAGATAATATTAATGGAGATATTTATATTGGGGTTCTTTTAAATAAAGACGATGCAGAAGAAGTGAAGAATTACAAGGATAATTTTTATGACCATATCAATTCATTTAAGAAAAATCAATTCATTTTATCGCACATTACAAATTCTGATTATACAAAGGATATTCATAAATCGATTCCTGATTTAGAAGAATTTTCACGTATTTCTATTGCATTAGTGCATGCTACGATTAATGGAAAAATGGAGGCGTTTGAATTAATGCCGATGTATAAAGAATTGTATGAAAAATTATCTAAATCCAGTGAGGCTTTTTCTTCCAAATTGATGAAAGAATCGGATCGAATTTCTAAAGAAAACAAAGGAACTTCTTTATCGATTAATTTATTTATCATTGGATTTAGTCTTGTAGCACTCTTTTTAGCATTTTTCGTAAGTATTTATATCAATCGAATGATTACTAAGTCTGTTTCATCCATTCAGTTAACAATTTCGAAATTATTAGTCGGAGAACTTTCTAGCGATAATGATGCTCTTAGTTCAGAAGAGGATGATACAACAAATGATGAATTGGTTAATATCAGTTATTCACTGCATAATTACATGCATTCCATTAAAATGACTGCAGATTATGCCCGTGAAATTGGGAAAGGCAATTTTGATTTAACGTACGATCCGTTGAGCGATAAAGATGAATTAGGATTGTCTTTACTAGAAATGAAATCAAGTCTTGAAAATGTTGCAGAGGAAGATAAAAAACGAAATTGGGCAACCGAAGGGATGGCAAAATTCGGAGATATTCTTCGAGGTAATAATGAAGGGATTGACGTATTAGCAGATAATATTATTTCAAGTTTAGTAAAGTATTTGGGTGCAAATCAAGGAGCATTGTTTATTGTAAATGATGTGCAACCTTCCGATGTTCATTTAGAATTAGTAGCATGTTATGCGTGGAATAAAAAGAAATACATGGACATGCGTATTGATGAAGGCGAGGGGTTAGTTGGTCAAGCATGGCAAGAAAATGACACCTTATATATAACGGAAGTTCCAGATAATTATGTGCGTATTACCTCAGGACTTGGAGACGCAAATCCAAAATCGTTTATCGTTGTTCCTTTAGTGGTAAACGATGAAACATTTGGAGTAATTGAGATTGCATCGTTCACTTATTTCGAACAATACCATATTGACTTTGTAAATAAACTAGCGGAAAGTATCGCTTCTACACTTTCAACAGCTAAAATAAATGAACGTACGAAGATTTTGTTAGAGCAATCGCAACAACAAACAGAAGAAATGCGCGCACAAGAAGAAGAAATGCGTCAAAACATGGAAGAAATGATGGCGACACAAGAGGAGATGGAGAAAAAAGAACGTCGCATGAAAATCATGGTGGATCAAATGACGAACCAAGAAGATGAGATGACGAAAAACATGCAAGCATTAAAAGATAAAGAAAAAGAGACAGAAGAATTGATCGAATCTATGAAATTATCTCAATTAGAAATTGAACGTTTAGCTTCGGAGCAGCAAAATAAAGATGCGGAGACTAAGAAAGTATATGAGGGAGAAATCAATGCTATGTATGACAAATGGTACGCTCAATTAAAACGTATGGAAAAATTGGTTAACACTTCTAACAACTAAAATTATGGTACTCGACTTTTTTATTGCTAAGCAAAAACATAGAATGTGGATGATTAACATGAAGGCATTCTTGTTAGGAATTGAGGATTTTAAAGCTGAAAATGTTGCTAAACATACGGATTGTGATCTTGGAAAATGGATTTATGGATATGCCATCGATGTGTTTAAAGGGAATCCTCATTTTGACGAATTGGAATTAATTCATCAAGAGCTTCATCAAGCAATAGTTTCTATTATTCAATTAAAAGAGGCAAATAAAATAAAAGAAGCGAATGAAATGTTTTCCAAACTGGAATCTATCTCGGGATCCATACTTTCCCTTCTCGATAAGTTAGAACAAGAAGCCTAATACATTAAAAACCGAGTAAATGCTCGGTTTTTTTAGCGCCTAACATTTTTTGTTTAAATTTTTTTAAAAAAAATTAAACAAAAAGTTTTATAATTAAGTAGTATTACTTATTTTTGTTTTTAGTAAATAATTATATAAGATGAAAAAAATCAGTTTATTGTTTTCTATAGTATGTTTATCCTTAGTAAATTATGGGTATGCACAATTAGATACAATTAAAAAAGAAGAAGGAAAACTAACTATTAGTGGGTATTTAGATAGTTATTATTTCACAAACTTTAATAATCCATTATCGCAAGACAATATGGGGAAGTCAGGAGTTGGTCGTGGATTTGATAGAAAAGTGGACCAATTCAATCTAGGAATGGTGCAAACTGTATTTAAATACACCAACAAAAAATCAGAAATGGTGGCTGATTTAGTATATGGTCCTTCTGGGCAATATGGTAACTATGGTAACGTTCCAGACTTAAAAGATGCAGGAGGAGGTACAGGAGGGTATAAAATTGGGTACGATGTTATTTCTGGAATCATGATTAAACAAGCATACTTCAAATACAACGCAACGGATAAATTGTCGTTCTCTGCAGGTCAGTTCAGTACACACATTGGATATGAATACATTGAATCTACGTTGAATTTTCATTATTCCATCAATCATACGTTCAACAGTGGGATCCCTTTTTACCATACTGGCATAAAAGCGAATTACCAATTCAATGATAAGTTTTCTGCAATGGTAGGTGTTGTTAACGGATTTGATCATTTAGACGATAATAACAGAGCTAAAGGAATTATTGGTCAATTAGCCTATACTCCAAAAACGGGTTACGCAGTGTATGCAAATTACATTACAACTAACGAAGCAACTCCAGATGCTAAAACAGGATATTTATCCAAAGCAAATTTCTCGGTGTATGACTTAAATGGATCTTTCCAATTAACAGAAAAATTCAACCTAGGATTTTGGACGATGCTTGGAACACAAAAAGGTAACATGAATGCGTCTTCTCCTGGAATTGCAGGTTTAGTGGATGCTGCGGATACGCTTAAAACTAAACTTTGGTCAGGATACAATATTTATGCTGCTTGGAAATTCAACGATAGATATTCATTGGGCTTACGTTCAGAATATTTTAACAATAAACAAGCGGTAAGAGCATTAAGAAACATGGATGCAGTAGCTGGAAAACAAATTGGTGCAGATGTGTTTACGTTTACTCTAACTGGTCAAATTACACTTGCAGAAGGTCATATTTTACTTAAGCCTGAACTTCGTTACGACCAATGGTCGAAAGTAAAAGGAGCAGGAAATGAAAACAGTCAACAATTCATGGATAGTAAAGGTGTGTACAATAAAAACACACAAACTACACTAGGTTTAGCAATGATTTATAAATGGTAAGAATGAAAGATTTAGTATATATATCAACCATAAGCGCTGATTTAAAAAAATCAGATATCCTTTCGATATTGAAAGGTGCACGTGAGTTTAATGCGGAAAATAATATTACAGGATGTTTGGTCGTGTGTAAAAATCAATTTATTCAACTGTTAGAAGGGAGTGAAACAGATTTGGACGTTGTTTTTAAAAGAATTGAGAGCGATCCAAGGCATTCAAATATTCACATTATCACTAAGAATTCTATAACTGCAAGGAATTTTCCGGAATGGGCAATGATTTATCACAACTTTGATGATTTAAAAATGATAAATTCAGAATTGGATGAGTACATAGAAACGTTACAACTATTGTCCAATACTGGTGTAAGTTCGACAGGTTCTTTATCCGTTTTTTGGGAAAGTGTAAAAAATAGAATGACAGTTGAATGCTAATTTATTGCTTTTGAAATGAAAAAAATATCGATTAAAAATCAAAACATTGCGAATCAATTATTGTATACTTCCATCCTTGTGATGGTATCGTTAGGTATAATACTGATAGCATATATTAGTATCTCCTCTTTAGTAAACACGAACAATATTTCAGAATTGCGTGCAAAAGCAAATGCAAAGTCTGTGATTGAAAAAATTGACAGAAACTTTTATGAAAGATTTGGGGATGTACAAGCTTTTGCATACAACAGGTTGGCTGTTAGAACTGCAGTTTCAGATACTACAAAACAAGATGCACAAGATTTCATCAATACGATGGTAAGTTACTATGTCTTGTATGATTTAATGATGATTACGGATATTCAAGGAAATGTAGTAGCTGTAAACACAATCGATAAAACAGGAAAAACGATTAATACCTCCTCATTATTAGGTAAAAACTTTTCCAATGAAGAATGGTTTAGATCCTGTGTTTCGGGTACAGGTCCTGAAGGTGGAGCCTATTATTCTGATTTTATGATCAATTCTATTTCTTCTTATATAAATGGCAATAATGGTTGGGGTATGACTTTTTCAGCGCCGATTAAAGACAATAATGGAACTACCGTTGGTGTTTGGTACAATTTCGCAAATTGGACGGAGGTTACACAAGGTATACGTAACGAAACACAATTAGCACTTGCAAAAAATTTACCTGGTTCTTTTTTATTAGTCACAAATACTGTTAACGAGGTTATTGATGCAGACGATCCAATTTTAGTGACTTCCAAAAACATGGTTTCTGAAAATGAGTTTTTGATCAATCAAGCATTTACTTTAAATGGAAAAAAGATTTCTAAAGATGATTATGTAATTGGAAAAGTTACAGGAAAAGGTGCTTATATCTATAAGGGAAAAGATTGGAATGTGTTAACATTTGTGCCTAGAGCGAAGTTTACGTTTGCTTATTTCGTAGATGAATTATTGATTCTGTTTTTAAGTGTGATTGCTCTTACTGTTTTCATTTGTTTCATTTTTTACCGATTAGCAAAAAGAATTTCTTCCAACATTAATATATTAAAAGAGGATTTGCTAATATTATCCACGGGTAATTTAGTAGAGGTGAAGCAGATTGAAACGCAAGATGAAATTGGGGAAATGTCTAGTGCGTTAAGGAATTTAGTACATGGATTACAGAAAAAATCAGACTTTGCATCTAAAATTGGTGCGGGTGAATTGCAAGCGGATTATACCAGTGAAAGTCATGAAGATAGTTTAGGATTTTCGCTATTAAATATGCGTGATAATCTTGCGCAAGTTGCAGAAGAGGATAAAAAACGTAATTGGATTACAGAGGGATTGGCAAAATTCGGGGATATTCTTCGAGGTAATAATGACGGGCTGGAGATTTTAGCAGATAATATTATTTCTGGATTGGTGAAATACCTAGGAGCAAATCAAGGTGCGTTATTTATTGTAAATGATTCTGTTCAAAGTGATGTTTATTTAGAAATGATTGCTTGTTATGCTTGGAATAAAAAGAAATACCTACACCTTAGAGTAGATGAAGGAGAAGGCTTAGTTGGTCAAGCTTGGCAAGAAAACGATACCCTATACATAACCGAGGTACCTCAAGATTTTGTTAAAATTACCTCTGGATTAGGGGAAGCTACGCCTAACTGTTTTTTAATTGTTCCTTTGACTGTGAATGATGAAACATTTGGTGTGATTGAAATAGCTTCTTTTGAAAAAATGGAACAATATCACATTGATTTTGTAAATAAATTAGCAGAAAGTATTGCTTCTACCTTGTCCACTACAAAAACAAACGAACGTACCAAAGTTTTGTTAGAGATTTCGCAACAACAAACAGAGGAAATGTTGTCTCAAGAAGAAGAAATGCGTCAAAACATGGAAGAGATGCAAGCTACGCAAGAAGAAATGGAGCGTAAAGAATTGCAAATGAAAGAAATGGTTGAAAAAATGCAAGCGAGAGAAGAAGATTTACAGCAACAAATTGATCTTCTACAAGCCTCTAGATAACGCTTGTTTTACTCAAAATAAACTAACTTAAATCATGTTTTTATTGTAAGATTTAACTTAACT
>CANGOA010000109.1 GCA_947455255.1 Flavobacteriia bacterium | reverse complement strand
GTCAATAAGATTTGTATTGGCGATCTTTTTACAGTAGAAATTAATAACAAATCAATTTCTGACTCTGTTTGCTTTTTTAATTCCGTTATTTGTGCAGATGGAAATCGAGTCTGTATTAATTTTTCGATTGTATTCATAGTACAAATATAGGGTTATATAATAAAAAAAGCCTGACGAAAAATCATCAGGCTTTCAATTCTATAAAGAAAAAGACTATTCTTCGTCTTCGTCGTCATCACCAGCGTCAGAACCTTTAGCAGCCCCTCTCGCCATTTTAACTGAAACTACAACCGCATTAGCAGGCTCTAAGAATGTTAATCCGTTAGCTTCAATTTGACCAACACGTACAGATTGACCAATACGTAATTTTGTAATGTCAATTGTTACAGCATCTGGCAAAGCACTTGGTAAAGCAAATACAGTCAAACGACGGAATACTTGCAATAATTTACCCCCTGCTAATACACCACGAGATGCTCCTGTTAAACGAACTGGTAAAGCAACTTTTACTGGTTTGTTTTCATTCAACTCTAAAAAGTCAACGTGCTTAACTTTACCATTGATATTGTCTTGTTGAATTTCTTGAATAATAGCTTGCGCTGTTCTTCCTTCAACATCTAAATCAATTTGATACACCTCTGGAGTGAAAACTAATTTTTCAACGTCAATTCTGCGAGCTGAAAAATGAACCTGAGTTCCTTGTCCATAAAGTACACATGGTACTCTCTCTTCTCTGCGAAGTGCTGCAGCATCTTTTTTCCCTACGTTTGCTCTAAGCAAACCGCTCAATTTTGATACTTTCATCTGTTTTTATTTTGGTTTATTATTTACGATATTACAAATAAATCACTAATCGATTTATTATTTACCAAACTTTTTATCACGTCTGCAAATAATTCGTCAACTGGTAATACTCTAATTTTATCAGAATGTCTTTTTAATGGAATAGTATCCGTTACAATTAATTCTGTGATTTTTGAATTTTCAATTCGCTCAAATGCTGGTCCAGATAAAATAGCATGCGTACAAAATGCACGTACACTTTTTGCTCCTTTTTCCATAAACAAATCTGCTGCAGTTGTCAATGTTCCAGCGGTGTCACACATATCATCTACTAAAATAACATCTTTACCTGCTACATCACCAATAACGGTCATTTCTGCAATTTCGTTGGCTTTCTTACGGTTTTTGTGACAAAGTGCTAGTCCAATATTTAACACCTTAGCATAGGAATTTGCTCTTTTAGCTCCTCCTGCATCTGGCGCAGCCATTATCAAGTTACCCGTTTTGTTTAATTCGTGTAACTCATTATAAAAAATAGTAGAAGCATATAAATGATCTACCGGAACTTCAAAAAATCCTTGAATTTGCTCAGCATGTAAGTCCATGGTAATTACACGGTCAACACCTGCTGCCATCAACATATTTGCAACCAACTTTGCACCAATTGCAACTCTTGGCTTGTCTTTTCTATCTTGCCTTGCTAAACCGAAGTAAGGAATAACAGCTATTATTTTTCTCGCAGATGCTCTTTTTGCAGCATCTATCAATAATAATAATTCAAATAAATTGTCGCTCGGAGGCATTGTTGATTGTACAATAAATACATCCTGACCACGAACTGTTTCCTCAAAAGATGGTTGAAATTCGCCATCGCTGAAATCTAATACTTTTACATCTCCTAAGCTTGTACCATAAGAAGTAGCTATTCTTCCAGCTAAATCTTTAGAAGCTCTTCCTGCAAATATTTTTACACCAATAGACATAATTCTTCTTTTTTGAGAGCGACAAAAGTAGTGTTATTTTTTTATTATATCAACAGGATTTTGTTAGTAAGCTTCAATTTGTCGATGATTTTTTTTCTTATTTATTACCTTTGTCTTATGAGAAAGAAAATTTTACTACTAGGTTCTGGCGAATTAGGTAAAGAATTTACCATCGCGGCACAACGTTTAGGTCAATATGTGATTGCAGTAGATAGCTATAAAAACGCACCTGCAATGCAAGTTGCTCATGAATTTGAAGTGATTGATATGCTTAACGGAGATCAATTAGATGCGATTGTTGCTAAACACCAACCAAATTTAATTGTTCCCGAAATTGAAGCAATCCGTACGGAACGTTTTTATGATTACGAAAAACAAGGAATTCAAGTAGTACCTAGTGCAAAAGCTGCAAATTTTACAATGAATCGTAAGGCGATTCGTGATCTTGCTGCAATTGAAGTAGGTGTTAGAACTGCAAAATATAAATATGCTACTTCTTACGAGGAATTAGTAGAAGCTGTTAAATATACAGGAATGCCTTGTGTAGTTAAACCATTAATGTCAAGTTCTGGAAAAGGTCAGTCTGTGATTAAATCAGAAGCAGATTGGCGACATTCTTGGGATTATGCTTTGGAAGGTTCTCGTGGTGACTTAAAAGAAGTTATTGTGGAAGGTTTTATTGATTTCGATTATGAAATTACCTTATTAACGGTTACCCAAAAAGACGGACCAACGTTGTTTTGTCCTCCGATTGGACACAGACAAGAACGTGGTGACTACCAAGAAAGCTGGCAACCGATGCCAATGAAGGAAGAACATTTAAAGGAAGCACAACAAATGGCTGCGGATGTTACTAAAGCTTTAGGAGGTGCAGGACTTTGGGGGGTTGAATTTTTTATTACCAAAGAAGGTGCTTATTTCTCTGAATTGTCTCCTCGTCCTCATGATACTGGTATGGTTACACTTGCTGGTACGCAATCTTTTAATGAATTTGAATTACATGCTCGCGCAATATTAAATATTCCAATTCCTCAAATCGACTTGCATAGAAACGGAGCTAGTGCGGTTGTATTAGCAACAGAAACTTCGGAAGCACAACCAATTTTCTCAGGATTAGATAAAGCAGCAATTTTCTCAAATAGTGATTTGCGTTTATTTGGTAAACCTACTACACGACCTTTCAGAAGAATGGCAGTGACTTTAACGTATGGCGAACAAGATGTTAAAGAACTTGTGGAAAAAGCAAAAGCGATGGCAGCTGAAATTTCGGTGAAATAATTAGACTAAGTATATTCTTCTATATAGTAATAATTAATACGTTCCGCAGTGATTTGTATAACAAAACACTAAACAAATCCTGCGGTTTTTTCTTAAATATTGACAAAGTCAATACTTAATTTCCTTTTTATCTTCTATTATTTCTTTTTCTCCTAAATTTCTTAATGGTAAAATATACTATCGAGCAAAGCGAGTCTCTTAATTTATCTATGCCATCCAAATCGTCCTAAATTTCTTAATGGTTTTAATAAAATTCCAACCTGCAAACTAAAATGAAAACAATCATCATCGGTGCCGGTCCTTCTTCGCTCATGGCTGCCACACAAGCTATCAAAAATGGTTGTGAGGTTATTTTGTATGAAAAGATGAAAACCGCAGGACGTAAATTTCTAGTCGCTGGAGACGGTGGTTTTAATCTAACCCATGATGGTTCATTCGATGATTTTGTATCTTATTATTCTCATCCTCAAATTGCAAATATTATTCGTCAGTTTACTAACGATGATTTGATTAGTTGGTTAAATGGATTAGGTATAGAAACGTATGTTGGTTCTTCAGGCAAGATTTTTCCTGTCAAAGAAATCAAACCGTCAATGGTCTTGAAAACATGGTTGCAATATTTGAAAGATCTAGGAGTGAAATTTGTCTACAACGCAACGCTCGAAGACTTTTCATTAGATGAAGTGGTAATAAAAACAAAAGCAGGGATTGAAAAACACCAATTCGACCACCTTATTTTAGGTTTAGGTGCTGCTTCATGGCCAAAAACTGGTTCAGATGCTGCCTGGGTTTCACTTTTTACAGCAAAAAATATTAATGTTGTTCCGTTTCAAGCTTCAAATGCGGGGGTAAATTGTGCTTTGCCTTCCGAATTCTTAAAAGAATTTCAAGGTGCTGTTTTCAAAAATGTAGTAGTTTCCCACGATGGAATACATCGTAAAGGAGAGATAGTATTAACAAATTATGGAATTGAAGGAGCACCTATTTATTATTTGAACCCATTCATACGAAAGAATCTTTTAGTTCCAATTTATATTGATTTTAAACCCAATTTTTCGGAAAAGGAAATAATAGAAATCCTAAAGAACTGCAAAAACACTTCAGAAGGATTTAAGAAATTGAAATTACCTATTCCCTTTGTATCTTGGTGTAAATCCTTTCTTACCAAAGAAGAATTTCTTTCCAATGGTATAATTGCAAAGTTGGTAAAATCATTTCCCATTCAACCAATTTCTTTCAGACCAATTGACGAAGCAATCTCTTGTTGTGGAGGAGTTTCTTGGGTTGAATTAGACGAAAATTTAAGATTGATCAACTATCCGAAAATTAGTATTGTTGGAGAAATGATTGATTGGGATGCGCCAACTGGAGGATACCTACTCCAAGCCTGTTTTTCAACAGGATTTGTCGCTGTCAACCATGATCTTTAAACTATTGTTTCGTTAAGAATGATTGGTTACTTTAATTAAAATGTATTTGAAACATCGTCACTTATTCCATTCTTCATTCTTCCCACTTTACGTTAAGTCTGCCACTGAGGTTAACTAACTGCGATCATTTCGTCACTTCATCACTCTTTTCTTTAGATTCCCAATTATCTTCATCATCATTTGGAACATTTATTGCTGTTTTGATGATAAAGTTTTCTGGATAATCTCTAAATATTTCTTTTTTAAAACGTTCTGCATCATTTTTTTCAGTGAAATCTCCCACACGTAGTATGTAATTTGGAGCATCAAAAGTGATGTATGTTTCCATTTTTGGATATTGTTTTATGAATTTCATGCGTATTTCGTTCACTTTATCTTTGTCAGTACTAAAGAAAATTTGTAAACGATAGCCTGCTGTTGATACTCGTCGAACGTTGCTCTTGCTTTTGATTAATTCATCAATTTTTTTATCTTTTATTATAACAACTCCATTATTATCTTTAGTGTTTTGACCAAAAATGATTGTGGAAAGTATAATCAATAATGTACTTAAAAGTGTTTTCATAATTACAAAGATATGTTATAAATAATAAATAACTTTCATTGAGTTGTTAGCATACTATTGTTAATTGGCGATATTTTACCTTTTCTTATTTAGAATCATTTTAAATTAAAAAATCATCGCTTAAAATTGTCATAGAATTGTCATTAATCCCCCCGTTTATTTTATTTTTGCGCCTGTCAAATGGTGTATTTTCTCACACGACAAAAAATTTATTTATGAAAATATCTATAAATCAGATGTTTAAATCTATTAACAAATGGTGTGTTGCCGCATTAACATTTTTGTTTTTTGCAGGATCATTCAACGCTAATGCACAAGGAGAAGGTCTTTTTAAGGCGAAATGTGCTACTTGTCACCAACCGCACAAGAACGGAACGGGACCAAAATTATTTGAAGTTCGTAAGAAATGGTCGGATGGAGGAGCTAAAGAAGGTTCAATTTACCAATGGGTAAATAACTGGCAAGCTGCTGCTGCTGCTGATCCTTACGCGCAAACTGTTTCTACATGGGCTGCAAGTGCAATGCAACAATTCCCAGAGTTGAAAAAAGAAGAAATCGATGCGATTTTTGATTATGTAGATTCTACACCAGATCCAGCTGCTACTGGTACTGAAGAAGGGAAGGATGGTTCTGCTAGTGGTGCTATCACAACTGAAGAAACCGAAGAAGGTTCTTTTTCTTGGGTTTGGATTCTTTTAGGAGTAATATTTGCAGTTATTGTTGGGGCAGTAAGTGGTGTTCGTAGACAATTAAAAGCTGCTTTGAGCGATTCTAAAGATGAAGACGAACAAAGCTATATGCAAGAGTTTAAAACTTGGGCATGGAACAATAAGATTTATGTAGGGATTGCTACTTTAGTGCTTGTAATGTCTTTACTTGTTTCCCTAGTGTTAAGTTTAGGTGATATTGGTGTTGTTGAAGATTATCAACCATCTCAACCAATCGAATTCCCACATGATATTCATACAGGAGTTAATGGTATTGATTGTAAATACTGTCACAATTCTGTTACAAAATCTAAAACTGCAGGTTTGCCTTCAGTCAACGTATGTATGAATTGCCACAAACAAGTTAATGGTAGAACTCCTGCTCAACAAGAAAAAATCAAAGCGGTGTACGCTGCTGCTGGTTGGAGTACGGAAGGAGCTGGTTCTTACACAGGTCATACTAAACCTATCAAATGGAACAAAGTGCACGTTCTTCCTGATCATGTTTACTTTAATCACTCGCAACACGTTGTTGTTGGTGGCGTTGATTGTAAACAATGTCACGGTGATATGACGAAACAGAAAGAAACTGCTCGTGTAGTTCCAGTTGGTGAGTTGAACAAAATCGAAGGTAACATTCCATTAACTCGTCCTACTTTAACAATGGGATGGTGTATCGAATGTCACGGCGAAAAAGCAATCCAAGAGGGACCATTAGATGGTAAAAAAGATGGATACTATGATGAAATTCATAAACGTCTGTTGAATAACGACAAATCTCTTTACAACAAGTACCTAGAAGATGGTAAAGTTACCGTGAAAGAACTTGGTGGATGGGAATGTGCAAAATGTCACTATTAATAATAAACGACTAGGCTAAAAGCATATGAGTACGACTAGAAAATATTGGAAAGGTCTTGAAGAATTAAACGAAACTCCAAGTTTTGTGCAAGGTAGAGACCAAGAGTTTCCTCAATCCATGTCAGTGGATGAATTTTTAGCAGACGAAAACCTAAAAGAAACTTCTACTGCACGTAGAGATTTCTTGAAATTCTTAGGTTTTAGTGTTGCTGCTGCTACTGTTGCTGCGTGTGAATCACCAGTGACTAAAGCAATTCCTTATGTAGTTAAACCAGAAAACGTAACTCCAGGTATGCCAACTTGGTATGCTTCTACGTACTATGATGGAACATCTTATGCTTCTATCTTAGTGAAAACGAGAGAAGGTCGTCCTATCTATATTAAAGGAAATAAAGATTTCGGTATCACTAAAGGTGCTGCAAATCCACAAATTATTGCTTCTGTTCTTCCTTTATACGATTCTGCTCGTTTAGCAGGCGCTAGAAAAGGAAATAATGCAGCTTCTTGGTCAACAGTTGATGGGGATATCACTGCGAAATTAAAAGAAATTTCTGCTAGAAAAGGAAAAGTAGTTTTAGTGTCTAACACTATTATCTCTCCATCTACGAATGCTGCAATTGCTAAATTGAAATCTGCTGTGAATGGTGGTGATGAAACTGGAACTTCTTTTGAGCATATTCAATACGATGCTGTTTCTTATGCAGGTATTAGAAATGCAAATAAAGAATCTTTCGGTACAGACTTTATTCCTGATTATGATTTTTCTAAAGCAAAAACAATTGTTTCTGTTGGAGCTGATTTCTTATCTACATGGTTATTAGCTACTGAATATACACCACAGTGGAGTTCTAGAAGAAATCCTGATGGTGAATGGATGTCTAAACATTTCCAATTTGAATCTGTACTTTCTATTACTGGAACAAATGCAGATTATAGAGGAATGGTTAAACCATCCGAAGAAGCTAACGTACTAGCTTACTTATTAAATAAATTCGGTGTTAAAACAGCTGCTGCGACTACGCTTTCTAAACAAGCACAAGATGTTGCTGATTTGGCTTACGAATCATTGAAAAAATCAAAAGGTGAATCAATTGTTGTTGCTGGTTCTAATAACACTGCTGTTCAAATCTTGGCTAACAAGTTGAACGCTGTTTTAGGAACTTATGGTAAAACAATCAACACTACAAATACAGTAAATTTATTTGCTTCTAACGATGAGGCATTAAATACATTCGTAACAAACACTATCGCTGGTAAAGCTCCTGCTGCTGTGATTTTCTATGGCGTCAACCCTGTATATACATTAGCAAACGGTGAAGCTTTTGGTAAAGCATTAGCAAAAGTGGATTTAACAATCTCTTTATCTGGTTATACGGATGAAACTGCATCTAATTGTAAATTCATTTGTCCTGATCACCACGCATTAGAAGCATGGAATGATTTTAATCCAAAGAAAAATCACTTTGCTATTGCGCAACCTACTATTCGTCCATTGTTTGAAACTTCTGCTGCTCAAGAGTCCTTCTTAGTGTGGGCTGGAGCTGCTAAACGTGGAGGAAAAGATTCTTCAGTAGTTTATGATTTAATTAAAGCTACTTGGTCTGCAGATAACATCAAAGCAGCATCTAAATATGCTGATTTCGAGACTTTCTGGAATAAAGCAATTCATGATAGTTGTATCGATATTGCAGTAGAAACTACTCCTGCTGTTTTCAATGATGCTGCTTTAACTAAAGTTGCTGGAAAATTACCAAAGGGTTCTGCTTTTGAAGTTGTTCTTTATAAAAAAGCTGGTATCGGTGTTGGTGCGCAAGCAAACAATCCATGGTTACAAGAGTTACCAGATCCAGTTTCTAAAGTTACTTGGGATAACTATATTACGATGAACCCAACTGAAATGGGGACTACTTATGCTACAACTTTCGATCAAGAAAATGGATTAAATCTTGCTTCTGTGAAAGTTGGTAACAAAGAATTGACATTACCTGTTTATCCATCTCCTGGTCAAGCACTAGGAACAGTGGGTATCGCTTTAGGATACGGAAGAGGTGCTAACGATGAAAATATCGGTAATGCTGCATTCCAAACTAAAGAATACGGAGGTCACGCGACTGACGAAAACGGTAAACGTTTACCAATTGGTAAGAATGCATTTGTATTCACTTCTTTTGAAAACGGAACTTTGTCTTACGCTGCTAATGGATCAATCACGAAAGTGGATGGTATATATCCAATCGCTGCGACACAGATTCACCATACAGTTATGGGACGTCATTCAATTGTACGTGAAACTACTTTAGATATCTATTCTTCAAAAGACAAAGAAGCATACAATCCAGCACATATGTTGGAAACACACCACGGACCTGAGCATATTAGTAAGTTTGACTTATGGGAAGCTCATCCAGTAGAGAAAATCGGTCACAGATGGGGTATGACTATCGACCTTTCTTCTTGTATCGGTTGTGGTTCTTGTTTGGTTGCTTGTCAATCTGAAAACAACGTTCCTGTTGTTGGTAAAGATGAAGTACGTAGAGGTCGTGAAATGCACTGGTTACGTATAGACCGTTACTATGCATCTGATGAAGAAGCTACAGTAGGTACAAGAGAAAATAAAGAAACTTTTGATTATGGGAAAGCAGAAGTAGCTGCTCAAAATCCAAAAGTAGTTCATATGCCAATGATGTGTCAACACTGTAACCACGCTTCTTGTGAAACAGTTTGTCCTGTGGCTGCAACTAACCATAGTAATGAAGGTTTAAACCAAATGGCTTACAACAGATGTATTGGTACAAGATATTGTGCAAATAACTGTCCTTATAAAGTTCGTCGTTTTAACTGGTTTAACTACCCATCTTATAAAAAATTCACACAAGTGAACCCAGCACAAGACGATTTAGGTCGTATGGTGTTAAACCCAGATGTTACAGTTCGTACGCGTGGGGTAATGGAAAAATGTTCTTTCTGTGTACAAAAAATTCAAGCTGGTAAATTAGTTGCTAAAAAAGAAGCTAGACCAGTAGTTGATGGAGACGTAACTACTGCTTGTGCTGAAGTTTGTCCTACAAACGCAATCACTGTTGGTGACTGGAACGATATCAAATCTATGGTTCGTAAAAACGCTGACGACAAACGTTCTTACCAAGCTTTAGAAGAAGTTGGTGTGAAACCTAACGTTTGGTACCAAGTAAAAGTTAGAAATGAAAAAAATGCTGACTTAGAAAAGTTACAAGTTGTAAAAGAATCTGCTCACCACGGTGAAAAGAAAGAAAATAAAGCTCATCATTAATCGCTAAATTAGAAAGTAATGCATAAGGAAGC
>CANGOA010000108.1 GCA_947455255.1 Flavobacteriia bacterium | reverse complement strand
TGATTTCGCTGTAGGTTTATCACGTCAATTATATGGTTTAACAATGCATTCTGAGCGCGCTGGACACAGAATGTACGAGCAATACCACCCACTTGGATTGGTAGGTATCATTTCTGCATTCAATTTCCCTGTTGCAGTTTGGAATTGGAATACTGCGTTAGCATGGGTTTGTGGTGATGTTTGTATTTGGAAACCATCTGAAAAAACACCATTAACAGCAATTGCTTGTCAAAAAATTACTGAAGAAGTATTTACTGACAATGATGTTCCAGAAGGTGTTTCCAACTTAATTATTGGTGGAGCTGAAATCGGAAAATTATTAACTGCAGATACACGCGTTCCTTTAATTTCTGCAACTGGTTCTACACGTATGGGTAAATCTGTTGGTGAAGTTGTTGGTGCTCGTTTAGGTAGATCATTATTAGAATTAGGAGGTAACAATGCAATTATAATTACTCCAACGGCTGACTTAAAAGTGGTTGTTCCTGGTGCGGTATTTGGTGCTGTTGGAACTGCTGGACAACGCTGTACTTCTACGCGTCGTTTGATTATTCACGAAGATGTTTATGATGTTGTTAGAGATGCAATCGTGAAAGCGTATGGTCAATTAAAAATTGGGAATCCATTAGATATTAATAATCATGTTGGACCACTTATCGATAAAGATGCTGTTGCTGCATATGAAAACGCATTGAAACAAGTTGTTGCAGAAGGAGGTAAAGTATTAGTTGAAGGAGAAGTTCTTTCTGGTGAAGGGTATGAGTCTGGATGTTATGTACGACCAGCAATTGCTGAAGCGGATAACTCATTTAAAATCGTTCAACACGAAACGTTTGCACCAATTTTATATCTAACAAAATATTCAGGAGGTGTTGAGAATGCAATTGAAATCCAAAATGCAGTTCCTCAAGGATTGTCTTCTGCAATTATGACTAACAACTTGAAAGAAGCAGAAGCATTTTTAGCTGCTTCAGGTTCGGATTGTGGTATTGCGAATGTAAATATTGGAACTTCGGGTGCCGAGATTGGTGGTGCTTTTGGTGGTGAAAAAGAAACAGGTGGCGGACGTGAGTCTGGGTCTGATGCTTGGAAAGTATATATGCGTCGTCAAACAAACACAATCAATTACTCAGATAGTTTGCCTTTAGCGCAAGGAATCAAATTTGATTTGTAGTAGTAATAATACGTAATTTAAAATAGGCTGTTCAGTTGGACAGCCTATTTTTTTTGTTTCAATTTTAAACGTCCGTTCAATTTTACTTTTTTGATTCATTTAAACGATTTTAGGCTTAACTCATCGGTGAAATTTTAGCTTTTGTCGATTTGTAAATTCTATTTTAAACAAGTGTTTAATTATTATTTATATTTGTTCTGAATTATATACCATGGTAAAAGAACTTTCTACAGAAGATAAAATTTTAGATGCAGCACGAAGAATTTTTGTGTCTAAAGGTTTTAATGGATGTACTTCGCGCGAAATCGCGAATGAGGCAGGAATGAATGTTGCTTTGGTGAATTATCATTTCAAGAGTAAGGGTAATTTATTTGACATTATTGTTTCTTCCATATTAAAAGATTTTTCGTTATCAATTTTTGAAATCATGAAAAGTGATATGCCATTAATGCATAAGACGCGAATCATGATTGAAAAAGAATATGAGTTTTTATCTAAACATCCTGAAATACCGAGTTTTATAGTTGGAGAATTAGGTAAAAAAGACAAAAACTTTTTTGATTGTTTACAATTCTCTGAATTATTTCAAGAAGCAAATATTTTGTCCCAAATTCAAGAAGCCCAAGAAAAAGGTGAGATGATTCGCATCGATTTTGTGAGTATCATGTTGTTGGTGATGTCTAATTGTCATTTTCCGTTTATGGCAAAACCGATGATTCAAACGATACATTCCATCGATGATTCAAGTTATAAAGAATATTTAATGATTCATAAACAATATGTTACAGAGATGATTGTGAATTATTTATTTCCTAATAAAAATAAAAACTAACAAAGAATGCATATGAAAAACAAGTGGTTAGTAGGTTTGGTTTTTCTTTCTTCATTTGGCGTGAAAGCCCAAGTGTTAGATCTAGAGAAATGCCTAAAAATGGCTGATACGGCCAATGTAATCATCCGAAATGCACGTGTGGATGTGGCAATGAGTGCAAGTCAGATTGACGCATATCAGTCAGCATTACTGCCTAAATTAATATACGCTGGAGATTACAAATACAATGCAATCATTCCTGGACAGTTAATTCCTGGGCAAATTGCTGGAGGTGCACCAGGAACTTATGTAGCAGTTCAATTTGGGGTACCAGTGAATATCAGTAACACGGTTCAATTGAATCAAGTGCTGTTTAATCCTCAGTTAAACGCTGCTATTAAAACATTGAAAATTAATCAAGAAGTTTCTGAAATTCAAGCAGGTTTGACTGAACAAAATGTGAAATATCAGTTAATTCAAACGTATTACAATTTACAAGCAGTTCATAAACAGTTGAAATTTGTTCAAGAAAATTTGGTGAACATGGACAAAATGATTGTCAATATGAAAGCCATGTACGAGCAAAAATTGGTGATTTCTACTGAGTTGGATAAATTGAATATTACACGCTTAACCTTGAAAAATCAAGAACAAACATTGATTTCAACAAAGGAAAAAACGGAGAACTACTTAAAATTGATGATTGGAATAACGATTAATGATAAAGTAGAATTTCAACTAGAAGGTGCAGTTCAACGTTCGCTTTTACAAGAACAAAAAGGAATAAATGCGCTAGATATTCAATTACTTCAAGCACAACAACGTTTGAATGTAGTGGAGCGTAAAGGGATTAATATGGCATATTTACCTGTACTTTCTTTTTATGGAACATACTTATACAGTTACAACTACCGTCCTGAAAATTCGTTTGGAAAAGGGATTAATGGAGCTTTTGTTGGGTTGAAATTAGACTGGACATTATTTGATGGATTTGAAAAACACCACAAATCAAAAGTGAATTTGTTTCAACGTGGAAAAATCGCTGATCAACTAGATTACTCTAAAAAACAATTAGATGTAAATATAATCAATGCGCAAAAACAAGTGGAGATTCAGACACAATCACTTCAGATTTCTCAAGAACAATTGGTTTTGTCTGAAAAAGTGCAAAAACAAGCGAAGTTTTCATTTGAACAAGGCGTTATTAGTTCGAATGATTTATTAAAAAGTGAGAATGATTTATATCAAGCTCAAACAAATGTAGTTGTTGCATACGTGCAATTACGTCAAGCAGAATTGGAATTATTAAAGTTAACTGGAAATATAAAATAAACGAATATGAATAAGAGAGTAATTACAATTATTGGTATTGCAATAGTATTGGTAGCGATCAGTGTAGTAAAGCTGAAAAGCAATAAACAAAAGGTTCAGGCGAAATTATATATACATGATACTACAACCGCAATTTTAGTAAATGTGTCAAAACCTAATTTTCATTCATTTGAAAATTCTTTTTCTTACTTAGGTACTTTTGACCCAAACAAACAAAATTTAATTGGTTCAGATGTTGCTGGAAAAATCATTCGTATGAATGTACAAGACGGTGACAAGGTTTCCAAAGGACAAATTTTAGCAAAGTTGGATGATGAAATGTTGTCGTTACAATTAGAAAATGCAGCTATTCAAGTAGAAAGTCAAAAAAATGATGATGCGCGTAACAACTTCTTAATCAAAGAAAATGCGATTTCAGGCGTACAAAATGAAAAAACGAAATTGGCGTTAAAAGCTGCTGAAGCGAATTATAAATTGATCAAAAAACAATTCAAAAACACAGCAATTTCTGCTCCTTTTACGGGTGTTATTACAAAGAAAATGGTTGATTTAGGTAGTGTAATTAGTATTGGTACACCATTATTTGAAATTACAGATATTTCATCAGTAAAATTAAATATTTCAGTTCCTGAACGTGACATCTTAAAATTCAAAGAAGGTCAAAAAGTAATCATTAATGTAGATGTTTATGATAACGTGGATTTTCAAGGTACCGTTTCTTCTATAGGTGTTAAAGCAGATGCAAGTCACAATTTCAAAGTAGAAATAGCTGTTAAAAATTCAGGTAAAAACAGAATTATGGCTGGAATGTATGGTTCTGTGAAGTTAGCAAATGCAACTGCAAAAAATGCCTTGTCAGTAGCTCGTAAAGCATTAGTTGGATCTACGAAACACCCTCAAGTTTACATTGTTCGTAATGGTAAAGCGAAATTAGTTTCATTCACTGCTGGTACTAGTGACGGTGAATTCATTGAAGTGGTAGATGGTTTATCTGTGAATGATGTAGTTATCGTGAAAGGACAAATTAATTTACAAAATAATTCAAACGTGCTTATTAAATAATTGGTATTATGACTATTACGGAAATTGCAATCAAACGACCTTCCTTAATTATTGTAATTTTTACAATACTTATTGGAGGAGGGATGCTAAGTTATAATCAACTTAGTTATCAATTATTACCAGATTTTTCTCCACCAATGCTTACAATCACAACACCATATCCTGGGGCTTCACCTTCAATTGTTGAAAGTCAAGTGTCAGAACCAATGGAAGATGCATTGAGTGGTTTGGAGGGGATTAAAGAAGTAACTTCATTTTCATTAGAAAATGCTTCTATGGTGTTGTTAGAGTTTGAACACTCAACAGACTTAGAGCAAGTAATGCAGGATGCGCAACGTAAGATTGAAGGGTTGAAAAAGAACCTTCCTGACGATGCCGAAACACCTGTTATCTCTAAAATTGAGCCAAATGCTTCTCCTGTACTACAGGTGAGTGTTACTGCTAAAAATTTGGAAGATCGTGCTTTCTTTGAGTTGATGAAAGAAGACATACTTCCAATGTTGAAGCAAACACAGGGAGTTGGTGAAATCAATGTACTTGGGGGTGAGGAACGTGAAGTTCGTGTAAACATCGACAAACAAAAAGCAAAGTTAGCTGGATTAACTTTAACTTCTATTAATCAGGCAATAGCCTCTGCAAATGTTGAGTTTCCCACAGGGAAAGTAAAAGATTTAAACGAACAAATGACTGTTCGTTTAGCGGGAAAATATAAAACAGTTGCTGAGCTTCAAAATTTAGTCTTAGGTTCTAATGGAACATCAACAATTAAATTAAAAGATGTTGCAGATGTATATGATGGATTGAAAGATCAGTTGACAATCAGTAGATACAATGGTATCAATGGTATTGGTTTACGTATCAAAAAACAATCAGATGCCAATGCGGTGATTCTTTCGAAATTGACACAAGAAAAATTCAAATCCTTAGAGGAAAAATACAAGAAAGAAGGATTAAAATTTGAAGTTGCAACAGATACTTCGGTACCTACGATTCAAGCGGTAGACGCGGTTTTCCACGATTTGGAATTAGCGGTGTTCCTTGTGGCTTTAGTGATGATTTTATTCTTACATAGCTTACGTAATGCGTTCATTGTATTAGTATCCATTCCTGCATCGTTAATTTCAACGTTTATCGCCATGTATTTACTTGGATATACTTTAAACTTGATGACTTTGTTAGCAATGTCTTTGGTGATTGGTATTTTAGTGGATGACTCGATTGTGGTGTTGGAGAATATCTATCGACACTTAAGTATGGGGAAAGGTAAGCGTCAAGCTGCGCTAGATGGTCGTAATGAAATTGGATTTACGGCACTTGCAATTACGTTTGTGGATGTGGTTGTATTTACACCGGTTGTCTTTGTTCAAGGTACCATTTCTGATATTCTTCACCAATTTTCAATTGTTGTAGTAATTTCTACCTTGATGTCATTATTTGTTTGTTTTACGTTAACTCCTTGGTTGGCTTCTCGTTTTGCGAAAGAAACGGTTTTAAAACATTCGAATCCGCTTCACAGAGTTTTGATGTGGGTAGAACGTAGAATTACCATTTTTACCGATCAATATGTGTTATTAGTTGCTTGGGTGTTGAAACACAAATTAGTAACCACGTTGGGAATCTTAGTGTTATTTATAGTTACAGGTGCTGTTATGTCAACAGGTATTGTTGGACAAGAGTTCGTAGCACAAGGTGACCAAGGTAAATTCATGGTCAAATTGAAATACGATAAGAGTACTCCTTTTGAAGAAAATAATGCAACAACCTACGCAATTGAGCAATTTATTCTTGCTCAAAAAGATGTGAAAATGGTGTTCTCCAATGTTGGTGGACCAAGTGCAGGGATGGGGGCAGCATCTTTTGGAAATGAATCTCGTTCTGAATTAACTGTGAAGTTGAAAGATAATGTGCAAGAACATTTTCCTACGGCAATGTATATGAGCAAAATTCGTGAGAAAATTGAACATAAATTCCCTGGAATTGAAGTGAAAACCATCAATATTGGTATGGTTGAATCAGAAGAAGCACCTATCGAAATATTCTTATCAAGTAATGATACTGAGTTGTTGATGGAAGAAGCAAGACGCTTGAAAAAAGCGATTTTATTAATGCCAGGAGCAAAAGATCCTACGATTTCTACAGATGATATTACGCCTGAAATTCGTGTAGAATTAGATCGTGAAAAAATGGGTCAATTAGGATTACCGATTGCAGTTGTAGGTTTGCAATTACAAAATGCATTATCTGGTAATTCTTCGTCTAATTTCTCTGAGAATGCAAATGAATATGACATTCGCGTAATGATGGATCAAGGAGATCGTAAAAACGTAGATGACATTAAAAACATGAGTTTTACGACTACAAAAGGAAATGTGGTCGAATTGGAAGAGTTTGCATCTATTTCCATTGAGAATGGTTTTGGTTCGTTGGAACGTAAAAACAGATTAAGTTCAACGACTGTTCGTGCGTATGTATTAGGTACAGCAGGAGGTACTTTGGCTCAAAAAATCATGGAGTATTTAGATAAAGAACCGTTAAATGACAATGTGAGATTGACTTGGGGTGGTGAAGTAAAACGTCAAAAAGAAGGTTTTGGAGCAATGGGAACAGCCATGTTGATCGGATTGGTGTTGGTATACTTAATCATGGTTGCTTTATACGATAATTTTGTCTATCCTTTTGTTGTGTTATTCTCAATACCTGTAGCATTAATTGGTGCTTTATTAGCGTTAAATTTCTCTTCTTCAAACATTGGTATTTTTACAATGTTAGGGATGATTATGTTACTTGGATTGGTGGCGAAAAATGCAATTTTAATTGTCGATTTTACCAATCATTTGAAAGCAACGGGTAAAAACACGACTGAAGCTTTATTGGAAGCAATTAAAGAACGTATGCGTCCAATCTTGATGACTACAATTGCCATGGTAATCGGTATGGTGCCAATTGCAATTGCAAAAGGCTCTGGTGCAGAATGGAAAAACGGTCTAGCATGGGTACTTATTGGAGGATTGTTAAGTTCAATGTTCTTGACAATTATTGTTGTTCCGATGATGTATTATGTGGTAGATGCTGTTAAATTGAGATTCGAAAAACGTAAATAATTATTGTTGTGCCATTCGTAGAGACGCAATGCATTGCGTCTCTATATGGCACACAAAATATAAAATACATTAAAGGGGCAATAGCCCCTTTTTTTTGGCACTTAATTTGATTGTACTAATATGTATAAATCTTTAAATTATTTTGCCATGAAAAAGATTGTCCTTTTAACTGCTGTCACAGGTTTATTATCGTTTACAACAGCAACAGTAGATCCTATTACAACAGGTATTTCTTCCAAAGAACTTCGTAAAATTGAAAATCAATCTTTTCGGGCAGGTGAACAATTGGATTATGTGATTCACTACGGAATTATCGATGCGGGTACTGCTCGTTTAGAGTTGAAAAAAGAAGACTCAAAGGTAAATGGTCGAGAGGTACTACATAGTGTTGGTACAGGAAGAAGTTTGGGTGCATTTGATTGGTTTTTCAAAGTGCGCGATAAATATGAAACATTTATTGATGAAGAGGGTGTTTTTCCGCATTTATTTAAACGTGATGTGGATGAAGGAGGGTATAAAATCAATCAAGAATACAAATTCTACCAACATGCAAATGTCATTGATAATGGCAAGGAAAAGGTAAAAGATGCACCAAGTTATGTGCAAGACATGCTTTCATCTTTCTATTACGCGAGAACATTTGATTATGAAAAAGCTAAAAAAGGAGATGTGTTTGTAATCAACTCGTATGTCGATGAAAAAGTGTACCCAATAAAAATCAAATTCAAAGGAATCAAAACAATTTCAATTCGTACTGGAAAATATAAATGTTACCTTTTCAATCCAGTGGTTCAAACAGGTCGAATTTTTAAACACGAAGAAGATTGTAATTTTTATATCACTGCTGATGCGAATAAAATTCCATTATTAATTGAAGCAAAATTGATGGTTGGATCTATCAAAATGGAATTAAGTGGCTATAAAGGTTTGTTGGAACGCTTGACAAAAGTTTAATTTATTTCATAGAGTTTACAGGAAATAATTCCTTTCACTCCATTTTTTTTAGCAATATTTAATGAGATTTTCATGGGTATGTTCGTAGTGTATATATTTTCATCGATTTCTACAAGAATCCATGACATTCCACTCCAAATTTGCTTAATACTATTTGTTTGATAGTTAATCATTCGATTTTTTTGTGAAATTTTCACTTGAAATATTTCATTGAGAAATGTTCCATCAGGCGGAGAACCTCCACTTAATCGAATAGGATGATGTTGTTTATCCGTTAACTTAAAAACAATCTTTAGTTTTTTTGCGTTTTTGGGAATGTAATTAATTGATAGTTGATTGCTATATTTTTTGGTGCTAGTACGATAGAGTAATCTTGTTTGTTTTGATGTATTTAATACATTATCATGCCCTAACGAGTAGTTTTTAGAAGAAAATTTTTCAGTGCCAATGATAACCATTTGTTCTGGATGTATTTTGATTTTCTTATTACTTAAAAAAGGGTGACCGTCATTATCGTAATAGAGAATAAGGTGTTTTTTTATTCCTCGTGGAAGTGCAAATTCTTTCCTCGTTTGAGATGGATTTACAAGTGTTATAACTTTTCCATGAGTGGTTTCAGCCGAATAACCATATACATTTCCTATACCAGGAATATCTCCAAGCATATAAAATGTGGCGTTTTGCTGTAAGTTCAACCAAAATGATTGTGCTTTTGAAAACCAATTTCTTTCCTCGGGATTAAATAGACTTAAATCACCATAAATTGTATTTACCCATCCACCTCTAGCGTATGACAATAAGCAAGTCGATTTCCAAGCAGCTTTTCCTCGCTTGTAACATGTACCTGTATTACCAAGCATGAAAGAAGAATTATCGATACGTTTTAAAGGAATATCGTTGTATTGAAACTGGTTGACCATGTGGTCACTGTAGATGTCTTTGGATCGCCAAAAATTTGAGCAAGGTATATCAGAAAGTCTTGGATCACCTGAATAAAGCGATTCAAAGATGTCTAACCATTTGGTTTGAATTGTTTTTTTTAAGTGGGGATAAGTATCTTTCATTTCTCCTCCGAAACCATTGTAAGCTAGAAAAATAGCATCTTTATTCTTTTGTTTGAACTTATACAATGCATTAAAAAGTGCGTCTTCATTCTGTTTTATAATTTCATTGTTTTCTAGATTATTTTGTCGTGAAGTTGCTACATTAAACAGCGCAAAATCTAATTTAAAAAGTCTAATGCCTTGATTGTACCAATACTGAAATGTTTGAATGTGATAATTTAAAAAATTTCCTTTTGATAGACTAAGTGTTTGATTATTTCCTTTTGAACTCTTCCATGAAGGATGCATACTCATCCACGTGGTTTTACCTATACCAGTCAAATTTATTGGAAACCAAAGTCCGGGTAGTAAATGTTCTTTTTGGCAAGATTTTATCCATTTTTTAGGTCCGTGTGGCCAATAAAGAGGGTTAAATTTTCTACAGTTGCCTATAGTGTCAGCCCAACCTGCATCTAATAACCTCAGTTCGATTAAAAAAGTGCTATCTGATCAGTGATTTTTACGTCATATTTAATAGCTGGTTTTTTAGGAAAGAAACTATATGCTATTAACCCAGAAATAAGGTTAGAAATAAAATTTTCAAAGCTTCTATGTCTTGAATGTT
>CANGOA010000107.1 GCA_947455255.1 Flavobacteriia bacterium | reverse complement strand
GGAATGATCCACATGAATACATTTTAAATTACACTTCTAAAAAATTAACAGACATTTCTTTTGTTCACCGCACCTTTAACACCATAGACTTAGATTTTTTCTTTCGAGCACTTCAAAACATCTATGAAAATGAAGGTTTGGAACAAGCGTTTACTCCTCACCCAACTGTTTTTGGTACTTCAGGAAGAATTATTCAATTCCGCAAACGTTTTTTAGAAACTCCACACGAAACAAGATCAGAAAAACATTTATCCAATCCTGAAAAAGGTTCCGCGGCGAAGAGAATTCAAATGTACCTTCGCTGGATGATCCGAAAAGATGCAAATAAAGTAGATTTTGGTATCTGGAATAGTATACCAACTAATGAATTATCTATTCCATTAGATGTACATACAGCAAACATTTCCAGAAAATTAGGGTTAATTACTAGAACTCAAACGGATGGTAAAGCTTTGGAGGAATTGATGGAACATCTACGAAGTTTTGATCCAATAGATCCAGCAAAATATGATTATGCTCTGTTTGGTTTAGGAGCAATTGAAAAGTTTTAGTTATGTGTCTTATATTCCGAATGAAATTAACTACTAAAATTGGAATAACAGCATTAATAAATTGCTGTATCTTATTAATTTCTGTATTATTCATTTGGAAATATTCAAAAGATAGTCATTTTGTTTTACTTTTTTTAACTCTTGGAGGATTTACAAATTTGATATTATTACCAATAACTATTATGTGTCTCTATAAACCAAGGATTTTACTTTTTTGCTTAATTATACAATTTTGCCTTACAGTAACAATCTTCAATTTTTCTATTGAATCACTCTTTATTAGTCTCTTAGCCATCCTTCACTTCTCAACAATTAAAATAATTCAAAAACAAGAATAAATTCGTCATATTTAAATAAAGACTTTTGTAATTCAATATTTCTGTCTTTTTTGACATATATCAAAATTTTAGTCATAAGCCATCCCTATTTTTGTCGGTGTAATTATTAAATACATTGTCATGAAAAAAATTATGCTTTTATCACTGTTAACTACCTTTTCATTTTTAGGTAGAAGTCAAGAAAAATATTCGAAATATGATTATCTATTTCGATATAACAATACTATCTACACGCTAAATTTCGATCATTCTAAACAAATATTATTTGAATATTTAGATAAAATGCATATTAATACTTCTAATAAAACTGAAACAACTAGAAAACTTAGCATTGAGTTTATGTTAAGTGCATCTCAATATAAATCGTTAGACACCTTAGTCAAGCAATTAGGATATTCAACCGCTTGTGAAGTGATTAGTAATACAAGTTCAACACGATTTAACGAACTCACCATGGAAGTTGAATATCTAAAAAAGCAACGTATTTCTTATCTAGATTTATTAGAAAAAGTGGATACAAAATCTGATAAATACTTGGTTCTATGGAATGAAAACAAACGTATAGAAAGTGATTTATTTGAGAAAGAAAAATTAGTAGAGAAAATCAAAAACTCTCAAAATTACTATTTAGTCGATATAGATTTAAATGACGATGCAATCAATGAAGAAAATTCTAAAATTTCTTTTGTTAATATGCCTGGTGCAGAATATTCACTGTTAAAAATAGCATCACCAACACATGGTATTTCTAATAATTTATATCAAGGTTATTTCATGAAATACTTATTTACAAAAGGTAAAAGTTATGCAAGTTTAGGAGCGTACACTCCTGTTTCTAAAAATCATGCTGACTCTACCCAATTTTCAGAATTATTCATGTTAAGTTTTGGACAAGATTTCTATTCTAGGCATTTAGGCAGAGGCTCTAGAAAATTTTTCAATCTCTACACTGGTTATCAATTTGGAGGGGTATTAGCTTCGGGAGAAAAAACAAAAAGCAACTTTTTTTACATAGCACCTTCAATCGGCGTAGAGCTTTATAAAAACAAAAATATTTTGATTGATTCAAAAGTCAATTACTTTTTACCGTTTGAGTATAACCAAGAACTTCGAGGTGTATCTTATAACCTCTCATTTAATTTTGTTTTTTAAATCAAACAAAAAAGGTTGTCAATCGACAACCTTTTTTGTTATAAGTTTTTAACAATTACCTCTTTCTCCACAAATCCCTTTTGTTCCCAAGTGACTTTTCCTTGCTTATATACTCGAAGAATAGGTATCTCTTGAATTCCAAACGAGTTCACCAAATCGGCATGTTTATCAACATCAATACGGATCACTTTCACATTTGTCATTTCACGTTCGATTGCTTCAATGGATGGTTTCATTTTTTTACATGGTCCACACCATTCTGCATAAAAATCGACTAACACAACTTTATCTGTTTGAAGTAATTTTTCAAAATCAGTTGTGGACATACCTTTATCTTTAACAACTTTCGTATTTGTTGTCTCAGGTAAACCAGCACTTCTCCACCCCATCATTCCACCATCTAATTCCATTACATTGGAAAAGCCTAAACTTCTTAAATGACTTGCAGCTGATGCACTACGCCCCCCACTCAAACAATACACAAATAATGTCGTTTTCTTTTCTAATTTGGAAACCTGAGCATCAAAACTCGATCCATTCCAATCGATGTTTAAAGCATTTTGGATATGACCTTCAGCAAATTCCCCAGGTGTTCTAACATCAAGAATTGTCGGATTCTCAGTTTCTTTTAATTGTTTTGAAAATTCAACTGGTGTTAAATCAGTCTTAGATGAACCTTGACCTATCGAACAACTTACCAATAAGAAACCGGTAAAAAAAAACGTTCCTAATACTTTCAACATAATTACATGATTTTTTTGCCTAATGAAAACCAAGAACCTCCATTATGGACATCTGTATATCCTTTCCCTTTCAACATCATTTTTGCTGAACCACTGCGCATTCCAGAAGCACAACATGTGATAATCGTCTGGTTTTTATTATTCAATTTATTCAGATTACCCATCAAACTTTCTACAGGAATATTAACTGAACCAGGGATGTGTCCTCCAGCATACTCACCTTTAGAACGTACATCAATAATAATTGCTCCATTTTTTAATGCTTCCTTATAATCTAATTTTGGCCCTAAACCAAGTGCGTTTTTAATTGCTTTCAACATACTAATTAATTTGTTTTATGAAAATTTACATCCAACCAACTACCTCCATTGTAGCATGTCAACCCCAGTTGAGATAAGTAACGTTCTGCTTGTCCACTACGATTTCCAGATGCACAACATAAAATTAGTGGTTGTTCTAGAGCTTTTAACTCCTCTACTCTTTCTGGAATTTCTTGTAACGGAATATTTAACGACCCTACAACGTGACCACCTCTATATTCATCAATCGATCTTACGTCAACGATTGTCCCTTTGTTTTTTTTCAATAATGCTTTAATTTCCATGATTTTATTATTTTTTATTTGTATTTATTTTGAATGGTAAGTATAACGGACAAGTACCAATAAAACTTGTCAACACAAAAATACCCGCTAGTACTACTAATACTATACCAATTAATCCTGTAATTACATGATTTAAAAATAATACCGTAAGGACTACTGCAATTAGCAATCGTATTATTTTATCTGCTTTCCCCATATTTTTCATAATCCTAATGTATTAATTTATATTACAAAGATGCAGGATAATTAACATTCCTTCAGTAACCTTAGTTACATAAGGTAATTTTATTTCTGCCTAATTCAACAACTCCTTCGGATTCAAGCTGTTTCAACAAACGAGATATAACTACCCTTGCTGAACCTAATTCATTAGCTATTTGTTCATGCGTAAGATTGATCACCTTAGAATTGGAAAGTTTAGCTTTATTTTTCACAAAATCCAAGATTCGTTCATCCAATTTTTTGAAAGCAATCGCATCCACGACATCCAACAATTCCTCAAATCGTTTGTGATACAACTTAAATATGTAGTCCAACCATTCAGGGAAATCCTTAACAAGCAACGAAATTTTATCAATGGGAATCAATAATAGTTCTGTTTTTTCTTCTGCAACCGCATTTATTTTACTCGTATCATCATGTATACCACCTAGAAATGACATGATACAACTTTCACCTGCTTTGATGTAGTATAACAGTAATTCACGGCCGTCTTCCTCTGTGCGCATGACACGGATACTTCCACTCAACACAATTGGAATTGCTTTGATGTAGGAACTCTCACGTAAAATAACTTCGTTTTCTTCGAAGGTTTTCTCGAAACCTAATTCTGAAAGCTTGGCTTTTAATTCTGGTGAAATTTTAAGGGCATTAGTAGGGTTCATAGTTTATTTAAAGAATGAGTAAATTTAATAACTATTAGGTTGCCTACACATACATATTTTATCATTTTCCAATCTTTTTTCTTACATTCGTAACACAAGATAAATGTATGGCAACTCTTCATTCCTTTCGTGCAATTAGACCGAGCAGAGATAAAGCTCATTTAGTTGTAACACGACCAGTATCAACGTATTCTAAATCTGTTTTAAAAGCAAAACTTGAATCAAATCCGTATTCGTTTATTCGAATTATTCATCCAGAATTTGATAAACAAATACCACAAACAAACCCGAACTCGAAAGAACGTTTTGAATTAGTGAGAAGCAAATACCATGAGTTTATTGAAGAAGGCATTGTTTTTCAAGATGTTGAACCACATCTATATCTGTATAAACAATCTACCCCTACCCATGAATTCCTCGGTATTATAGGAGGAGCAAGTGTGGAAGAATACCAACAAGATAAAATTAAAAAACACGAAGCAACACTTACAACACGTGAAGCGATGTTTACCGATTATTTAGATGTTGTGGGTTATAATGCTGAACCCGTTTTACTTTCGTATCCAAGCAATGAAATATTAGAGGATATATACAGTTCCATTACCAGCCAACGACCTGAATATGAATTTTCAACCACAGATCGTACTAAACACGAATTGTGGATTTTAACGCATGAAGAAGAAGTTTTAGTTAAAGCTGAATTTGCCAAAATAGAGGCTAGTTACATTGCTGATGGTCATCACAGAAGTGCTTCCAGTGCAGGTCTTTCAGCTCGTCGTAATGCAGCTGGTGTAAAAACTACTTCCAGTGATTATTTTCTTGCCTTTTTCATGGACGAAAAACGATTAAACATTCGTGAGTTCAATCGTTTGGTAGACAATTTAAATGGTTTGAGCGAACATGCTTTCTTAGAAAAACTGAAAGAAAAATTCACAGTAACTCACTTGGAACAAGCATGTAAACCAGAACAAGAACATCATATTACGATGAACTTAAGTGGGTCTTGGTACTTGTTGATTTGTAAACCTGAATTATTAAACACTACTGACCCTGTGGCTTGTTTGGATCCGGAAATTTTAACACAAACAATCTTAACACCAATATTGGGAATTGAAGATTTAAAAACGAGTGCAGCAATCCAATTTATTCCTGGAAATATAGGTTTAGACGCAATAAAAACTCCAATCGCACAAGGAAAAGCGAAAGTCGGATTTGTACTCTACCCTGTAACCATGGATCAGGTGAAAAAAGTTGCTGACAATCAATTAATCATGCCTCCAAAATCTACATGGGTGGAACCAAAATTACGCAGTGGTTTAACAATTTATGAAATTGAAAAATGATAACAGACAACTTATTTCAAGTAAAAAAAACATTAGTAGAAGGTGTAGAACTAATTGCAGTCTCTAAAACAAAACCTGCATCTGATATTCAAACTTTGTATGACGCTGGACAACGTGCCTTTGGTGAAAACAAAGTACAAGAACTTGTGGATAAATACGAGGTGCTACCAAAAGACATCCAATGGCATTTAATTGGTCACCTTCAAACGAATAAAGTAAAATACATTGCTCCTTTTGTACATCTAATTCACGGTGTCGATAGTTTTAAATTATTGAAAGAAATAAACAAAGAAGCCGCAAAATGCCAACGAATAATTCCTTGCCTTTTACAATTTCACATCGCTCAAGAAGAAACAAAATTTGGTTTTTCATTTGAAGAAGCACAAGAAATGTTGGAATCGAATGAATTTGTAGAACTACAACATGTAAACATTCATGGAGTCATGGGAATGGCTTCATTTACAGAAGATACACAACTCATTCACGAAGAATTTCAAACCTTACACAATTACTTCCAACTTATTAAAAGTCATTATTTTAAATTCAATCCTGATTTTAAAGAGTTATCTATGGGTATGAGTGGTGACTATCAAATTGCTATGGAAGAAGGAAGCACTATGGTAAGAGTTGGTAGCACGATTTTCGGTTCACGATAAATGCAAAAAAATACTAAAAAACGATTTCTAATTTTGCTAATTAGCATTATAACTCCTCTTATTTCGTTTTCTCAAACAAACTTCACACTAACAGGTACCGTTCAAGACAAAGAATCTGGAATTACCTTACCTAATGTTAAACTTAATATAACACCTTCAAAAGAAGTAGAAACCACAGATTCAAGTGGGTATTTTTTCTTTTCCCTAATACCTGGTACCTATCAATTAGAAATTCGTTGTATAGGATATAAAACCCAAAACAAAACAATTTCGTTAATTGAAAATAAAAACATTGAAATTGAGTTAGTTGACAACACAAAGGAACTAGCAACAGCTGAAGTACACACCAAAAAGAAAAATCAAGTTCAAGATCCAAACATGGGGCAAATCGAATTGGAGATGAAGAAAATTAAAACTCTTCCTGCATTCATGGGGGAAGTAGACATTCTTAAAACAATTCAGTTATTACCTGGCGTTTCATCAGTAAGTGAAGGTGGTCAAGGTTTTTATGTACGTGGTGGAGGCCCAGATCAAAACTTAGTTTTAGTAGATGAAGTCCCTGTATATAATGCATCTCACCTCTTTGGATTTTTCTCTGTCTTTAATTCCGACGCTGTAAAAAGTGGAAATTTAATCAAAGGTGGCATGCCTGCAAATTATGGAGGGAGAATGTCATCGGTCTTGGAAATCAAAACAAACGATGGTGATCAACAAAAAATAAATGTAAAAGGTGGAATTGGTTTGATATCATCTCGACTTACCATAGATGGTCCAATCAACAAAGGAAAGGGCGCTTTTATGATTGCTGGACGAAGAACATACATAGATGAATTAATGAAACCCTTCATATCCTCCTCATCTCCTTTCAATGGTTCAGCATACTTTTTTTACGATTTAAACTTGAAAGCAAATTATACTTTAGGAAGAAAAGATAAAATCTTTTTTAGCTCTTATATGGGTGTAGATAAATTTACATTTAGTAATAAATCAGAAGGATTTAACGTTGAAATTCCTTGGGGAAATAAATTAGCTGCATTACGATGGAATCATCAGTTTTCAGAAAAATTAGTTATGAATGCAACGAGTTATACAACAAACTATACTTTTGGATTTGGATCAAGACAAGATGTCTTTTCAATTGCATTAAATTCTGAAATTCATGATTTAGGCGAAAAAATTGAATTCACATCTACAAAATATATAAATCACAAAATCAAATATGGAATAGATTATATTTTCCATACATTTTTACCTTCAAGTTTGTCTATTGAACAAGGAGCCACACCATTTAACATCCAATCTCCTCAAAAATTAAGAAGTCACGAAAGTGCATTTTACATCAACGATGAATACGAAATTTCAGGAAAATTAAAAGTAAATATTGGTTTAAGGTACTCAGCCTATCAATTTGTCGGACCATTTACTCGTCATTTACACAATACTCTTCCTAATCAAGCAACAACGATAGATTATGCAAATAATAAACCTGTAAAAACCTATGGAGGATTTGAACCAAGAATAGCCGTTCGCTATTTACTTAAAGATAAAAGTTCCATCAAATTTGGATATGCATACAATTATCAATACATCCATTTAACTTCCTTAAGTACTTTATCTTTACCAACTGATATATGGCTTCCTAGCACGGATATTGCTAAGCCACAGCAAGGATATCAGGTTTCGTTAGGATATTATAAAAATATTTTAATGGATAAGATCGAAATTTCTGTTGAAGCATACTATAAAGGGATGAAAAATCTTATCGAATATAAACCAGGAGTTCTACCGCAAGATAACTTTACAGATAACATTGATAATTTACTTGTTTTTGGAACAGGAAAAAGTTATGGAATCGAATTTTTTATTCGTAAAAACGTTGGGAAATTCACCGGTTGGATTGGATACACTTTAGCTAAAACGGAACGTTACTTTCCGGATATTCAAGCGACTCCATTTCCTGCTAAATACGACAGAAGACACGATCTATCAATCGTTAGTTCTTATGAATTGAATGAACGATGGACTTTTGGAGCTGTATTTGTATATGCAACTGGTAACACATTAACATTACCCTCTTCTTGGTATCTCCACGACCAAAATTTATTATTCGATTACAATTCAAGAAACTCTACTCGTATGCCTTCCTATCATCGCTTAGATATAAGTGCAACTCGCTTCGATAAAGCAACTAAAAAAGTGTATAGCTATGAAAAAGATGATTATATTGAAATAAAAAAACGATATCGTAGTAATTGGAATTTTTCTGTATACAATGTATATAATCATGCAAACCCTTTTTTCTTATATTTACAAGGAACAGGAAAACTTGTTCAAGGAAATTTCAGACTATCCGTGAAACAAGTTTCGCTCTTCCCGATTATACCAAGTGTCACATGGAATTTTAATTTTTAAGATGAAAAAATTTCACTACTTATATTTCATCCTTTTAAGTGCAATTACTTTAATAAGTGCCTGCCAAAAAGACGTATCTGTAAAACTCCCAAATTATGACGAAAAATTAGTGGTGGATGGTAAAATTGAAACTGGACTTCCACCTATTATCTTTTTAAGCACTACCAAAAATATTTTTTCAGAAAATACACAAGATGCAATATTCAAAGATTTTATTTCAGATGCATTAATTCTTATTTCTGACGGTACCACAAAAGATACCTTAGAAACTATTTGTTCGGATGAAATCCCGAAACAATTTCAAGACATTGGTTATGCACTATTTGGAATACCTCAAAGTTTAATGTCAAAATATCATATTTGTGCTTATTCAACTTTAAATCAAGCATTTTTTGGACAAGTCGGAAAATCATATTCTATCGAAATTCAATACAAAGGAAAAAAATATAACGCTTCTACTTCGATTGTAGAACCAACGTATTTAGATTCAGTATATTGGAAACCAGAAAAAAAAAACAAAGATTATGGATTCGCTTATGCACGCTTAACAGATCCTATAGATAAATACAACGCATATTTATGGGAAGTTTTAAGATCTAATTTGGATAAAACAGGAAAACCTATTGATCTTAAATTCCATAAAACAGGAAATCCTGTATTCAATGATCAGTTTATTAATGGTATCAGTTTTGAATTTTTCTATGAAAACCCTAGAACCTGGAGAGATACATCTATCCCTGAACAATTTAGAGGTATGTATAAACGTGAAGATACTGTTATTGTAAAATTCTCAAGTTTAGATCAGTCAACTTTTAATTTCCTGCAAAAAAAATATGTACAGGTCAATAATGGAACTAACCCATTTACAATTCCACTAAATATTCCAACAAATATTTCTGGTGGAGCATTAGGTTATTTTGGAGGATTCTCCCCAACCTATTACACATTAATATGTAAATAGAAATTGTTTAATAAATCAGATTTAATACTTCTTGATTTATTTCATGTTTTCCTTCGAAACGAAGTATTTGAAAATGAATAGATGCATAGAAATCAATACATTTTTTTTCATTTTCATTATTAAAATAAGGGTCGTTATTTCCCAAAACAAATATATAGGAAGTATTCTTTCCATTAATAATTTCCATCTCTACATCTTCTGGAAAAACAGATGCCCATAAGACTAAGGAATTAAATGTAAACTGACTTTTTTCAAACCAACGAGTTGCCGTAGCAGCACCTTGGGAAAAACCAAGTAAATCAATAGATAACTCAGTTTTTATCTTTTTAATATGTTTCAATAATCCTTCTAAATAATTAAAATTATCAACCTCAGTTCGATTAAAAAAGTGCTATCTGATCAGTGATTTTTACGTCATATTTAATAGCTGGTTTTTTAGGAAAGAAACTATATGCTATTAACCCAGAAATAAGGTTAGAAATAAAATTTTCAAAGCTTCTATGTCTTGAATGTTC
>CANGOA010000106.1 GCA_947455255.1 Flavobacteriia bacterium | reverse complement strand
TTTGATCTTCGTTGATGTTGAATTCTAATTCTTTTGGATCGATAGCCATGCCGAATATATTTTAAGTGAATCAAATATAAGAATAAAATTTCTGCAAAATATGTTACTTTTAATGTATGGATATTCTTTTTGAGGACGACTATTTTGTGCTGATTAACAAGCCTTCGAATTTGTTGGTTCACCATTCACATTATGCGCGAAACATTGAGGAAGAATCCTTGGTGGAATTGTTGGAAGCACAAGGAAGGAAGGTCTATCCAGTTCACCGTTTAGACCGTAAAACCTCGGGTTTACTCATTTGTGCGAAGGAAAAAGAATACGTTTCTAGTTTTCAGAAATTGATTGAAAATAACGCATTGGAGAAAAAATACCTTGCCTTAGTACGTGGTTTTGTGGCGGATGAAGGAGTGATTGATTCTCCAGTCAAAAATGATCGTGGGAACTACAAAGAAGCAGAAACGCATTATACATGTTTGAAACAATTCGAGCTACCTATACCTGTTGAACCCTACGAAACTTCGCGGTATAGTGTGGTTGAGTTTGCACCCAAGACCGGTCGTATGCATCAATTACGGATACATGCGAATAAAATGAGTCACCCGATCATTGGGGATCCAAAACATGGAAACCGACACCATAACCACATGTTTATTGAAAAATTCGGAATTGATAAACTGTTTTTGCATGCATCAAGTCTTAAATTCAAACATCCTTTTACCGAAGAAGAGCTCTTTTTTGAAGTAGGAGTCCCAGAGTTTTGGGGGGGGGTGGTTGAGATTTAATCACTATCTTTACTAAAAATCAATTATATGCCTTTTTCAAATCTTGGACTTTCTCCTACAATTCTTAAAAATGTTGTAAAACAAGGTTATGAATCAATTTACCCGATTCAGGAGCAAGCAATTCCAGCCTTATTGAAAAAACAAGATGTCTTAGGGATTGCAAAAACGGGTTCTGGTAAGACTGCAAGTTACGTGCTGCCTTTATTGCAAAATTTAGAAGGGTCAAAACCTGCTAAAAATCGTCATATCAAGGCGTTGGTTTTAGTTCCGACGCGTGAATTAGCGGTTCAGGTAAGTGAGGTAGTAGATTTGTTTAGCGAAGGCTTGACAGCGGCTGTAAAATCCATGGCTGTATATGGAGGGGTGTCTATTAATCCTCAAATGATTAAATTACAAGGAGTTCAGTTGTTGATTGCTACTCCGGGTCGTTTAATTGAATTGGTAGAATCCAAAGCTATTTCTTTAAGTGAAGTGGAAACACTTGTCTTGGACGAAGCAGATAAAATGTTGAATTTAGGCTTCCAAGAAGAAGTGAATAAAATCATTTCTTTATGTCCTAAGAAACGACAAAATGTATTGTTTTCAGCAACGTTAAGTGAAGATATTGATAACATAACGCAGTTAGTTTTATCTAATCCTTTAGTTATCAAAATTGATAGCGACGAAGACGATATCGATAAAATCATTCAAACAGGCTATTTTATTGACGAAGAGAAAAAGGGACCTTTATTGCGTTATTTGATTATCAAAGAGAACATGCAACAAGTATTGGTCTTTACTTCTTCCACCTTTAAAGCGGATTCTGTAACGGAAAAATTAAACAAAAACGGGATTGAAGCACGTGCCATCCATAGTAAAAAGAGTCAAGGAGCTCGTTTGGAAGCATTGAATCGCTTTAAGGCAGGAAAGACGCGTGTGTTAGTGACTACTGATTTGTTAGCGCGTGGGATTGATATTCAATACTTACCATTTGTGATTAACTACGAATTACCTCGTTCTCCTAAAGATTACATTCACCGTATCGGTCGTACAGGTCGTGCAGAAGCGTCCGGGGAAGCGATTTCTTTTGTCACACCAGAAGATCAACACCATTTCAAAGTTATTCAAAAGAAAATGAAGAAATGGGTGACTATGGTAGAAGGAAATGGGTTGGTTTAAGCTTAAATTAAGAAAATTAACAAATCAGCATCAAGCGTTTCCTTCCACTTTTTTCTTTAGGTGCACGATGTAAACATGGTAATACCTTGCTTTCTGGATGATCCACCGCTAAGCGCCAAATATGTCCAATACCTGCTTGAATAACTTTTGTGGCATCCAAGGCTTGGTAATGTAAATCAAAAAAGTTCTCCCTTAAATAGGCGTCAAAATCTGCTTCTTTTCCAGTATAGGTTTGTACTAGCTTTTCCCGAATTTCTGGAATCTGAATCTTCTGAATCGCATCTTCATTCGGTATTAGTTCGCTTGCATCTCCGTAATACGTACACAAAAACGTATCTGTCGCGATGGGTGAACGATCCACATGAAACGAATACACATCCGTTGAAAAAAAAGGATGTTCGTCAGCTTCGTACTTGGTCATTATATTCAAAACAGGGGAGACTCCTAGTTCAGAAAGTAATTTAAAATCGGAAAGAATTGTTTCTTTTGCAACTTGACCTGCTTCACTGAGTTTAAGTCCTAATAGGTCTTCTTCATCAATTTCCACCATGTTTCCTTCGAAGTGAAATGCATTGACAATTTCCTCGAAATCGCCTGCTAATTCCCGCGACCAACTAAGTGCGTTGGTTGTTCCTTGAAATGGGGTGGATATCAAGTCTTGGAAGTTGGAGACGTGAAGAAGCTTAGAAGAATTTGTAAGAATTTCTGTCATTAGAAATAGGAGGTTTTTGTAAAATCATTAAAACTTGTAATTTTTGCAAGTTTTAATGATTTAGGGTTTAATTTATTGATTTGTAGTTTTTTTAGTTTTGATAAAGTGTTGAGAAAATAGCACAACAGAGGATTTAGTTCATTTTAAAATTAATATGATTTTCGAGTGCATATTTTTTTAATATTTCAATTAATTGTACTTCTTGTTTTTTATTACTCAACAGAAAGTTTGTATTAAATTGATTTTTATCTTTTAGTATGATAATTATTTCATTATCAATTCCTTCATCATAAGGAAATATTTCTTTAGATAAAACATTCCAATTCTGTTTAACTTCCATATAATATCCTACAATTTTAACTTCAATAAATTCGATATCTAAGTAATGTATATTATTTACATTATTGTTTTTTGTTATTGCTATAAAATCATCGTTAAAAGATATCATTCCTGTTTGTTCTGTTGGAGATCCAATTTTATAGCTATAAAGTGTAATTATACCCAATAATAAAGGTGTACCAATTATATAACTTCTATAATTGGTTTTTGTATCTAGAATAAATGATAGTATACCTCCTAAAATCAATAATATCCATGCGATTATAGTTATAATTTTACTTGATTTTGAAGACTCAATAATTTTCAATTTCATGTTTCGTTTATTTTAATACATTCCACCATGTCATTAAACAATCCAAAATCATCGGAGTGGGTGTTTAGTTTCATTTCATGTTTAATTTAATCCAATCTACTAACCCGATATGTATCTACTACATACGTTTCAAAAAGCGATTTGTGACACACAATAGTTATCTTACACTGTGGATTGAATCGATTTTTAATGGTATTGAATAGTGTATTAAACGAATGATCTGAAATTGAATTCAACTCATTATGAAGATAAAAACGTATTGTCGGATTACTTCTACTTGATTTATAAACTTCAGTAATTGGTAGTGAATAAAAATCGACTGATTGTTTACGCATTGCATAAACAGTGACTTTGTAACTCAAGAGTATACTGAAATAAAAAATTAATCCAAAACCAATAAAATATTTAAAACCATTAAAACCGAGTACAATAAATCGTGCTTTAAATGAATCTTTAATTGTAAGACCTAAGTATAAGAAATTCTTACGAGTTATAAAGATGGTGATAGTAGTGATAGTGAATACAAGCACGAAAATTGATTTTAAAGGCTCGTTTAAAATTAAAATCGGAAAGAATATTTTTTGAATCAGAGTTAAACCAAAAATGAATATTAACAAATAATAAAGTTTATTATCCCTTTTATCGATGATTTTTTTAAGTTTCTGCTTTGCCATATTAATCAATGCTACGTGTATATATAAAATACATGTTGGCATAAGGATTATCAAATTGGATAAATGTTATATCCTTAAATTTAGAAGTCACAGGTTTTAAATCATATTCACCTTTTGCATTGATATAATCTATGAAAACTTTTTTAGGTTCAACCTTACTAACAGGCCCAATTTGAAACACTGTTTCGCCTTTATATAATCGTTCAATAATTATAGCTTGCCCAAGTTTTTTTAAATTTTCGAACATTTCATGGAAATTACCTAATTTGAAATTAAGTAAGGATGCTTTTTCAATAATTGCATCTTTTATGCCTTCTTTTTGAAATATGGTGTCTATAAACGTTTCTTTTTCAGTTCTTTTTATCTCAGTAATGTCTGACTTTTTAGCAACCACAAACCCATCAAAATTGAAATCTTTAAAGTCAGACATAAAAATGAACTTGTCATTTTGGTCAAATATTATTCCTTCAAAATTTGTCAAATTGAATCCATCATCGTCTGCTAAGTATACCTTAACATAATTTTTGTTGTCTATGTGTTTTTTTATTCTCTTTTTCATGATGAAATCATTTAACTATTTTGTTTATTACTCACTCAATTGTCAACTTTATTACTTTGTTTTCAAAAATAGTAAATAGTTAGAAAAGAAAAAATTACAACTTTTTAAAGGATCCATTTCCTTTATATGAACCATAAATCTTCCAATTTCTACTTACGATTATGCAATTATTTCCAATTCGTTTTCATGTATTGATCATACACCTCACAATTACTAAATAGTTCGTTATAATATGCTGAATACTTGGTTTTAAGTGATTTGTAATAACTATTTGCTTTGAATCTATCTTTTATCTTTTTGTGTTTAACTAATTCCTGATACATCAAATTGAATTTTTCACACCTTCCTGCCATGCGTAAACATAAAGCCGCTATTTTTTTAGATGGTGCAAATTGTTCCGCTTGTAAATAATACTTTTTCGCATCACTACACGTATAATATTCTTGTTCGTCTGGATACGTTGTTCGTTGGTAATCTAAGGTCCAATAGTAACGTTTCATTATCCATGAATTACCATAGGTAGACATGTTGAAAAGACAATTTGCAACTAAAATAGAGTAATACGATTTTTGTGCATTGGTTCCAATTTTTGTTTTTTTCTCGTAATCAATCAATTTTTCAACTATTTGTGCCTTCGTATAGTGAACCGTATCTGCATTCGTTGCCTGATGTTGCGCGTAGGTATTGGTATAAAAAGGATTTGCTTTTAGGTAAAATTTAGTTTCCCAGGTATTCCAACTTTTTGCAGAAACTTTTTTAAATGCGATCAAGGCATTATTCCATTGTTTTTCACGCATATAACAAGTACCGAGTAGGTCATTTAATCGTTCTTTGTTTTTCAAACATTCTGAAAATAACCACGTTTGAAAGTTGGAAACTGATTTCGTTTGTGAGGTAGTAATAAGCTGTTTTATTTCAGTGGAAGTATACGAAGCATCCATGTAATAGAAATAATCCTGATAAAAGTCTTTAAAGAGTGTATGAGCTCTGTTTTGTGATTTCCAGAATACATTTTCTTGATTATTGATAGGGTCTTCAGCATAAAAACTACCTATATCCGTAATTTTCGAAAGTAATAATGCAGCTAAGGTCTTGTTTCCTTGATACTCTAATTCACGTGCCAGCGCAAATACAAATTTTGTCTTACCTCTTTTAGTTTCTTTAAGTATTAAATTTTCTATCCAACGTGGAAGGGTTAAGGACTTAAACGAAGAAGCTTTGACAATACAAATTGCCTTGAATTGATAGAGTTGCTTTAATTCGTCATAGCGCATATTTTTGGTTTCCATCTGCTCTAAAATGGATAATGCTTGTTTAGAATTACCAAAAATCATTTGTAAATAGGCCGCAGAAAAATTTAGCAGCGAATTGTTTTTCACTTTAGAACGATCCAATTTTGAGATAAAAGTTGCTAATTTTTTACTGTAATCTTGGTCTTCTTGGATACGCTCACGAATTCTACTATCGTTTGAATCCCAAAACTCTGACAGGGATGTGTGAAATTGGGTGTAATAGGGTGTAACTAACCAATCTTCGACTTTACAAATTTCACGATACAATAAGATGGAAAAAAATGGTGAATTAGGCTTGTTTTTATACAGCGTTTCAAGATTTTGTAAATTATAATTGAAGTTCTGTAAGCCCAGAATTACCGGTTTTATTTCGTTGTCATTCAGTAGGGTGTCGCGTTTTAATTCAAGGTAAGCTACAAATTGCTTGTCTTTGGCTTTTTTGAAAACTGTAGTCATCAATTTGGTTCTTGTGACTGATTCTGGTAGACAATAAGCATAGTAATACATCGCCCAATAATCAACGATGTTTTTAGTGGTTGAGTTGGCAAAATGTACCCGGTAAATTTTCTGCAATAATTTATTGTTAAAATTGTAAAAACACATTTTTAAAGCTAAAAAAGCATACCTTTTTCTTAAGAAGTTATTCGTGTGACATTTTTTTAATAATACATTTATTAGCTTATTTCTTTCATTATTATTCGCATTTACATTGCGTTCCCAAGGGTCTTCGTTGACATTGCATAAGGATCCTACTTTTCGCATAATGCGTATGTAATCAATAATTTTGCTTTTCTTTTTGGAGAATAAATACCGAATAAATGGATTGCTGCTATGCGCTTTTATTTCAATCGATTTGGTGGAATAAAGAACATCAAAAATGGATTGTGGATCAACGTTTGTTCCTATCATTTTTTGCCATTCCAACACATTCAATAGCTGAGATTCATTCGCAGATGTAAATTCCGTTGGCGTATTTTCTGGTGAAAAAGAGGTGTACGAATAATGAAACGTAGCATACCCATTTACGTTGACAGCTTTCGGATTGAATAAAGTAAATCGAATATCGTCCCCATAAGGGTAGAAGTAACATGCCCGAGTAGTTAGAGCGGAACTACTAATGAATAAAAGTATAAATAGAATGGATTTCATCGTTGGTATAATTACGGATAGTTTCTGAACTCAAGTGAAAAATTGAAATTGTAGATTCGGAATCAAATTCAATGTGTTTTTGAAGGATTTTTAATGCGGCGAGCAAACTTTTTGGTTTGACAACTTCCATTTTAAGAATATCTCCTTTTTTTAAGAAGTGGAAATCGGAATAGCTAGAAAACGTGTGTGAAACTTGAAACCATAATTCAGATTTCTGTTCGAGGTAGTCCGTTTCATTTAATACCGACTCGTCATTCATGGTTTGGATTAATCTCCCATCGCGATAAACAAAAACGCGGTTGTAAATCGGTAATGTAATATCCATAGGGAGTGGATAATCCGAATGTTTCGAAAAATAAGCGTTTAATTCTTGTACATCCAAAATGGAATTTTTATTCGGGTTTTGCAAAGGACTGATTAAATTATAACACATCAAATTCACTCGGTCAACCGGTGGAATCCCCATGTTTTCCTGGTATTTGTAAGGATACAATCGAAGGGTACAGGAGAGTTTTAGCGAGGTATAGTTTTTTATTTCCTCTAAAAATTGAAAATACGATTCTTTGGTACTTGGTGTCCAGTCGCAATCGATTTGTAGTTCATTAGTCTGGATACTTGTTGGATAATTCTCTTGTTTACGCTTGTTCACTAAGAAAATAATATTGGATGCAAGCTTCTGAATATCTTCATCTGTACAATCTTTAAAGACTTCGTTGTAAATATAAATAGTTGGCACCAAATTGATTTTGGATAGAAAAGGATTTCTAACCACTTCAGAACTATCAATCCTTAAGTCGGATTTAGCTATCGGAATTGGAACAACACCATCCTCCAAGGAGACTTCAAAAAATTTCACATACAATTTGGAAATGTTGTGTGTCTTCATAAAATGACCTTCTTCATCGTAAAGACGATAGATATCATTTTTCCAAATATATGCTCCATGTTTTAGTTGTGTGACTTTCTCTTTACAGGCAACTGTAAAGAAGAAAAGTACCAGGAATACTATTCGTATAATATATTTCATAAATGTGTGTTCTTAGCTCTTTTTTCAAAGTCACTAAGATAATGAATCCCGTCGATCAAAAAAGAGGTTGACTCACGCCATTTAATAAATTAGTTAAAAGTAGATGAATCTAAATGAGCTATAAATCTCTGTTCCGCTGGAAGTGCCTTCCTGCGGTGTTTTTTTAATTTCATTTCTCATTTATTTTAACAATTTTCCATCTATTTAAAGTATTATCTAATATCAGCTCCAATTTCACATTTTTAGTATACTTTTTCTTTGTCGACCAAACTACATTCCACGAAATACTTGAGTTTGGAAGGACTTGAAATGCTTCACGAACATAACTAATCGGACGAAAATTATAGGAACTTTGAAGTGTATCACCGTCACAAATAAGTCGTTGATTGAAATTGAATTGTAAGGTGTCTTTTGTGGTGTTTTTCATCGTTACCGAACCATAAAACCAATCCCGAGATGGAACATATTTTTCAATCTTAGTTTGGATTTCAATTTGCTCTGTAACAACTGACTTGGATAGGTTGATAGGAATATCTTTCCAGGGGTTTTTCGAGTCACCAAAATCGATATGTAATCCACAGGATGTTAGGATAACCAAACTGAGAAAAAGGACTATCTTCATTTTGAAATTATTCTAGTTTCACCATCCTTATTTTTTCCACAGACTCCACAGAATTCGGCTTCATTTTCCATATTTCCACACCAATTACATCCAACAGGGTTTCTTAAAGGACGATTCATAATTATTCCTAAACCCAAGAATGGAGTAGTAAATATACAAATCAAGATTGCAGATAAAAAGCTGATTTTTCTTTTCTTACTTTCTTGTCGACACATTAAAAGTGTAAGTACAAAGAGGACGATAAATATAAAATAAATCATATAATTAGTTTTTTGTTTTTAAAGATTGTTTTTCTTGATTCAGCAGTTGTTCAACCCAAGATATTTGTTCTGCAATAGCGCTCGTTTCGTTTTCATAAAACGCTTTTTCTATTTTCTTTAATATGTTTTCGGAAGTCAACCAAGCCTTAAATTCTTCTATATGCTTTGTGTTTTTTTCGAAGCAGTTGATGAAATTTTGATCAAATAAATTGTGTCGCTCTTCTAATACGTAGTTTGTCAAATGTTTAATCGATGCAAAACTTTCATTTTTTTCCCAAATTTTTAAAATGTCAGAAAAGTCAGGATAGAAATTAGTAATTGCATGAAAGTAGTCTTTAAACTCCCATGACGCATGTTCACTAGGGTCATTGAGTATGCTATTCCAAAGTTCGCGAGTGAAATCGTTGATAGCATTTTGTTCATCTATTTCCCAAGTTTTCCAACTAGCATCTTCAAGTCTGCTATAAAGTGTCCAAATATCATAGGGTGTTTTGAGTTCTGCTGTTAACTCTAATATTCTTGGAAGGTAATATCTATAGTCATTTTCGTCTCCCCAAGTCAACAAAACTTTCCCTGCAAACAGTGCTAAATCTTCATCCGTCAGTTCTCTTAATTTCTTGCTTCGCATTTGTTTTTTCCAGACCTCTATATTCTCATAAAGTGAACTTCCTTCTAATTTAGAAAGACCTTGATACAATGCGAATACAAGGTAAAGTTTCTCGATAGATTTTTTTAGATTGTCGGACATTTATGATTGCAAATAATTGATTTTGGTAAGTTGATGAAGCGAATTTCGAAGAAATATAAATGTTGTTATTTTTTAAAAGTATGGTATAAGGTCTATTTCGATGTAACTATTAATTTTTCATCTGCCATAATTTTAATAGCTTTCTCTGTTTCATTTTGTCCATCGGTTAATGAGCCGGGAAGCATAATTAGTCGTTTTTTTATTTTACCTTTTTCATCTTCAAATAGCACTTCAAATCGTGAACGTGTTAAACCGATAATTGCCTTTTTAAATTTAACTTCTTTAATTTTTTGTCGAGGTATAATTGGTGTTGCAGAGTTGTTAATGCTGTTTAAAATGTTGTATGCTAAGTATATTCCTAAAAATCCAAATAATATTGAAAGTGCAATTTGACCTTTTGTATATCCATCAAATGCTAAATAAAAAAGAAGGATTGATAATACACCGTATTTAATTAGAATTCTTGAAATATTATTCCCAACAGTAACAGATGCAACATTTCCAATAATACCATCACGTGTTAGCACGATTTTTTCTGGTAAAATATGACAAAAGCCTGTCTTTGTTTTAAATGTCTTTTCGTTTTCCATTATTTTTTTTGCGTTATTTTATTAAGTTAACCTCAAATACTATAATCCTATAGCGATGGGCGATACTGAGGCAAAACACCCAAAACCCGAAACGTGATTTATTTCAAAAGTATTAAATCGCAATCTTAATGTTGAATATCAAAATAAAATCGTTCGATACGGTAGTATCCCATAAAGTGTGTAAACCCTGCTAAAAGTTATTCTGAAAATATTTTGGCCTCCTCCAAAAAGGCCTAAAAATAATTTTCGGAAATAACTTTTTAGTAATTTAAACACACAATTATGAAAAAAG
>CANGOA010000105.1 GCA_947455255.1 Flavobacteriia bacterium | reverse complement strand
TTACTTATACCATTGCAGCAGCAAATGGTTGTGCAGCAGTAGCACCAACAACTTCTGTTACTGTTACTACTTTACCAGTAGCAAGTATTTCGTATGGAGGTACACCTTTATGTAGTAGTTTGGCAACAGGACAAGCAGTTTCATTAACAGGAACTACTGGAGGTGTCTATTCTTCAACAGCTGGATTAATCATTGATGCAACAACAGGAGCTATCACACCGAGTACGAGTACCGCAGGAACTTATACCGTTACTTATACCATTGCAGCAGCAAATGGTTGTGCAGCAGTAGCACCAACAACTTCTGTTACTGTTACCACTTTACCATCTGCAACAATTTCCTATGCAGGTACACCTTTTAATACAAATCAAGGAAGTGGTCAAGCAGTATCTTTAAGCGGAAATAATACAGGTTCTTTTTCATCAACTACAGGTCTTATCATAGATGCTTCAACAGGTGCTATTAATCCAAGTACAAGTACACCTGGTAGTTATACGGTGTCCTATACAATTCCAGTAACTGGTGGTTGTTCTGCTGTTACAGTTTCCACATCAGTTGTGATCAATACAGGTTCTACCGTATTTTACTACCGAGGTACAGGAGATATAAATAATGTTACAAGTTGGACTACAAATTCGAGTGGATCCGCAGGAAATTCTCCAAGTGCATTTAATTCTAGTGGTTGTACGTTTTATATTTTACATTACGGAACAACACCGCCAACTTTAAATGGAGTTTTAAACTTAGGAACTGGAAGTAAAATTATTGTTGGTGATGGTACAAATTCTGTGAACTTTATTGTTCCTTATGATATCACTGTTGGTACAATCGATGTTTCCAATAACGCGACTTTAACAATTTCAAATACAACAATTCCAACAATTGGAACTTTAAGTTCAGGTTCTACGGTAGTATTTAATGCAACCTCAGGTACACAAAATGTTCCTGTTGCAAACTATGGAAATCTAACCATTAACAAATCTTCAGGAGGAGGAGCAATAGCAGCTGGTTCACTTACAATCGGTGGAAATTTAACGCTTACGGCTGGCTCCTTTACTCCTGGAGTAAACTTGAATATTGCAGGAGATTTATCCCTGAATGGAGGAAGTTTTATACATAATAATGGAACGGTCACTTTTACTGGAAGTACATCCTCCATCAATGGTTCTTCTAGTACAGTAACTTTTTACAATTTGATAATTAATAAAACCTTAGGTCAAGCTTTAAATATAGGAGGTAGTGTAATCTCAATTTCCGTCTCAAACGATTTAACTATGACTTCTGGAATATTGAATGCTCCAACTACACTTTCTATAGCTGGAGGTTTTTATAACAATGGAGGAGTATTTAATCATTCTAATGGTACAGTGCTTATGACAGGTAGTGGTAAGACTTTAGGGGGAAGTTCTGCAAGTACTTTTTACAATCTAACGATAAACGGAGCAACGACATTAGGAAACGCTCAATCGATAGAACAATTATTATCCTTAGGGGAAAAATTGACTTTAGGAACGAATAACTTAACAATTGGTTCTGGAGCTGTGATAACAGGATATTCATCCTCTAATTTTATTGTTACGAATAGTACCTCCGGTAAATTAATTCAAAATGGAATAGGAAGTAGTGCTGTTGAAGGGAAGCAAATTTTTCCAATAGGAACGATTACCTCTTCTGGAAGTGTTAAATATACGCCTTGTTTTATTAATAATATTGGTGATTCCGATGATTTTAGTGCTTGTGTCGCTCAAGGAAGATTGGTGAATGGAACAAGTGGAACTGCTTCCATAGTACATGCAGTAGATCGTACATGGTTTATCGAAGAGTCAGTGAGTGGTGGTTCTAATGTAAGTTTAACACTTCAATGGAATACTTCGGAAGAATTGACTTCTTTCTCTCGCTTACTAAGTTTTGTTTCGCATTATACAGGAGGTGCTTGGGATAGTAAAAGTCAAACTCCTCAGAGCGCAACTCCGGTAGCTGCTATTGCTAATGCGTATTCCATTTCGAGATCTGGTTTAAACTCTTTTTCCCCTTTTGGAGTGGAAGATCCAAGTGCGTTACCTATCGAATTATTGTATTTTAAAGCGGAGGATGCGGATAGTAGAGTACGTATTAATTGGGCTACGGGTACTGAGTTAAATTGCGATTATTTTGACGTGCAACGTAGTGTGGATGGCCAGGCATATGTTACAATTTCAACGGTAAAAGGAGTAGGGGATAGTAAAATCAAAAAAGAGTACGTTACCTATGACTCTTCCCCTTTGTTCGGAATTTCTTATTACAGATTGAAACAAGTGGATATAGATGGGGTTTATACACTTTCTGATTGGACTTCTATAAATAGAGGAAAAAAACAAAGTAGTAACCAGATAAGAATTTATCCAAATCCTATTTCAGATAATTTCCTTCATATAGAAGCTTCTTTGAATGCTTCGCAAGATGTACAAATTAAATTAATAGATGCATTAGGAAAAATTATTTACCAACAAAAATCCAGTATCACAACGGATAATAACAAAGTAGATATCGATGTAGCAAATGTGTTAGTTGGGGTCTATTTCGTTGAAATAACAGATAGTGAGGGACAACTACTAGATAGAATTAAGATTGTAATTAAAAATAAATAAGTAAGTAACACCAAAATCAATATAAATGGAAACAGCAGAAAAACAAACTCTTTTTGAAACTACGATGGAGATGCAAAAAGAAACGCTTTCGAAGTTAATGGAAACTGGAAAGAAAGTAACGGAAATGTATAACCAACATAATCCATTACGCTTAATTCTGAATGCTACGCACGATGAAAATATGGCGTTGCCAAATACAAAAGACTTCAAAGAGAATGTAATAAAATCAGCTAAAATTTTATCAAAACAAGTAGATACACTTTCTAAATACCAAAGAGATAGAGTTAGACTTTTTACTAAAACACAATCGGAATGGTTGCAAAATTCAGAAACAAAAGTCAATAAACAATGGGTAGAAAAGTTTGTTGAGATGAATGATTTTATAGAAAAATCGTATGCTGACTTCGATGAAACAATGGGTAAATCTTTCCAAAATGGATTTGATTTAATTATTCAACATATGGAGGAGAATACCTTTTTCGTTGAGAAATAATACAAATAATAACGCCTAGGGTAAGTAAATGAATAGGTTAATACAGGTTTTTTCAAAATAATACCCTAGGTCGAATGTTTGGTTTAGTGGACTAACGTTTATGTTAGTCCACATTTTTATACACTTTTTAATACTATTATGTACATTTTTCGTTTATCCTTTTTAGCTGTTGGAATACTGTTTTTAGTGGCTTGTCAATCTACCGAAAATGAAAAAATAAAATTAATTCACGTTAAAGAGGTCAAAAGACATATCCCAAAAAAAGATAAAAAAGAAAAAATTATTATGGATGAGTATGAGGAAATGAAACGTAATTTGGAACCTCAAGGATATGTAGTTACAACCGATAGTGTCAATTATATTTATTTAGATCATTCCGTAAAATTGAAATTTAATTGAGTAGTTTATGATGTCTATTATTAATAATTTATTTTCCGCTGTGATTACAATAGCAATGTACTTTTTATTGTTCCTTGCTACGTTTTTTGTTTTACCTATTCTTTTTTTATTTGAAACCAAAGAAAGCGAAAATTCTCTTTGATTTCCCTTTTTAGGAATAAGTGCTTTTTTGAATCTTTTTAATTGTGTGTATTTTTAGTTAAATAGCTGTATTTCATTATTTTGTGTTTGTTGGTACGCTTTATGTTTTAGTTTTAATGTAAAAATGAACTAATTATATAAAACATGAAAAACAGAGTACTCTTATTGGAAAACCAATCTATTCTTTCAGCAGGTTTAGTGTCGTTGATTAAAAATGAATCATCGATCGAATTGACACAAATTTCCATGGAAGATTTAGAGTTAGTATCTAAAAATGATATTTCTGGTCACGATTTATTGGTATTTGGGATAGACATAAGTTGCGATGAAAATAAACCAACGATAAAGTTGTTGAAATCTTTAAAGGTTCCTAAGTTGATGTATACTTCGGTATTTTCTCATAAATGTTTTCAAAATATTGTAAAAAACAAGATTAACGGATACATCACATTGAATGAGTCGTTTAGTGATTTTTTAGAAGCAGTTCAACTTTTACAAGTGCAAGAAACATATTATTCGAAAGAAGTTATTAACCAATTAAAGCTGTATAGTGCAATTCCTAAGTCTAATTTGAGAAAAAAAATAGATGGAAAATTGAAAATATCCAAACGTGAATTAGAAATAGTACGTTTTATTCACAAAGGATTTCAATCCAAACAAATTGGAGAAGCATTAGGTATTAGTGATCGTACGGTTGGTAAACATCGTGAGAATATTATGAAGAAATGCCAAGTTAAAAATGTGACAGAATTACTTTATTATATGCAAAAAAATGAAATTGCTGTCTGAGTATTTTTTTGCTTCGTAACGTATTAAAGTCACTTATTGTTTAATTTTAAATAAAAAGGTCATGGAAAATGTTTACTACACGCGAATTGAAAAAGAAGTTATCCCATCTTTATCTTTTAATAAAGAGTTAGAGTTTGATCAGCATAACGATATTATCCAACGACTTGAAAAAGCCACGCTATTAGGGAATATTCACCATTCTAAAGTCATTATTTATTTCCAAGATGACGAAGGATATAAAAAGGTGGAGACAACCGTTTGGGCAACTGGAACAAAATTTATTTGTTTGAAAGGTGGAATGTGGATTCCAATATCACGGATTTTAGACGTTGAATACGTTTGTTAGATAATTTTTATATATACAAAAAAAGCCATCTGTAAAGATGGCTTTTTGCGTTTTAAGCGTGTGTTAATTCAAACTCGATTCTAATTCATGGATTGGTTTTCTGAACACAATCTTATGATCGAATACGTCCATTACCACGTTGTCTGATGTATCGATAGTTCCGGAAAGTAGCGCTTTAGATAATTCGTTCAAGACTTGTTTTTGAATGACTCTTTTTACTGGTCGTGCTCCAAATTGTGGGTCGTAACCAACTTCTGCAATGTGATCAAACGCATGTTCAGTAACAATTAATTTGATCTCTTTTTCCAGTAACATATTTTTTAAGTTTGTCAATTGTATTTCGACAATCTTACGAACATCGCCTTTTGTTAGTGGTGTAAACATGATGGTCTCATCGATACGATTCAAAAACTCTGGACGTATGGTTTGCTTTAATAACTCCATGACTAATAGTTTCGCTTTTTCTCCTGCTGCTTCTAATTCGCTTTCCATTTTACCATCAAATGTTTCTTGGATGAGGTGAGAACCTAAATTCGAAGTCATGATGATAATGGTATTCTTGAAATTTACCACGCGACCTTTATTATCGGTCAATCTTCCATCGTCTAGTACTTGCAACAAGATATTAAATACATCTGGATGCGCTTTTTCGATTTCGTCTAATAAGATAATAGAGTAGGGCTTTCTTCTTACTGCTTCGGTTAATTGCCCACCTTCATCATAACCTACATATCCCGGAGGTGCTCCAACCAATCTACTTACAGAATGTTTTTCTTGGTACTCACTCATGTCGATGCGTGTCATCGCGTTTTCATCGTTGAATAAATATTCTGCCAATGCTTTTGCTAATTCGGTTTTACCAACTCCTGTAGTCCCAAGGAAAATGAATGATCCTATTGGTTTTTTTGCGTCTTGTAATCCTGCGCGAGAACGTCTTACTGCATCGGAAAGTGCTTCGATGGCTTCGGATTGACCAACTACGCGTTTATTTAATTCATCTTCTAATTTTAATAGTTTCGAACGTTCTGATTCTACCATTTTTGACACAGGAATTCCAGTCCATTTAGAAACAACTTCTGCAATTTCTTCTACGGTAACTTCTTCCTTAATCATTTTGGAATTCAATTGGATGTCTGCTAATTTTCCTTTATTTAATTCCAATAAATTTTCTAACTCCTTGATTTTACCATAACGGATTTCTGCTACTTTACCGTAATCTCCAGCGCGCTCAGCAGTATCTGCTTCCAAATTAGCGTGTTCGATATCCTCTTTGGATTTTTGAATTGCATCAATAACATCGCGTTCTGCTTGCCATTTTGCTTGGAAGGCATCACGTTGTTGTTGAAGGTTTGCTAGGTCTTTACCTAATAAGTCTAATTTTTTTATATCGTTCTCACGTAAGATTGCAGCTTTTTCAATCTCTAATTGCATGATTTTACGCTCTAATTCATCTAGTTCTTCCGGTTTAGAATTGATTTCCATACGAATTTTAGATGCTGCTTCGTCTATCAAGTCAATCGCTTTATCTGGTAAATGTCTATCGGTAATGTAACGTTGTGAAAGTTCTACTGCAGCAATTATCGCAGCATCTTTGATGATTACTTTGTGGTGATTTTCGTATTTATCCTTGATGCCTCGTAAGATGGAAATAGCGTCTTCCGTCGTTGGTTCATCCACTAAAACGGTTTGAAAACGTCTTACCAATGCTTTGTCTTTCTCAAAATATTTTTGGTATTCGTTTAAGGTAGTTGCTCCAACAGCTCTTAATTCCCCACGCGCTAAAGCAGGTTTCAAAATGTTAGCTGCATCCATTGCACCGTCACCACCACCTGCACCTACAAGGGTGTGAATTTCATCGATAAATAAGATGATTTCTCCTTCTGCATTTATGACTTCTTTGACAACTGCTTTTAAACGCTCTTCAAATTCTCCTTTGTATTTTGCACCGGCAACTAATGCTCCCATGTCTAAGGAGTAAACCGTTTTAGATTTTAGGTTCTCAGGAACGTCGCCATTGACAATACGATGCGCTAATCCCTCTGCGATAGCTGTTTTACCAACTCCTGGTTCTCCAATTAAAATCGGATTGTTTTTCGTTCTACGTGTCAATATTTGTAGTACACGACGAATCTCGTCATCACGACCAATCACAGGGTCTAGTTTTCCTGATTGTGCTAATTGGTTTAAGTTTTTAGCATATTTTTCAAGCGACTGATAGTTTCCTTCCGGATTGTTGGAAGTCACTTTTTCTCCATTGCGTAGTTCCATAATTGCTTGTTTTAATTTTTTTTGTGTAATCCCATTGTCTTTCAATAGTTTTCCAATCGAATCATTGCTGTTAATTAAGGTGTAAAGCACTAATTCAATTGAAACAAATTGATCTTCAAATTCTTTCAAATTTCCTAATGCTTCGTTCATTACCTTTGAAAATGCTTGCGAAGCTTGGAGTTGTCCTCCGGTAACTTTTGGATAACCTCCAATAATGCGATCTAATACTTGTTCTAAAGTAGCCTGATTGACATTTAGTTTCTTTAGTAAGTAAGGAGTAACATCTTTATCTACTTCAAAGATTCCTTTCAATAAATGTCCGGTATCAATCGTTCCGAATCCACCATTAATCGCTTGTTGTTGTGCGTTTTGTATGGCTTCTTGTGTTTTAATTGTAAATTTTTCAAAATCCATATTTTCTAGTTTTTGATTTTCTAATTCACGTTCAATTTTAGTTCCAATTTGATTTTCACTACTTCAATCGGAAATTTTGTCATTAAGCATTGGTTTTTAATGACTTATTGTCTTGTTTGATGCAAATTTAAGTTACGGATAATAAATGAAAAATGATTTTTGTTAGGAATGAAGCTGATTTGTAGGTTTTACAGAGAAAAAACAAAATGTGTTTGTTTTAATTAAAGGATTTTACTTTTTAGCAAGATGTTTATTGAAGTACCATTTCTTGAGTATATCAGCTGTAGTAACATAGCAAAATACTATAAGGAACATAACAGAAAGTTGTGTAATTGAAAGTGGAAATAATCCTAACTCTTTGTTTAGTGGAGAATAGGGTAGTAGAATAGTAACAACTAATCCTAATATACTTAATAAGAGTAATATTGTACTAGGTTTACTTTTGAAGAAGTTTTTGTGGGTTCGAATGATAAATAATATAAACAATTCGGTCAATATTGATTCTATAAACCATCCAGTTTGAAAAGCGGATTCTTGGACTTTTAAAACGAAATATAAGCTAAGAAATGTTATTACATCAAATATGGAGCTGTGAAGTCCGAAAATAAGCATGTAATTACGAATGAATTGGATGTCCCATTTACCTGGTTTTGATAACTGTTCATCATCTACATTATCGGAAGCAATTGATAAATAAGGGAAATCGGTTAAGAAATTGGTAAGTAAAATTTGCTTTGGTAACATCGGAAGAAATGGAAGAATTAAAGATGCTACAGCCATGCTGAACATATTTCCAAAAGTGGAACCGGTATTAATGAATATGTACTTTAAGGTATTTGCAAAGGTTTTTCGTCCTTCTTTGATACCATCGATGATCACTCCTAAATCTTTTTCCATTAATACAAAATCAGCAGATTCTTTGGCTATATCAACAGCATTCTCTACAGAAATACCTACGTCAGCTACGTGAATTGCAGATACATCATTGATACCATCTCCGACGTAAGCAACCGTATATGTTTTTCTGAGCAGTTGAATGATTTTTTCTTTTTCTAACGGTTCAACTTCGGCAAAAATATGGGTTTCATTAACGATTTCAATTTGTTGTCCTTTTTCTAAGTTTAAAAGTTCAGCACCAGTAATTACATTTGGATTTTCTATTCCTATTTTTTTAGCAATAGAGGTCGCAACGTGTAGGTTGTCGCCTGTAATAATCTTTAATCCTATGTTTAGTTTATTTAATTTGTCGATTGTTTCTATGATTCCTTGCTTTACGGGGTCTTCTAATAAGATAAACCCAGCAAAAATCATTTCATCTTCGTCTTTTACTGAAATGCTTTCGTTGTTAATTTCTTTGTAGCAAATACCTATTGCGCGATATCCTTGTTTTCCAAATTCTTCAAACTGCTGATTGATTTTGTCTTTGTGTAAGGAGTAATTCTCCTCATGAGAATCGTCGATTTTAACTTTAGTACAGATTTGTTCTATCTGTGTGAATGCACCTTTACTGATTAATAGTTTCTTATTACTTATATCAATGAGTACACTTAATCTTTTTCGAGTGAAATCATAAGGGATTTCGCCTGTTTTTTTTACTGCTATATTGTTGGAACTGCTTAGTTTTTGAATCGCTTTGTCAATGGGGTTTTCATATCCACTTTGCAGACTTGCATTCCAATAGGCTAAGTTTTTCACTTCTTCATCTACAATTCCAAACGGATTCGTAATTTGAAAAATAGCAATAGCACCCTCTGTGATAGTTCCTGTTTTGTCAGTGCATAGTAAGTCGACTGCTCCTAAATTCTGAATCGAAGAAAGTTTTTTGACAATTACTTTCTTTGTAAGCATTCGTTTAGCACCTGCACTCATTGCTATGGTTGTGATTGCTGGAAGTAATTCTGGAGCCATGCCAACTGCAAGTGCTAAAGCAAAAAGCGCAGATTCGATGATGTCTTTGTGGTTGATTAGATTAATTGTTAAAATGAAAATAGATAAAACGATTGTGATTTTCATTAAAAAAAATCCAAATTGATTTATCCCTTTTTCAAAATTGGTTTGAACAGTTTCTTTTGTGCTTAAAGTGATTTGACCAAGAATAGTTTCTATTTCTGTTAATAATACGATCGCTTTTCCTTTACCACTTACTACATAGGTACCTTCCCATAAACAATTAGTTCGATGAATTAACTCAGTTTCTTTAGCAACTGTTTTATTTTCTTTGTAAACAGGGTAGGATTCACCAGTAAGTACAGATTCATTGATTTGAAGTTCGTTTTCTTCAATGATTAAGCAATCAGCTGGAATTATATCGCCAGCTTTTAATTCAATTATATCGCCACAAATTATTTTTTTTGAATCAATGACTTTTGAAACTCCAGAACGTATTACTGTGCTTTTTAATGAAACAAGAGATTGTAGCTTTTCGACAACCTTACTAGCATTCCGTTCTTGAATAAAACTCATTAATCCTGTTGATAATACTATGAACAATATTATTATCACATCGGATAGATCTCCTAAAAATGCTGAAATAATCACAGCAATGATTAATAAAAGCATTAATGGGCTTTTGAATTGCACTAAAAATTGACGAATGTCTTTTAGAAGTGGATGCTCCTTCTTGTTTTTTGTGTGAGAGGAAGCAAATATATTTTCTGCGTATTCGTCTGTATAACCGAATGTTGTGTTGTTTAACTTAGATAACCAGTAATTTGAATCGAATTGCCAAAATTTTGTTTTGTCTATTTGTTCCATTTAATATGAATTTATTAGGAATAAATTAGCTTATTATCAGTTGAATATGTGATGTGAAAGTAATAAAAAATAACCAATAATTTTAGCTAATAACTTTTGCGATGATTTCTAAAATAGTATAGGATTGATTTTTCTTAAGCATATCCATCATACTTCTCTCGTTACTCGTCATTCATTTCTTGTCGCTCGTCACTCTTTTTATTATCTTTACGTTTCAAATTTCAATTCTATGTCAAAAAATCTACCTACTCGAAAAGAAGATTATTCTAAATGGTATAATGAATTAGTGGATCGTGCAGAT
>CANGOA010000104.1 GCA_947455255.1 Flavobacteriia bacterium | reverse complement strand
TACTACCAGGACTTTTTACTTTCAACTTTATACTTAGTACTTAATCTCTATTTTTCCTTGTAATAAACCCTCTTTTTTCTTAAATTCAATAGAAAATAGAAAAATTGAGCCATGCAATTAGAAATTATTCAACAAAAGATTTACGAAGTAAGAGGACAAAAAGTAATGTTAGATTTTGATTTAGCAGCATTGTATGAAGTAGAAACAAAGCGATTAAAAGAAGCTGTCCGAAGAAATATTAATCGTTTTCCAAGTGACTTTATGTTTGAACTTACAAGAGATGAATATAATTTTCTAAGGACGCAAATTGCGTCCTTAGAAAATGGTAAAGGGAAATTTTCAAAATTTAATCCTTTTGCGTTCACTGAACACGGTGTTACGATGCTTTCAAGTATCTTACATAGTGAAAAAGCGATTGAAATAAATATATCAATTGTTCGTGCATTTGTTTACATCAGACAATATGCCCTATCCCATCATGATCTTACATCACAACTGAAAGAACTAGAAGTTAAATACGATAAACAGTTTGACGATGTTTTTGAAGCAATTAACTACTTATTAAAAAAAGATACATTGGAAAAACAGACGAAAAACAGGACTAAAATTGGGTATAAGGAATAATCTGGTCTACAAAATGAAACGGATTATAATCTCCCAATGAACTGGATTTTTATCCCTAAGCAGCTACAAAAAAAGTCCTGATAGAATTTCTACCAGGACTTTTTACTTTCAACTTTATACTTAGTACTTAATCTCTATTTCCTAACAAACGTAATAACGAAAGGAATAAATTGATGAATAAGATGTACAACATCAATCCGCCAATTAAGGCTAATTTGTTGCGTTCTACCCCTTCTAAATTTGGATCATTGCTAATATGTTTCAATTGTTGCATTTGATACGCTGTTAAGCCTGTAAATACAAAAACTCCGATTGCTGCAATCACAAATCCCATTATATCATTTTTCAAGAAGATGTTTACGATTCCTGCAATGAAGATTCCGATAAACACCATGTACAACAAACTACCAAATTTGGTTAAGTCTGTTTTAGTGGTATATCCTAATATCGCCATTCCTGCGAATGCTCCTGCGGATACTAAAAAGGTAGAAGTGATTGAACCAAGATCATATACGATGAAAATAGAACTTAAACTTAATCCCATTAATATTGAATAAATCGCAAACAATAATGTCAATGTTGACATAGAGAAGCGGTTGTAAGACGCTTGAATTAACCAACCTAATCCAACTGGTGCAAGAGCAACCACCCAAAATAATGGTGATAAACCTCCAGATTCCGATATGAATAGTTTAATAAACAACAAAGGCATCGTTTGTCCATTCTCTAAAGTAATAGACTCTCCTGCCCCGATGTAATATGCAATTCCTCCTGAAAGTCCAAGTGCCACAAACATGTAGGTATACACACTTCTGAAAAAGTCAGATGACATTGTTTTTGCATTTGCATCGTACTCTTGACGATTTAATAAATTTTCAAACATAGTTTAACATTTTTAAATTAATGTAATTTGGCTTGCACCAAGCTAATAAATTCCTTACGTGTAGCATCGTTTTGTAAAAACAAACCTGTAAAAGCACTTGAAGTCGTTACCGAATTTTGTTTTTGTACACCACGCATTTGCATACACATGTGACAACATTCTATTACGACAGCTACGCCTTTTGGTTTCAATGTTTCTTGAATACAATCACGAATTTCTATTGTCAAGCGTTCTTGAACCTGTAATCTTCGTGCAAAAGCATCTACCACACGTGGTATTTTGCTTAATCCAACAATCGTGCCATCAGGAATATATGCCACGTGTGCTTTTCCGAAAAATGGCAACATGTGGTGTTCACACATCGAATAAACCTCAATGTCTTTTACCAACACCATTTCAGAGTACTCCTCATGAAACAAAGCAGATTTCAAGATGTCCGCAGGATTAATATCATACCCATGCGTTAAAAACTGCAAAGCCTTAGCAACACGTTCTGGCGTTTTTAATAATCCTTCACGTTGTGCATTTTCCCCTAAATCTGACAAAATTTCAGTGTAAGCCGTTGATATTTTGTCTGTTATTTCTTGTTTGTAATATTTTTCCATGTTGCTAAAAGTTAACTTAGATTAATTCTAAATAATAAAGGACTAAAAATAATTAATAAGGTTCATTTCCTCCGAAATATTCGACGAAATTGTTTTCTGTTTCTTCCAATCGAATTTTTGCAAGGACACCACCAGCAAGTTGAATCGGTTCTTCTAAGATTTCCCAGATCTTGATGACCATATTTTCAGTAGAAGCAAGAATATCTTTCATACAGGCAACATCGAGGTTCAAATTTTTATGATCGAAAACATCTACGACTTCTGTTTTGATGATGCGACTCAGGTCTTTTAAGTTGATCACAAACCCTGTATCTGGATTTGGGACACCCTTCACAGTCACAAAAAGGTTGAAATTATGACCATGCCAATTTTTATTCGCACATTTCCCAAATACTTCTTCATTTTTTTCGTCAGACCAGTCATTACGCCACAATTTATGTGCAGCGTTGAAGTGTTCTTTGCGGATGATATAGACAGTTTTACTCACGTTATTTTTTTAACTGTAGTATTAATATAATATTCACGATGCAATCAATACTAAAATTACTATTTATTTTATTTCCACCTTTTTTTCATTGCCAAAAAAAGGTGGAGCCAAAAAAGTCTAGGCCTTTATGAAGTTCCTTGAAAATTACGTTTCATTTCACTGTCTGCACCCAAACTCACAAACGCCTTTCGCTAATTTTTATACTAAAAATTAGAAGGCTGGGTTCAAACAAGGGTTTGACTACGTTACATTTAACTTATTTTCTACGTCCACTTCATATATGGCCACTTAAGGCTTCAAAAATTCTACCCAAAAATTTCTTCCACGATTTTGAATCGGTAGGCGAAAATTTCTTCTAATTTCGGTTTCACTAAAAAGGGATGCATCATTTTACCAATTATACCCAAAGGGATGATGTACGAAACTATATCGGTCATCTCGACTCCACCATCCACTTCTTTAAAGTGATGTTCGTGGTGCCACATGGTATATGGACCTTTGCGTTGTTCATCTACGAAAAACGATTTGTCTTTCACATGCGTGATCTCAGTCACCCACTCTACCGGAATTCCTAACAAAGGCTTTACCGTATAAGCGATGATTAACCCTTCATACATCTTCGTTGGAACTTCTGTTTTCACATCAAATCCCATGTACGACGGAGTAATACGTTTCAAATTTGCAGGGGAAGAGAAAAAATCCCAACACGTTTGCAAATCCGTTTTGACAAATTGTTTTCGAATAAATTGGTGCATCTTAGTAATACTTCTCCTCGATTAAGTAATTCTCCACATAATCCTTTACTCCTTCCTCCAAGGTGTGAAAAGGAATTTTGTATCCAGAAGTAACTAACTTGTTCATGTTTGCCTCTGTGAAATATTGGTACTTATCGCGGATGTCAATCGGTGTATCTATGAAATCAATGTTTGGTGTCACTTTCAATGCATGGAAGGTATTCGTTGCTAAATCCAAGAAGGTACGTGCCTTTCCAGAACCTAAATTGTAAATGCCTGAAGTTGGTTGTTCGTTCATTAAATACATACACACTTCCACGACGTCTTTCACATAGACGAAATCACGTAATTGTCCGCCATCTGTGTAATTTGGGTTGTGCGAACGGAACAATTTCATGCCTCCATTTGCTTTAATTTGATTAAATGCATGGAAAATTACCGAAGCCATTCTCCCTTTGTGGTATTCATTTGGTCCATAGACATTGAAAAATTTCAACCCAGCCCAAAATGGAGGTTGTTTTTCTTGTTGCAATGCCCAAATATCAAAGTCATTTTTAGAATCTCCATACGGATTCAATGGTTTTAATTTTGCAATAACTTCGTGGTTGTCTTCATATCCAAATTCTCCTAAACCATAGGTCGCTGCAGAACTAGCATATACCAACGGTATCGAATGATCTGAACAGAAATTCCAAAGCATTTGTGTGTATTCAACATTCAACTCATCAAAAATCGCCTTATCAAACTCCGTAGTGTCTGTTCGCGCACCAATGTGAAAAATGATGTCAATTTGTTGTTGGTTTGTCGCTAACCAATCTGCGAATACTCCACGTTCCACTTTTGCTTCGAAAATTTTCCCTTCTAAGTTTTTGTCTTTTTCGTGTTTCGTGAAATCATCTACAACTACTACGTTGTTAAATCCTGCTTGGTTTAGTTTGCTTACTAAACAACTACCAATAAAACCTGCTGCACCTGTTACTATAATCATTTTTTTCTATTTGAAGTGACTTATATAAATTGCTTTTTCATCGTTCAACTTCAAAATTAAACTTAGCTCCGCTGAGACTTCGTGTTCTCATTTACTAATATAAACTGCGGGTTTAATTTCTTGTTTGCCTCGAAAAATCTAATTTATACAAGCCACAATATTTGTTAATCATTTATTTCTCTCGTTTCAAAAATTGGATTTCATACAACTTCTTATAAAATCCATCAATTTTCAGTAGTTCTGTGTGGGAACCTTGTTCTACCAATTCTCCCTTATCCACTACTACAATCTTATCTGCTTTTTGGATGGTTGAAAGTCGGTGTGCAATGACAATCGACGTTCTTCCTTCCGTTAATTTTTCGGTTGCGCGTTGGATCATTTCTTCCGATTCGTTGTCCACACTGGATGTTGCTTCGTCTAGTATCAAAATAGATGGATTGTAGACATAGGCACGAATGAAAGAAAGCAATTGACGTTGACCCACAGACAACACACCTCCTCGTTCTCCCACATGGTAATCGTATCCATTCGGTAATTTTACTATAAAATCGTGTGCACCAACTGCTTTTGCCGCTTCAATCACTTGTTCTCTGCTGATTGACGGGTCGCGCAAGGTAATGTTGTGATAAATCGAATCTGAAAACAAAAATACATCTTGCAGTACAATGGCAATGTTTTTTCGGAGAACATCCAATTGAATGTCTTGTAAATTCGTAGTTCCAATGAAAATATCGCCTTGTTGGTATTCGTAAAAACGCCCCAATAAGTTCACAATGGTCGATTTTCCAGCACCAGTAGCACCGACGAACGCGACCGTTTTTCCTTTTTCAATGCTTAGGTTAATATTTTTCAATACCCAATCTTCGTCTTTATAAGCAAAATGTAGGTTGTTGAAATGAATGTCTTGATGAAAATCCAATTGGGTAATCGTACCGTCTTTTTGGGTATGTTCGTTTAAATCCAAAATTTCGAAAACACGTTCAGCACGTACAATTCCACGTTGTAAGATGTTGAATTTATCTGCCAATTGACGAATCGGTCTAAATAGCATGTTTACCCACAAGGTGAAGGAAATAATTTCCCCATACATTTGTTCTGGATTTGGCGGAATCGTTCCCATGAATTGAAACGCACCCCACACCAACAAAAACGCAATCGAAAGCGAACTCAAGATCTCTACGACAGGAAAGAAAATGGAAAACGCCCATACAGCATTGACGTGTGCTTTTTTATGGTCTTGATTGATTTCGTCAAATAATTTTTCTTCTTGTTTTTCCCTGGAGAAAAGTTGTACAATTGACATCCCCGAAATATGTTCTTGCACAAACGAACTCAAACGTGTGACTTGCAGACGTTCCTGTTGGAAAGATTTTTTCATTGCATTTGCAAAAATACGGGTCGCGATCAATAAGAGCGGAATTGGAATTAAGGTCAATAAGGTCAACTGCCAATTACTAAAAAACATGATGAAAATAACGAAAAACAACATCAGTAAATCGCCTACAATTTCAATCATCCCTGATGAAAATACTTCTGCAATCGCTTCAATGTCAGAAATTAAGCGCGTCACCAACGAACCAATGGGTGTTTGATCGAAATACTTCATGCGAAATGAAAGCATGTGTTTGAATAGCTTTTGACGGATATCGCGAATGATGGATTGCGCTAATAAATTACTCACCAAGGCATTAAAAAATTGGAACACTCCTTCCAAGACCAACAAGCCTAAAATCATTAAGGACCAATGTAATAAAGCATCCGGGTTTTTGGTAGAAATGATGTATTTGTCAACCATTTGTCCGATTAATTTTGGTCGCATAGGACCTAATATCGAAAGAGTTATGGTACAAATAAACGAGTAAATCATCAAGCGTTTGTAGTTTTTTACAAACTTCAACAGACGTTTAAAGACATTAAAATCTATTTTTGACTCCTTACTCATAGTACAAATTTAACAGAAAAGATTGGTTGATTTTCGAATTATGTAGGTTCAAGAATAAAATGTTGCCTTTTTTATTTTACCTTTACAAAAAGCACTGTTATGATCATCAATTTTAGGAAAACAAATCCATCGTTGGTCCTATTTTAGCGGAGTTACGCGATGTACAGATTCAGAAAATTTCAACCACAAAGGTGATCGATTAACAATGAAAAATAAGAAATTATGAAAATTTTACTTGAAATAAGCGACAACAAAGCAATGTTCTTTATGGAAATATTGAAGAACTTTAAATTTGTAAAAAAAGCCACTCCGATTTCAACAGAAAAAGCAAAATTAATGCAAGATATAAAGGACGCTGTAGAAGAGTTAAAACTCGTAAAAGCTGGTAAATTAAAAGGAATTCCAGCGAAAGATTTACTAAATGAATTATAATGTAATTGCTTTGCCTAAGTTCCGAAAGGAACTGAAACAGCTGGCAAAAAAATACGCATCTCTAAAAAATGAAATAGCCATATTATTTGACAATTTAGAAAAAGATCCAATACAAGGAAATCCAATTGGTCAAAACTGCTATAAAATCCGTCTTGCCATTGCATCCAAAGGAAGAGGAAAATCAGGAGGTGCAAGAATAATCACAAATATTGTTGTTACTGATAATACTGTTTACCTACTTTCTATCTACGACAAATCAGACAAAGAAACCCTTACCGATAAAGAATTAAGAGAATTACTAAATGAAATTCCTCTTTAGCCAAATTCGGAAACAAAAAATATTACTCAATTCTCCTAAAAATGTTGCCTTTTTTATTTTACCTTTACAAAAAGCACAGTTATGATCATCAATTTTAGTGAAAACAAATCCATCGTTGGTCCTATTTTAGCGGAGTTACGCGATGTACAGATTCAGAAAGATTCCATGCGATTCAGAAAAAATTTGGAGCGTTTAGGAGAAATTTTGGCGTATGAAGTTTCCAAAAAATTAGATTATAAAACAGAAGTTGTAACGACTCCTTTAGGAGAAGCAAATGTGTATCAATTGGTTGAGCAACCGATTTTAGCAACCATCCTTCGTGCAGGTTTACCCATGCATCAAGGATTCTTGAATGTATTTGACAAAGCAGATTCAGCATTTGTTTCCGCTTACCGTAAACATGTTCAAAACGACGAATTTGAAATTCACGTGGAATACGTAGCTGCTCCAACCTTTGAAGGGAAACCTTTAATCATCGTTGACCCAATGTTGGCAACAGGAAGTTCGATGGTGAGTGTATACAAAACGCTTTTACAACAAGGAAATCCAGGTAAACTTTTTATCGTTGCTGCGATAGCTTCACCAGAAGCATTGGAATATTTGAAAACACAATTACCAGAATCCACACAATATTTCATTGGAGCGATTGACCAAGAATTGACTGCTCAAGCTTACATCGTACCAGGGATGGGAGATGCAGGAGATTTGGCTTTTGGAATTAAATGTTAGTTATTAACCGATGAATTTCGCTACCTACAGCACCTTCTTTTTACTTTCAACGGTAAAATTTCTGTTTACTCCTTTTGGTGGACCAGCTGCAGGATTGACATTTTTCGAAACCTATTTTTCCTGTTTAGCGGGTGCATTTTTTAGTGGAACTGTCTTCTACTTTCTAGGGGAATTTCTATTGAGACGAGCGCGTGAAAAAAAACATGCAGCTTATCTTGAATCTTTGAAAACAGGTATTCCACTCAAGCAAAAAAAGACCTTCACTCCTCTGAATAAAGGCGTAGTTAAGATGAAACGCAAACTGGGTATTGTAGGAATTTCCTTTTTTGCTCCCTTGTTTATGTCTGTTCCTGTAGGCACGATTGTTGCCGCTAAATTTTTCGGAAAAAATAAATTTACCTACCCACTTATATTATTGGGAATGGTATGTAATGGATTGTTAACCACAGGCATTGCATTCGCGATTGCATCTTTCTTCTGATGGTATTTCTCAAACACGTATTTTTTGATTTAGACCGTACTTTGTGGGATTTCGAACAAAATTCTAGAAACGCTTTACAGAAAATTTACGACCAACACGACTTAGCGCAACATTTCGATCATTTTTTACATTTTCACAAAGTCTATCACAACATCAATAATGAACTGTGGAAGAAATACGGAAAAGGCAAAATCTCCAAAGATGAACTCCGTATTGTTCGTTTTCAAAAAACATTGGAACGTGTCGAAGTGTATGATTTGGGCTTTGCAGACCGCCTCAACAACGATTATGTAGCAACAGCACCTAAAGAAACTATCTTATTTCCCAATGCGCATGAAACATTGGTTGAACTCAAAAAACGCTATCAATTACATATCATCACGAACGGATTTGCAGAAGCACAGTTCGTCAAGCTGAAAGCATCCGAACTATTCGATTTTTTTGATGTGATTGTTTGTTCTGAAATGGTTGGGAAAACGAAACCTCATCGCGATATTTTTCATTATGCTTTATCTCAAGCAAAAGCGACTCCACAAGAAAGCGTGATGATTGGTGACGACCATACGACAGACATTCTTGGTGCCATACAAGTAGGAATGCAAGCCATCTTGTTTGATCCAAACGAAAAGCACCGAAAATCTGCTGGTCAACATAAAATCAAAGACTTGGGGGAATTGCCTTTTTTGTTAACGATGTTGTAGAATTTTGAATTCGCTGTATTTTTTTGTAAATTTGGTATACTAATTTAAACACTATGGAAGCACATAATACTTGGACCATACAAACTTTTAATACGGAACAAGAAAATGCTCTTAAAGCGTTTGTGAAGGCGTTAAAAATGAAATTAACGGTTGACAAACCATATTCTGCTGAGTTTGTGAAAAAAATGGAGCAAAGCAAAAAAGAAATCAAAGAGGGAAAAGGAATTAAATTAGAGATTAAAGACATCGATAATTTATGGAAATAGAATATTCCCCTACCGCTAAAAATGATTTAGAATTTTGGAAAAAAGCAGGGAATAAAAACATTCAAAAGAAAATAACTGAACTTTTACATTCAATCATTGACACACCATTCGATGGGATTGGAAAACCTGAACCTTTAAAACACAATTATTCAGGTTGGTGGTCTCGAAGAATAAATCGAGAACATAGAATCATTTATGAAGTTTTAGAAAATAAAATTATCATATATTCTTTTAGAGGTCATTATCAATAATATGAAAACAAAACGCATCTATATTTCTGTCATCAACGACTTGGTTACTGACCAACGTGTGCACAAGGTATGTGAAACGATTTGTTCCAATTTTCCAGAATATAAAATTACCTTAATCGGTCGACTAAAAAAAGATAGTAAGCCTGTAAATCAGCGTACTTACAAAGTACATCGTATGTCATTACGTTTTGAAAAAGGGTTTAAATTTTACGCAGAATATAACTTACGTTTGTTTTTTTATTTGTTGTTTCGTCGTCGTGGCGTTTACTTTTCAAACGATTTAGACACCTTGCTTCCTAACTTTTTGATGTCAAGATTAAAAGGTTCTAGGTTAATTTACGACAGTCATGAATATTTCACCGAAGTACCTGAATTGATTGGTCGCGAACGTATCCGTGACATTTGGTTGCGACTCGAATCGTACATGGTTCCGAAACTAAAAACTATGTTTACCGTCAACGATACCTTGGCAGAAGTATATTCCGATAAGTACCATATTCCTGTGCATGTGGTGCGTAATGTCCCCAAATTACAAGGCTATGGAGCAACCGCACATGTTTTGAATGTCCGTGAACAATTTGGCATTGCACCAACCGATCATTTGTTAATTTACCAAGGTGCTGTCAACAAAGACCGTGGGTTAGAAGAATTGATTCAGGCATTTACGTTTTTACCAGCAACATACCACTTATTAATTGTCGGATCTGGAGATGTTCACCAACAATTACTTGAAAAAACCTTGGAATTGGAATTACATCAGGTGCATTTTGCAGGTCAAGTTCCGTTTAGTGAACTCGCAGCTTATACTTTTCAGGCAGATTTAGGTGTATCTTTAGAAAAATCGACCAACCTAAATTACCGTTTTGCTTTACCCAATAAAGTATTTGATTACCTCGCATCTGGAGTTCCAATTTTAGTAAGTCCATTAACAGAATTGTGCGCTATTTTAGACAAACACGATGTCGGTAAATTGCTACCTTCACATGAACCAAAAGACATAGCAGAAACCATTGAAGCCATTTTTGCTAACCAAAATCAACTCGCAATTTGGAAAGAAAATACCCAAAAAGCTCGCGAAGAATATTGTTGGGAAAAAGAAGAGAAAAAGTTGGTCGCTCGACTTTTTGAGATTTTATAAAATTCCCCTCAAATTTCTTATCTTTGTTACTTGTCACCAAATTTTTGATTGAATGAGTACAAAATACAACGAATACAAAGGGTTGAATCTACCAGAAGTTGCT
>CANGOA010000103.1 GCA_947455255.1 Flavobacteriia bacterium | reverse complement strand
ATACGTGTGTTTTCAAAATGTAATTGGATGATCAGTTGAATAAAATCACATTTTTCATAGGAATAACGTGTAAAAAATCACATAATCCATAGGAATAAACATTATTTCACCTCTTTCAAAAAAAAGATGAAGTTGGTATTTACATTTTTTTTCTACTTTCATTGAACCTTTTTCGAACTCGTGAGTATTACGTTCGAAATCAATTCATCATTCTTGGAATTAGGCCTCCCATTAATCGTGAAGTAAACATTTTAAACCATGAAAAAATTCTTTTATATCGCAATGTTGTGTGTGACATCCTTCACAATGTTTGCACAAGAAGCGGAACAAATAGAGTTGGGACCTTACGGAACATTGCTTGTTCGAACAAACAAGAAACCCATCGAATACTATGAAACCCAAATGAAGTTATGGGAGAAAAAAGTACACCAAAACAAAAAAGACGCCAATGCGTGGTTGAATTATTTTTCAGCAACGAAGTGTGCATATCAAATGGAGGTTACGAAGTTGATGGAAAATTCAAAACCTGGAACTGGAATTGATATGTCAGGTTCTAAATTTCAATATGCTAAAATTGCTGATCAAGCGTATAAAAATATTCCAACTACGTTTGAAGGTAATTACATCATGCATAACAAAGACAATTATCACTTAAAATTGGATTACACCTATTTATTGAAAGCGCAAGAAATTAAACCATTTGATAAACGAATTTTATGGAGTCTATTGGTTTATTATGAAGGAATACAAGACACCATAAAATCCAAAAGTATTATTGATGAAATAGCAAAATCAAATTTTATCACTACCATCGATTTGATAAATGCTAAAAATATGCTTTCTGAATTAGAAGACAATGCTGTTTTAGTATCTGTTGGATATGAGGAGTATATTGCTCTATTAATACTTCAAAAAGTAAAATCCGTAAATCCAAGGGTTATCGTAACACCAAATTTCATTATTCACCCTACATTTAAAAACACTTATAAATACACTGAAAAAACACTCGAAAGACTACAGTTAAACGGCATTAATAACGTTGCTTTTGATAGTGTAACCAATAAAGACAAAATAGATTTAATTTCGAATGAGGATCAATTAAATCCTTTAAGGTTAATTATTAAAAAACAAGTACCCTTATATTTTTCAAATAGTATTGTAGCTTTTTATAATAATGTATTTGGAAACAAATTGTTTTTGCACGGACTAACATATCGTTACAGCGAAAAACCAATTAGTTATATTCATCTAATTAAATCAAACTATGGAGAGAAATATGTACTCGATTTTCTTAAACATGATTTTATCATAGGAGATACAATAGACCAAACTACTAAATTATCTATTTACCTACCTTCATTGTTAAGTTTAGCGAAATATTATAAAGAAATTGGAAACATTGCATTATATACTGAATCTACAAAATTGGTCTCAATCATTTTTCAAAGACAAAGTCCAAAAGTTAAATTCGAATCTTTCGATGTGTTAATTGACGGAGAAAAAGACTACCCTTTCATAACTGAAAACCTTGATTTAAAAAAAATAGATAAAGAATTTCCAATGTTTAACAAGTATCCAAATACTGGGATTAATAGAGGTCCGTATGAAGACAACCTACGGATGGGAAAATATGAGGTTACGAATAAAGATTATCGGCTGTTTTTGAACAATTTAAAAAAGCTAAAAAATTACGATTTGTATGCTAAATGTATGGTAGATAGCACTAAATGGAACGAATTAATGAAAACTTTCAATGATCCAATGGTGAATATGTATGGGTGGCACCCAGCGTTTAATAATTATCCAGTCGTCAATATTTCGTATGAAGGCGCAGTTGAATATTGTAAGTGGTTAACCGAGCAATATAATGATCAACTTGAAAAAAATAACTCAAGTCATCCATATGTTATTTTTCGTCTTCCAACTGAAGAGGAATGGAGATACGCTGCAGGTTCAAAAAATGAAAAAGCGATTACGCCATTTCCGAATGATAACATTGTAACGAAAGATCTTGACCAAAAAGGATTAATGAAATCTGAATTCGAAGGGAAAACAACAATAATTCCATATTTAGCGAATATCAAACCAGAGAAAGGATATCAAGAAGATGGAGGATTTCAAATGCTTCCAGTACATGCGTATCCAACGAACGACTTAGGCTTACATAACACGTTTGGAAATGTCGCTGAATTGACAAGTACGAAAGGTATCATCAAAGGTGGATCCTGGGCAGATGTTTTTGAAAATTGTACCTTCGATAAAAAAGCAACGTATAGCGCACCAGACCCACGTGTTGGTTTTAGAATTATGATGGAAATCAGACCAGATATTGCTGATTTACCTACATTGAAACTTTCACCTAATCTAGGTGTTGACAAATCGGAAATTACTCATTTTTATTGGGAAGAATTTTTAAACTACCAAAAACAGTATTATGGCGAAAACTCACCCGAATACCGTGATAATTTACCCGACACAACTTTGGTAAAAAAAGGGGAATGTGAACATTACAACTCTGAATCATACAAACATCCAGCATACAGAAATATGCCCATGATTGGGGTTACGCAACAACAAGCACTAAACTATACTACGTGGAGAACTAACCGTATTTTCGAATGGTATTTAGAATCAAACGAATACATTACGCGTATCGTAAATGCTCCTAAATCTGATTTTACCGTTGAAAAATATTATCAAAACAGCTTAACAGATTATAAGATAAACACGTTTGAAAAATACCCGTATGTTCCTGTGTTTTCTCTCCCAAGCAGTGAAGACTATCAACGCATCAAACAACTGGCTATTGCCAATAATAAACTAAATACAAAGTCGAAATCAGTTAAAATGACCTTTGAGATTGACTCCATCGCATTGTGTAATTTAAACGAAATCAATTCTTTCATCGATCCAAAATACAAAAATGTTGTTTATTACCTAGAATCTGGAATTGCCGAATGGACTTCGGATAGTAATAAAGTAATCAATGGTTCGATTGAAGTTAACGAAAACCACAAAAAAGGAGTTGTAACGGATGCAAATCAATTGAAATACATTGGTTTTAGAAATATGGTGAAGTGGAAAAGATGGGAAGGAATAATAGTTCAAGGAACAAATAAAACACCTGAAGTTGCTCCATGTAACACACTAAAAATAAGTCAAAACTTATATTGTGACCAATATGATCTAATCGTAAAAGATTACAAAAAATTTGTTGACTGGAATAAGAATATCTTTGGTGAAAATTCAAACGAATATAAAAACTCACTTCCAGATACTTCCTTATGGAATGAAATCAAAAAATCAATACTTTTTGATGACGAATCTAAAGTAGATTGCAAATTCAAAGAATTTGAAACACTCAATAATCTTACAAATATTCAACTTGAAAAATTTAATGAATGGAGATCTAATCAAGCGTTTAAAGACTTTTTAATTTCAAAAAAAGCGATACAAAATATTTCTAGAAAAAATGAAACCAAAGAAAACTATTTCACGAAAGAGAAATATTTTAACAATACATATCCTTACATTATCTCTTCAGAAACAATAAATTATTATCCAAATTATAGACTTGCATCAGAAAACGAAAAAAGACTTATTCAAAAATATAGTGATTCTATAGTTACGAATAAATTGTATGATTTTAAGAAAGGTTTAACCATACATTCAACACCATTTTTACTACAAAATTTCAATCTAATTTTAGATACTCATTCTTCAAATGCTGACTGTTTGTATTATTTTGAACCTAAAAGTAAAAAATCAATACCCCCTTTCAACATCTGGGAGAATTACAGAATGATCGTCGAGTGGAAACCATGGAATCCTAATCAAACCAAGTAATATGCGTTTATTTAGATCCATCACCAAACTCAGCGATGAGGAATTGATGCGCGACATTATCGCGCATCACTCCCACCCTGCCATCACGGAACTTCACCGAAGGTATAGTCCCAAATTGATGGGGTATTTCTTTAAGATGTTGAATAAACAAGAAGAAACAGCACAAGATTTTGTCCAAGAACTCTTTTTGAAAATTTTGGAGAAAAAACACCTCTACGATCCAAGTAAAAAATTCTATACTTGGGTATTTACGGTGGCGTCCAACATGTGCAAATCTTCCTACCGCAATCAATACGTCGTTTCGTATGAAGATAACCTCACAGAACACGGACATATCACCGAAGATTTAGCAGAAAAAGAACGTTTTCATATCCTACTTGAAAAAAGTTTGAGTAACTTAGAGCATGCACATAAAACGGTATTTGTTTTGAGACACCTAGAACATTTTTCACTACAAGAAATCGCTGATATCACCGAAGTTTCTTTGGGAACCGTGAAGTCGCGCTTGTTTTATGCCACGCAAAAAATGGCAGACCAACTGAAAATTTACCAACCAACTGGTTTAGACCAACTTTTTAAACATTTTTAAGATGAGCACATCTACCAAAAACGAAGAATACATTTACGAACTCCTTGAAAAGAGTGCGTTTGAAGACTTGACAGCAGAAGATCAAGCATTGGTTCGCGCGCACATCGGGGAAGAAAATTACCGTTTGCAATACCAATTATTACTGGCAACACAAACAATTCCTAACGAAAAACACGCTACAAAACCCTTGGTACTTCCGACCTCATCCACACGTACCATACCGTTGTACCAAGCAGTGCTTGCAGTTGCCGCAGTGGTTACATTTTTTCTTATAATTTGGCCAAAATCGAATTCATCCATACGTACAATCTACAAAGAAGGTCCAACCCAGGTTTCTACAAACACCATCCACGACACGATTTACCAAAAAGTGGTACGCGAAAAAGTGGTGTACAAAACAATCAACAACAACAACAACCTTACAGAAACCACCACCGAAATTCCAGCACCTGTATTTGCCCCACAAGAATTAGCAAGCGAAAAAATCGTGTCCTTAAAAGACGATCCTATTGCGCAACAATTCATGGCAGAAATGGCGATGTATGAAGGGAGGTGAGAGTGACGAGTTACGTGTGACGTGTGACGAGTGACGGAAATACACCATAAGCTAATAAGCTACTTCCCTCTTAGAGGTGAGAAAGCGATGCTTTCGAAGACTAAGCGGTAGCGCTGGGAAAACGAGGGAGGTGACAAAAAAACATAACATTAGCAATCAAAAACTTATCACAAAAATCCAATAATGAAAAATTCACTCCTAAACACGAAACTATTTTTCGTTTTATTTCTTTGTTTTATTGCATGACCAAGTATTGCTCAACAAAATAAAGACTCACTTTTGAAACAGGATATACAATTCATTTTTGAAGAATTAAAGTTTATGTACGACTACGACCAAGCATTGAGAAAATATCCAATTGAAATAAGAAATATGAATTTTGAAATAATTTTTTGTATTTTCAGGGTTAAATTAATGTTTTAATAACCATTTAATTAGAGTGTTACTATCTACAATACTCCAAGAATGAGGATGTTTACTATTTGAAGGTTTTCTAACTCCTTTATTTTGGGACAATTCAAGAGAAGCGCTTTGATTTCCTAATTTATTTAACTCATTAATAAAAGCTGAACAATCTAATACATTCATCGTATATAAATCTGAATTTCTTTCATTTATCCACCAATTAATATCTGGTTCACAAAATATTTTAATTGGGATATTAACTAATTTTTTGACCGCTTTCTGTGTATTATCGTTAAACGAATAAGGGGACATTTGATAATAACTATATTTTCTTTCATAGGGTGCCCCACCATTTAACTGAATTAATTTCTTGACTAAAAAAACGCTTTCTGGGTTTATATTTCCTTCTTCTGCTTGACGAATATTTCTTTCAGCGCTATTAAATACCCTTTCAAAATCTAAAGGAGGGTCGATAGCAAAAACTGCATTCGGTTTGATTTCACTTTCTTCCGCAAATTTGATTGCACAACTTCCACCGAGCGAAAATCCTCCTATGTAAAACTTTGCATCTAATAATTTAATTTTTGAAGTTACATCTTTGTAAATCAAGGAAAGTGATTTTTGACTGCTACTATCCACACCAAAAGAAAGTTCGCCCTCACTTAAACTTGGAATAATAGTTAAAATTCCATTTTCAGCAAATTTTGTGGGCAAATCAGATTGTAAAAAAACATCTGATGAAGTTTGACCAAACCCAGGTATTAAAATCAAAAATGATTTATAAGGAATACTTTTAGGATATACAATTGTATAACAATTATTTAAAGTATCTGATGGATTTAAGAAAATTTTCTTTGTAGTGAACTTAATATTTTGAGAATAAGAAAATACAGTTATAATTGAAAATATAATAACAAGCTGAAATTTATACATATAGAATGATTTGATTAAATATAGTAAGCGCTAAAGTAATAAATTATAATATTGAAAACATTTGATTATTAATCTACTATATGAATATAAGAAAAATTAGGAGGAATTTATTTAGTCAAACTTCCAATACGTATCCTCGTTCCCCACATGGCTAATATTTTTCAATAGATTTTTGGGTTGCTCAGACGTAATTGATTTAAATTGTCGATTAAAATCCGATTGATCGTAGTAATTATGAAACAAGGAAATATCAGTTAGGGTTCTATCTTTATCTGTCTGCAACTGATTAAAAGCATTTCGAAAACGTATCATTTTGCGATAGGTTTCCGGAGAACAACAAAGGTGTTTTTGAAAAATACGAAGCAGTTGTTTTCGATTGATTTCTAATTTATCAGCAATTTCTTCAATCTTTAAAACCGACTGATTTTCAAAAAGTAGTTCAACGGCCTTTTTCAAAATTGGTTGATTAAAAGCTTGAAGCTTTGATATTAGGAAATTCTCTAGTAGTTGTTGTTTGGTATCAAGTTCTTCCGTTTCAAAAACTCGTGTGAGTACTTCAACAAATTCATTTCCAAAATGCGAAAATGCATGACTTTGATCTAAATTATAAATCTTTACTAAGTCCGTATCAATAAAATGATTAATCCCAAGTGGATGAAAAACAATGCCAATTTTAGAGAAAACCCCACTCAAAAAAACTTGATAGGCTTTATCGTAGTTCATCGTATACAATACATTTACCGTTTCACTTGGTATTATTTTATGAGAACCAACATTGATTTTTAACGATTTAGAATTAGCATATGCAGTAATAGCATGTTTAAAGTTCGGATAGAAAGTGAACGATTTAGAGAAATGCTTACTCGTAGAAGTATGAAAATAGAAATACGAAATATATGGTTTTAACATTTCACTTTTTACGGGAAGGGTAATGAATTGATCTAGGTTTTCTTCCATACTTTCGGATAATGTCCCAAAAATACAATTTTTTGAAAAAGGATGTGTCTAGATTTGTTGTAATTAATAAAGTTTAACCCTAAAAATCAATGAACATGAAAACACTAATTCTTATTACTGTTCTTATTCTAACAGGGAGTAAATCCGTATTTGCTCAAATAGACAGCTTAGTACTTAACTGTGAGAAAATTTCACGTAGTGATCAAGCTATTGCAAAACATCGTGATTTTGATCAGGATGTTTATGAAGCTATTTTTCAAGTTAATTTTAAAAAAATCAATACAATTATTTCCAAAAATCAGTTAGCAAACTATCAATCAAAATTCACTCGTAAACAAAAAAAAACGATTGAGGCAGCTTTCTGGATTACCTATACACACATACTTGGTTGCTTACCTGAAATGATTTTTAACCCAACGTATATTGAGTTTATGAAAAATGCAATCAACGAGAATAAAATGGATCGACAACTCTTAATTTTCCCCTTGTCGGCCTTCTATTATAATAACTCTGGAGATGCCTTCAAACCGATGTATCCAACTCTTGACCTTGCTTTTCAAACAGCACTTGATGCTTGGGGAATTGATAAAAAGGATTTGTTATATAAACCTAAATAATTCATAATTCATAATTCATAATTCATAATTCATAATTCATAATTCATAAATATTATCCTATGTTTAAAAAAATCATCCTTTCCATCTGCCTACTAACGAGCATGTTTAACGGTTTTTCGCAAGTAGAACCACAAGCGAAAACCATCAATCATACGATTAACTCCAAAATCTTTGGAAAAGAACGAAAAATTGATGTGTACCTACCCGAACAGTATGTGGCTGACTCAACTGGTAAAATGATTGTTGCTTATGTTTTTGATGGTCAATTCCCTCCCTATTTTAAGATGACCACAGCAATAAATGATTACTATACCTTATCTGGTACAACAACACTTCCAATGATTATCGTAGGAATACATACCGAAGAACGTTGGACGGAATTCACACCTGAGATTATGAAAAACGACACCCTATATGAACCGACAAATCAATTAATGAAGCACCTAGAACAAGAAGTCTTCCCTTTGATCGAAAAAAATTACCGTACAGAAAAATTTCGATTTGGGATTGGACATTCCTTAGGTGGTACGTTCTTACTTTATAGCGTTTTCAAAGAAAATCCGTTGTTTCATGGCATCATTGCAGCTAGCCCAAACATGGTGATGAATGGCGATGACGACTTAGTAAAACTAGGAAAGAACTTTCTAAAAAAACATCCTAACAACAATTCCTTTGTTTATGTAGAATCTGGCACAGAAGGACTCATGGAGCAATCGTTTACACAAAGTATTCAGCGCTTTGACTCCATTGTTAAAACTAACAACTTCCCTCATTTTGATTGGTCATTTAACAAAATCAATCAAGCCAATCACATGACAACGTTTGTCCCAAGTTTATCAAATGGATTAATCGCGTTCAATAGCAAATGGAACATCTCTGAAAAAGAACGAAACAATCTAAAATTAGCTGATTCGAGTTCGCTTGAAAAACAATTACGTAATTGCTTTCAAAATCAGGAAAATTTCACAAAAATCCCTATGCAGCTAACAGTAACAAATGTCATGAAAGTCAATAAACAATTTGAAGAAGCTGGTGATTATGAAACTGCTTATAAAATTTCAAAATTTGCATTCCATTTTTGCGATAAAGACAATTCTGTTGTAGATAAATTAGCTACAAAAAGCAAACTTAAAAGCTATATCGAATGGCAACATTTTATGGCACTTACAATGAAAGCCAAAAAGGAAAGTGAGCTCAAAAATTACCAAGTTGCTAAACAATTATACGACCAAGCTTTTAAATTAGATGTGTTAAACGGTACATTTATGCAACGAATCGAATGCTTAGATGCATACGCGATGTGTAATGACAAAGAAGGCGCATTTGAACAACTTCGTTTATTAGCAGAATATTTTCAATTAAGAGGTTCGGCTTCGTTTGTAAACAACCCGAATCTTGTTTCGTTACATAAAGACAAACGCTGGAAAAAATATATTAAAATTATCGATACGAATAATCCGAAGTAATACAAAATCATGAAGAGATGGGCAATGAAGTAATAAACTTTACCCCATCACTTTATTCAAAAAATTATTTGTTTTTTGAAGTATAGGAATAATAAACAATTCATTATTTAGTTTAAAAAGTAAACAAAATTGTTTATTTTTGATAAAACACTTATCATGAATGCAACATTAGACCTATTAAAAGGATTACATCCGGGGCATTATTTAGAAAACGAATTAAAAAAAAGAAAAATTTCCAAAAAGGAATTTGCTGAAAGCGTGCATGAGCACTTACAAACAATCGTTAGTATCACAAAAGCAAAACGAAAATTTACCCCTGCACTTTCTTTAAAAACAGAAGATTTTTTACATCTCGAAGAAGGATTTATTTTAACCTTACAAGCATTCTATGAAATCAAAAAGGCTAAAGCACAAGTAGATACTACCAAACCCGATTTAACTAAAATTAGACCTATTTTATTTTGGGATACCGATATTGATAAAATACAATGGCACAAAGAAAAAGAAAGTGTAATAAAACGTGTATCAGAACGTGGTAATGAACAAGAGAAAGAAGAAATACGTAGATTTTATAAATTATAAGATAACGTATGAAAATAAAAAAATTACACTATGAAACTGTAAGCGATCTTTTAAAAACTTCCCTTATAAAATTGATGCATTTAGAAGAATTTAAACCTTTTAAATTAGTCGGAGGAACAGCGCTCAGTTTACAAATAGGACATCGTTTATCGGTTGATATCGATTTATTTACAGACGAACCTTATGGAAGTATCGATTTCAAGCAATTAGAAGAGATTCTAAAAATTCATTTTGAATATGTTGATTCACTATCAATTCCAATCATCGGAATGGGGAAATCCTTTTTTATAGGGGATTCACCAACGAATGCCATAAAACTAGATGTGTATTACACAGATAAATTTAACTATACTCCTTTAATCCTCGATGATATACGAATGGTTGCTATCGAAGATATTATTGCGATGAAAATGGATGTAATACTACAAAATGGGCGGAAAAAAGATTTTTGGGATATTCATGCACTGCTACCTTTTTTTACTTCTGAAGATATGTTTTCATTCCACGAAAAAAGAAATCCTTACACGCATGATACTAAATTATTGAAACAAAAAGTAATCGATTTTGAATTATCCGAAAATGATTTCAATCCCATTTGTTTACAGCAAAAACATTGGGAATTAGTGAAATTGGATATTTATAATTTTTTTAAATAGATGTTAAAACACTTTCTTATTTCCATTTTCTTTTTTTGTATTGGCCATACGTACTATTCGCAAGACTACTCCATGTACTACAAATACATAGATAGTATTAAGTATTATAAAGTTCAACAAAATAATACAAAGGTTTTTGAATTATACAAAACTTGTTTCAAACAATTTAAAGGTTTCCATGATGATTACGATGCTGCAATATGCTACACCTACAATACCAAGTATAAAATAGACGACTCTTTATTCATTCAAGCATTTCAAGCTGGCTCTTCCTTTTTTATGTTGTACATGGACTCCCATAATTTTGTTCCATTTTCAATAGTTAAAACGTATCGACTCTATCGTAAACACAAAACGAAAAAGTCAAATTCCATATTTCCCATTTTGAGGATGATTTATAAAGATCAGAAATACCGTAAGAAAGATATTGATTGGAGAAAGAAAAACAACATCGATAGTATCAATGCACAAAAGTTGATTTATTGGGCTAAAAATGAACCGGAACGTTTTAATCGATTCAAAAGTGGAATCGCAGCACAAAACTTACTTGGTGTAATTATTTTTCATGATGGATGGAGATATTTATATCCCATCCAAAAAGAGTTAATGGAATTCACACGAAAAGGATGGCTGAATCGAGATGTTATGGCGTATTTGATTGAGAGAACTGGAATGGACCAACAATACTTTAAAATTCAAAAGGATAGTCTAGTTGCAATTCAAGACACTT
>CANGOA010000102.1 GCA_947455255.1 Flavobacteriia bacterium | reverse complement strand
TTGGATAATGCTCCCGCTAATGTTTGAGTACTGTAGTTTTTATCTGTATATGATTCTGTTAACAAAGATTTGGTTGATTCTGTACCATTATCGTAGGAGTTTCGTTCAGTTTCTGTGTAAACAAAGGTGCGGTTATAATTTAAAGCACTAATTATTCCAAAGTAGCGGTTAGTATCTATTTTTTTATTCCAACCAAAAGAGTATTGAAGATTTGTGTTTGGAGCAAATTTTGAATTTGTGTAACCCCAATCTGTATTAAACGACTTTGCTAAAGCTGCTTGGTCTACGTTTTTTACAGGAAACAAGGAGGTTGAAGGAATACTACTAGGCATTTTACGGTTACCATCATCGATGCCTAACCAATCAAGTTTACCTCCTTTATAGGATAATTTATCTTTACCTGTTGTAATTGTATTATAACCGCCTGAATAAGTTAGAGATTGAAAGTTTTTTTCAGGAATACTTTTTGTTACTACCTGAATAATACCTCCAGCAAATTCCCCTGGTAAATCTGGAGTTGCAGTTTTGATAATTACTAAGTTATCCAGCATGTTCGCAGGAAAGATATCAAAAGAAAATGCTTTACGATCTGATTCGGAGCTAGGAAGTGGGGCTCCATTAATATATGCAGCGTTGTAACGATCATTTAAACCACGTATTACAGCAAATTTATTGTCCTGAATACTCGCACCACTGATTCTTTTTAATACATCACTTGTACTTCTATCTGGAGTTTTACGGATGGATTCTGCAGAGATACCATCACTTACAGTAGTAGCGTTTTTTTGTGCTAATAATAGAGCATTATTTGTTTCTGCTTTTGGTTTAGTTCTTACGCGAGCAACGCTTAATTGTTTTTCAGCAGAAATTATTGCTATTGTTAAATAAGTTATATCTCCTTCTTTTGTAACAATTCCAGCAGTTCTTTTCGTTACGTAGGTAGGATATTTTACTGTTATTGTATGTTCACCATTTGTTAAATTTTCAAATGAAAATTTCCCGTCAAAGTCGGATACAGTTATTTTCACAGTGCTATCCAAAAAGATTTTAGCTCCAGGAACAGTCTGACCATTCATTTCGTCAATTACTTTCCCTTGTATTGAAGCGTTTTGCGCATAAAATGTTAATGTTAAAAAGGAGAAAACAATAAATAAAAATAGATTTTTCATGCTTAAATTAAATTTTAAACAAAGTTCCTTTAATAAACTATTACCTTTGTTAAGGAAATGTTAACTGTCCGTTAATTCAAATTATCAATCATTAATGTAATAGTAAACTTTACTTAAGCATAGGGAGTTCTTTTGGGGATACATTTGCTATATAAATTTTACAATTCAATACCTATGTTTTCATTTGACCCAAGCCAAAAAAAATCTATTCACATTCTGTTGGTTGATGATGAACCAGATATTTTAGAATTTCTAAAATATAATTTAGAGAAAGAAGGATTCACTATATCTACTGCTAATAATGGGCAAATGGCTTTGGAAATGTTTCAAAAAAACAAGCCGGTTCTAGTTATTATGGATGTGATGATGCCTTTAATGGACGGAATTGAAGCTTGTTACGCAATTCGTAAAATGACTAATTTTCCACAACCAATCATTGCTTTCCTAACTTCACGTGCAGAAGATTATTCTCAGGTTGCTGGTTTTGAAGCAGGTGCAGATGATTATATTTCTAAACCTATTCGTCCAAGATTATTAATTAGTAAAGTTGAATCTTTACTTCGAAGAGTAAAACCTCAATCGGTAAACACAATAATTGAAGTTGGACAAATAAAAATTGACAGAGAAAAATACCTCGTTGAGATAAAAGATGGGGTGATTCAATTACCAAAAAAAGAATTTGAATTACTTGAATTATTAATAAGTAAGCCTCAAAAAGTATTTACTAGAGATGAGATTTTAGGTAAAGTTTGGGGTACAGAGACGATTGTTGGAGAAAGAACAATAGATGTTCACATCCGAAAATTACGAGAAAAGCTAGGAGATGATTATATTCGCACTATTAAAGGTGTAGGATATACATTTGTGAATGGTGAAAAACAGTAAACCAATTTATTTTATAATCTATGCGAGTGGTTTTGTGCTACTTGCAACATTGATTATTCTTATTTGTGCATTTTATTTAAATGTATCTATTCCAATGTGGCTTTTTGTTACTGGACCAATCACTGTTGGTTTAGTTTCTTATTTTGTCTTTTCCTATTTTATAGACATTTTTATCAATAGACGTTTAAAAGTTTTATATCGTTCTATTCAAAAAGAAAAAACACAGTCAGGTACCTCTAGAGTATATAAATTAACTGAATCTGTTTTTGAAGAAGCAGAAAAAGCGACCCAAAAATGGGCGAAAGAACGAAATGAAGAGATTACTAATTTAAAAGAAAAAGAAACTTTCCGTAAAGAGTTTTTAGGTAATCTTGCACACGAGTTAAAAACTCCTTTATTTTCTATTCAAGGCTATATTCTTACCTTATTGGAAGGAGGATTAGAAGATGAAAAAGTAAATCGCATGTTTTTAGAAAGGGCATCGATTTCTGTGGACAGAATGGTGCATTTGATTGAAGATTTAGATCAGATTACTAAACTGGAAGTAAATACTTTACAAATGGATTTTCAGTTGTTTGATATTAAAAAATTAACAAAGGAAATTATTGAATCATTGGAATTACAAAGCAAAGAAAAAAATATTTCTGTTACTTTTTCTAGAGATTACCCTTCCTACCAAGTGTATGCAGATAAACTGAAAATCGCACAGGTACTATTAAATCTGATAACAAATTCAATTAATTATGGAAATGAAAGAGGAGAGACCAAGATTCGTTTTCACGAGATGAACGATTTGTTGTTGATTGAGGTTTCAGATAATGGTCCTGGTATTGATAAAAAAGATATACCTCGTTTGTTTGAACGCTTTTACCGTGTAGAAAAAAGTAGGACCAGAAATGAAGGTGGTTCAGGTCTTGGGTTAGCGATTGTGAAACACATCATTGAATCACATGGACAGTCTATCAATGTGCGAAGTACTGTTGGTTTGGGTTGTACTTTTTCTTTTAGTTTAAGTCGAAATAAACCAAAGTCTGAAGTACTTAAAACTAGTAAAGGGGTTGTTATACATTAAATAATTATGAGTGAAAGAGTAATTTTGGTAGACGAAAATGATTTGCCAATAGGGGAGATGGATAAATTAGAGGCGCATCAGAAAAATTGTTTGCATCGTGCTTTTTCAATAATATTGTGGAATGATAATAACGAAATGTTAATTCACCAACGGGCAACAGGTAAATATCATTCATCTGATTTATGGACAAATACCTGCTGTTCTCATCAACGAACATCTGAAACAACTTTAGAAGCTGCCCAACGACGTCTGAAAGAAGAAATGGGAATTGAAGCTCCATTGAAACAGGCATTTTATTTTATATATCAAGTAGATTTAGAGGGGGGGGTATCGGAACACGAATTGGATCATGTTTTATTAGGTAAATTTAATGACGTACCTTTGATAAATCTTGAAGAAGCTCAAGCATATCGCTGGGTAAAAATGGAGGATTTATTGGTAGAAATTAATGAAGAGCCCTTGAAATTCACCTACTGGTTTAAATACATATTAGCAAATTTTGCGGATAAAATAACTCCAGAATATTATGAAAGTTTGTAGAAGAGAAACATTTAACGCTGCACATCGTTTGTTTAATCCTACATTTTCAGATGAAAAGAACGATGTGGTTTTCGGAAAATGTAATAACCCAAATTATCACGGACATAATTACACTTTATTAGTATGTGTGGATGGAGAAATAGATCCCGAAACAGGCTATGTAATTGATTTAAAAATATTATCTGACATCATTGATGATGAGGTGAAAGAACCTTTTGATCATCGAAATTTGAATTTAGATTGTCCTGAATTTGAAAATTTGATTCCAACAGCTGAAAATATAACGTTAGTTATTTGGAATAAGCTTCGTAAACGATTAGATGAAAAATTCACTATCGAATTGACCCTTTGGGAAACAGAACGAAATAGTGTTTTTTACGATGGAAAATAATCTGCTTTTTTGGCACCGAAGAGATTTACGCATTGAAGATAACCACGGCTTGTTTAAAGCTTTATCAACCGGAAAATCAGTAATTCCTGTTTTTATTTTTGACACTACGATATTATCAAAATTAAAAGCAAATGACCAACGTGTTATATTCATTCATCAAGAAATCTCGAGATTAAAATCCGAATACCAACTTGCAGGTTCTGATTTACTGATTTATGTTGGGAATCCAATAGAACTACTTCCGAAAATTTGCGACGAATTTACTATTGAAAAAGTTGTTACAAATCGCGATTATGAACCAAATGCTATACAACGTGATTTGTTGGTATATGAATTTTTAAAAGCTAAAAACATTGAGTTTATAGGGGCTAAGGATCATGTAATTTTCGAGAAAAAAGAAGTTTTGAAAGACGATGGAAAACCATACACCATTTTTACGCCGTATTCAAAGAAATGGAAGGCACGTTTAACTTCGGATGATTTTGACGCGTTTCCGAGCGAAAGCAACTTAAATAATTTATGTAAAACGGATACATATCAACCTTTAGTTACATTGGAAGAACTTGGTTTTGATGGGGTTCAAACTATAGATTTCCCTATCAAATCAGTGTCTGAATCGTTGGTTTCGAAATACAGTGAACAACGTGATTTTCCATCAGTTAATGGTACGAGTAGGTTAGGGGTGCACTTACGTTTTGGTACAATTAGTATACGTGCTTTAGCAAGACAAGCATCTTCGCAAAATGAAACGTATTTAAATGAACTTATTTGGCGCGACTTTTACCAAATGATTATTTATCATTTCCCACATAGTGCGAAAGATTCATTTAAATCGCAGTACGATCGAATTCCATGGGACAATAATGAAGCACATTTTCAAGCTTGGTGTGATGGAAGAACGGGTTATCCACTTGTTGATGCAGGAATGCGAGAGTTGAATGTCACAGGTCACATGCATAACCGAGTACGAATGGTTGTGGCTAGTTTTTTAACCAAACATTTACTCATTGATTGGCGTTGGGGCGCGACCTATTTCGCTGAAAAATTGTTAGATTTCGAGTTAGCTAGTAATGTTGGTGGTTGGCAATGGGCATCTGGTAGCGGTTGCGATGCTGCTCCTTATTTTAGAATTTTTAATCCAGCTTTACAATTAGATAAATTCGATAAACAAATGGTATATGTTAAAAAATGGGTTCCAGAATTTGGCACACCAGCATATCCAACACCAATAGTCGATCATGCTACGACCACGAAACGCACCATTGCAATCTATAAAGAAACACTAAATTCATAACTCATATTTCATTCATAATTTATAATCCATAACTTATAATTCAACAAAATGTCTATATCAATCGGAGATTTCTGTCCTCATTTTTCATTACAAAATCAAGATGGACAAACAATTAACATTCAAGATTATTTTGGAAACAAAAATGTAGTAATCTATTTTTATCCCAAAGACAACACAGCCGGTTGCACAAAAGAGGCGTGCTCATTTCGCGACGCAATGCAGGATTTGAACAACCTAGACTGTGAAGTAGTTGGAATCAGTGCCGATAGTGTTGCCTCGCACAAAGCATTTGCCAATCAGTTTCGTTTAACATTTAATTTATTGTCGGATGTTGGTAATAGTGTCCGTAAATCATTTAATGTTCCAGCAAATTTGTTTGGTTTGATCCCAGGACGGGTTACTTACATTGTTAACAAGGAGGGGAAAGTGATCCACATCATTAATAGCCAAATGAATCCGGATAAACATATTAAAGAGACGATAGAGATTATTTCATCCTTATAGTGGTAATTTCTTTTCGTATTTATCAATCCAATTTTTTGGATTTCGATCGATATATCTAAGGATGTTATTATACATCTGTTCTGAAGTAATTATATTGTCGAAATAATTTCGTTGCCATGTAAAGTCTTCTTTTCCTGCTAAATGAACATATTTCGAGCATGTCGTTTTAAAAGCACCCATTAATTGTGCCAATGGTTTTACTCTTTTGGTACATTTATTTTTTAATTCGTTATAAACTTCAATTACAAAATGTATGTGGTCTGGCATTATCACATATTTCGGTATTTTTACATATTCATAATATTCCCTAAGCCATTTTATTTGTTGCTCAACAATTGCACCATATTTTGTTAAAACAACAATTGGCTCTTTTGTCTTTTCACAAATAAAAATATTCGACAAACATTTTTCTTTATTAATCACACACATCGTAATAAAATAACTCGCGTTATCCCCATAATCGTGGTCTGCTTTTCTATAACTATTCCTTCGTCTATATGTTTTTGGGTCGTATTTCATTTTTTCGTTTTTTTGTTTGCAAATATGTTCTGGTTATTCGTGCATGTTGGGTTTGTTATGCTTATGCTTATGTTTTTGGTTTTATTTTGTTTGTTCGGGTTTGTTCGGGTTAGTTCGGGTTAGTCGCGACTAACCCCTCACACCCTCACACCCCTGCAATGGTGGCACACCATTGCCAAACCTTACATCCCCACCACATGCCTTACCTCAATCTCCTCCACTTTTTTTGTTACACCATCCTTCGTTACATACGTTCGTTCGACCTTATTACCAGTAACTACAATCTGCTTACCTTTTCTCCCAAATCGTTCTATAAATTGTGCGATGTTTCCCCATGCAAACATGCGATGCCATTTTGTGTCTCTTCCTGTGTGTGTCGCAAGTTGAAAACGCGCGACCTTCGCTCCGTTGTCAAATTGGGTTACTTTCGCAAAATCTCCCATATTACCAATTAATACTACTTCATTAATCATATTGTTCATTTTTAATTTTTTATTAATATTTCAACAACTACTATATGTTTCGCTCTTTACATTAATCTATCTACTATTTATTAAAAGTTCGGTTTGTTCGGTTGTTCGGGTTAGTCGCGACTAACCCCTCACACCCCTCACACCCCTCACACCCTCACACCCTCACTCTCAACTTACAAAACAACTAAATCATTTACTTCTACTTCCATCACCAATTTGCGTTCTCCAGTTGCGGCTCTATAAAATCTAGAAATCAACCTTCCTTCAACGGCCAAACCAATCCCTTTTTCGCCAAACTCTTCTAACACTTTAATCCACCTTCCCCAAGCACTTATGCGATGCCATTGTTTTCTGATTTTGGTATTCCCTTCTGCATCTAAAAACGTTTCTTGTGTGGATAACGAAAATTGAGCTATTTTTCTTCCATTTGTAAGTTCCATAACCTTTGGTTCTGAACTAATTTTCCCTATTAAATTTACGTGATTCATGTTTGTGAATTATAAGTTATAAATTATGAATGACGAGTTACGTATGAAATTTACTTCACTCGTAACTCGTAACTCTTCACTCAATTAGTTTACTTTATTCCCTCCGACTTTTAACAAATCGACTAATTGGATTTCTACGATGGATCTTTTTTCTCCAGTTTTAGTCTCGTAAGAACGGTTAACCAATTTCCCTTCAATTGCAACTTCGACACCTTTATCAACCGACGAACAAATGCGTTCTGCTAAACTTCCCCATGCTTGAACATAATGCCAGTTTGTAATGTTTTTCCACTCCCCTGACTTGTCTTTGAAGGACTCATTGACTGCAATAGAAAAACGCGTTAACACGAATCCGTTACCTACTTCTTTTTTCTCTGGTTTAATTCCTACTCGTCCGATTAAACTTACTTTGTTTCTTAAATTACTCATGTGTTTTTGTTTTTAAAATGAATACTAAAATTGTTTTGTGTCTATTTGTTTGTTTCGACAATGCAAAGTTGTAGACAAGTGAAAATTTTATCCGTTTTTTAACTAATTGCTTTCGGTTGTTATTCGTTTAAATCTAATTAAATTCGGATATATAACTGTAATACATTTATTTATATGTTTTTATAATTTCTATTTTTTTACTTTATTTTTATTCTGTTGAATCGTTTTAATCTGATTGAAATGCTGAAAAAAGTCTTAATTTTATACGAAACAAAAACTAAAAACAAACTCATGCAAAAGAATCGTTTTGTAATTATTAGTCTATTAATTTTAGTAGTATCACTATATTGGACAATGCCCGTATTTAACTATGGATTTTGGGGCTTACCTTTTTATCTTGTGTTGTTTTTACTTGTGTTTATTCTAAAACCGATTTTATCATCTTCTACACCATTAGTACAAGTTTCTAAAAAAGGTGAGGCAACTTGGAATAAAATTGACTTTAAAATCAATAAGTATCTTGCTGTAGGAATTGTAGTTTGTGTGATTTATGCAACGCTCGTTCCAATTGTGACATCTTGGTCTTTGTTTCGTAATCAATCATATCGTGATTTGATAGGAAAAGTGGAGATAGGAATAAACTTTAAGCATCACATGACACCTATTTCATTAGATAAAATTCGTGTTGTTGATCAAGATTTGGCTTACAATCTAGGAGATAAAGTACTAGGAGCTCAATCAGGTTTGGGAAGTCAAGTGACGTTAGGTGAATTTACTATACAAAAAGTGAATGATCAGTTATACTGGGTGGCACCTTTATTACATTCTGGATTTTTTAAATGGAACAAAAATAGAGTTGGAACACCAGGTTATGTTATGGTGAATGCAACAAACGAACGTGATGTTAAATTAGTACAACAAGTAGGAGGAAAGTCTGTTAGAATAAAATATCAGTCAGAAGCATTTTTTGGAGATAATTTATACCGACATATTTATATGAATGGCCATTGTACGGAGGGCTTGACGGATTTTACTTTTGAGATTGATGATAAAGGTGTTCCTTATTGGGTAGTTACCAAATACAAGAAAAAAGTGGGCTTTTATGGTTCGGATGCAGTGAGTGTGTTAGTTGTTGATGCAGCAACAGGCGAAATTAAAGAGTACGAGATGACGCACGTTCCAACATGGATTGATCGAATTCAACCTGAAAAATTTATTGAAGAACAGTTAAATGATTGGGGAGAATACGTACATGGTTATTGGAATTTCTCCAACGAAAATAAATTGAAAATTACAGAAGGATTGACCTTGGTCTACGGTGAAGATAATAAGTCGTATTGGTATACTGGATTAACTTCCGTTGGTTCAGATGAATCTACGGTTGGATTTGTATTGGTGGATACACGTACGAAAAAAGCGATATGGTATAAACAAAGTGGAGCGACAGAAAGCGCAGCACAAAATTCTGCCATGGGTAAAGTACAAGAAAAAGGTTACGAAGCAACAGTTCCAACACCTTACAACATAAATAATATACCAACGTATGTGATGACTTTAAAAGACAATGCAGGTTTGGTGAAAATGTATGCAATGGTTGCAATTGAAGATTACACGATTGTTGGAGTTGGAAATACGCTGATGGAAACTTTAATGGCGTATCGAAATGCGTTTAATACTTCTGGAAATCGTTTGAACACGCAAAGTTTGTCTCAAAAAAGAACAAAACGTGCTTTAATCTCAAGGATTAATTCGGATGTGAAAAACGGGAATAGTTATTATTATTTTACTATTCTCGGGGAAGATAAAATTTTTGTTGGTACGACTCAGATATCAAATGATTTTCCTCTTACCTATGCGAACGACAGTATAGAAATCGTTTATGAAAACGATGATGAAAAATTGATTGGGGTTTCAAGTTTTGAAAACCTTTCGTTGAAGAAGTAATAATATGTGATATTTTAAAGAATGTGAAGAACTAGAAGGCTTTTATCTGTTAATATATGAAAGGTTTATTAAAAATTACATTTCTTTTTTTCTTTATTGTACATTCACTTCAGGCTCAAACGGATATCCAAAAACGCTATTTAGTTCAATATGGTCAGGCTTGGGGAGTTCTAAAATATTTTCATCCTAAACCTAGTGAAATGAATTGGGATAAGGTGCTTTTGAATGATTTTGATAAAGTGCAAAAATGTCAATCAAAGGATACATTTAACATACTAATTTCTTCATTGATTAATCGATGTGGTGATTATACATTGAAACCAAGAAAAGTCGACTCTTTGTCATTTTTTTTTCAAAGTTTTGAATTTTTAGTTAAAAATGATTTCTCTATTGAAAATTTGAATTATTTAAAAAAGTTAGTTCAAAATAAACCGAAATTTAGAAACAAGTACATCCATGAATCGATTGGTGTAGGTAATCCTGAAGTTGTTCATGAAGAAGATTATGGAGCTTATCAATTTAGTCCTGCGATACAATATTTAGCACTTACACGTTATTGGAATGTGATTAATTACTTCTATCCAAATCGTGATATTCTTCCGAAGAATTGGATAGGTGTTTATGAAAATTATCTTCCTATCTTTCTTCAGGCAAATGATTTCACAAGCTATCTTACTGCAATACGTGGTGTAACATGTGAATTAAAGGATGGGCATGGTTTTGTAGAAACTAAAAACATCCCAATCAAAGAAAAGAAATACCTCCCGTTTTTCACTACTTATCTAAAAGAAGGTTTTTTTGTAACTGGTATTTGGCAGGATAGTTTGAATCCATTTAATCTAAAAATAAATGATCGATTAGTGGCTATTTCAGGGGTCTCTATTGAAGAAAAGGCGAATCAGTTAAATGTTGTAATCCCTGCTTCAAACGAATATTATTTGTTTAAGAAAGCTCCTATGTATTTTTTAGAAGCGGAAGATTCTCTTTGGATTACCATCGAACGTGATCAAAAAACATTCGATCTAAAGCTTGGTTCAATTGATAATAATACAGTAAAAAAACGTTCGAAGCCATTACTTGTGTTAGAGGAAAAACCACCTTATCGTTTTAGAAAAGATTCAATTTCTGGAGTTAACTATTGTTACATCAACATGGGGAAATTGAAAAGAAAGGATTTAACGGATGATTTTAAAAAGCAACTGTATGACACAAAATATGTAATCATTGATAGTCGAAATTACCCGAATTGGACGGTAATTGCCTTGTCTAAAATATTGATTCGAGGAAGACATAAATTTGCTCGATTCAAAAAAATAAATTTTGATTATCCCGGATCTTTTGAATGGGATAATAGTCAAACTATTGGCGGTCGATTAAAAGGATATGAAGGCAAAATTATAGTGTTGGTTGATTATAATACGATGAGTCAAGCAGAATATACCGTAATGGCATTACAACAACATCCATCAACCTATGTCATTGGAGGACAAACAGCTGGAGCTGATGGAAATATTTCTTTTGTACCCTTTCCATTTGAAGTGAAATCCTATTTTTCTGGGTTATCCGTTTTTTATCCTGATGGAACAGCTACGCAACAAATCGGAATTAAACGCGATTTAATGGTTGAACAAGATTTTAAAAGCCTATTAGAAAATAAAGATTTGATTTTTGAGAAGGC
>CANGOA010000101.1 GCA_947455255.1 Flavobacteriia bacterium | reverse complement strand
TATCCGCTACAAACATTGATTTAGTAATATTGAGTTAAAATTATGTACATGAAAATCAAAACCAAACTTCGATTAGGTGTCGGACTACTTTTTGGATTAATCATTCTACTTAGCATCGTAGGTGTTAAATACATTAATGAACTAAAAACGGATACGGAAAATATTCTTACGGCGAATTACAAGTCTCTTTCTTATTCTAGAAATATGTTAGAAGAATTAGAAGAAACGACCTTTTCTAAAATTCGCTTTGAGAAAAATTTGACACTACAACGACACAATATCACAGAAGTTGGTGAAAAAGAAGCTACCGATGAATTAGCGGATGATTATACAAATTTCAAGAAACATGGAAATGACAGTATCGCGCTATCGCGCATTCGTAGTTCGATATACAAAATCATGGAAATGAATATGTTTGCCATCAAACGAAAAAGTAATCTAGCGACCAAAGCAGCCACCGAAGCTACCTTCTGGATTACCTTAACGGGTACGATGTGTTTTCTAATTGCGTTTACTTTATTGATAAATCTTCCCTCCTCCATTGCTAATCCTATCCGCGAATTAACGGTGAGTATCAAGGAAATTGCAGCTCAAAAATATAACAAACGTGTCCATTTTGAAAGTCACAGCGAGTTTGGAGAATTGGCTAGTTCCTTCAACGTAATGGCGAAAAAATTACAAGAGTATAGCAACAGTAGTTTAGCGCAACTAATGATGGAAAAGAAGCGTATCGAAACACTTATCAATAACATGCATGATCCTGTAATTGGTTTAGATGAAGACCTTAAAATCATCTTTGCGAATGAAGGTGCATTAGCGATTACAGGTTTAAAACAAGAAGATATTATTGGTGTTGACGCACATGAAGTGGCGATAAAAAATGATTTGATTCGTTTATTAGTCAAAGAAATCAAAGAAGATTCGAGTAACATAAAGCAAAAACCGTTCAAGATTTATGCAAATGACAAGGAAAGTTATTTTGAAAAAGAAATTTTAGATATTGAAATCATTCCAACTGGAGAGACAGAAAAAATTCACATTGGAAACGTGATAATATTGCGTAACGTCACTGAGTACAAAGAGTTAGATTTCGCGAAAACAAACTTTATTGCTACTGTTTCACATGAATTTAAAACACCAATTGCATCCATCAAAATGAGTTTGCAACTATTAGACAATCAAACGATTGGAGAATTAAACAACGAACAACATTACTTAATTACCAGCATCCACGAAGATGTGAATCGTTTATTAAAAATCACCGGAGAATTGTTAAACATGACGCAAGTAGAAAGTGGAAACATACAACTCGCTGTCGTCCCTTCTGACCCCAACGAAATTGTTTCCTATGCTTTAGAGGCAACAAAAATCCAAGCTGAACAAAAAAACATCCACATCCAATTCGACCCGATTATTTCCCCAAAATTAGTACAAGCAGACATGGAAAAAACAGCGTGGGTAATCACCAATTTGATTTCAAATGCCATTCGTTTTTCGTATGATAATGCCAAAATTGAAGTCAAAGTCAGCGAACAAATCGAACAAATCGAGTTCCTCGTAAAGGATTACGGACAAGGGATTCCACCACAGTATTTACTGCGTATTTTTGATCGTTATTTCAAGGTCCCAGGAACAGAAAAATCTGGAACTGGACTTGGATTAGCAATTAGTAAAGAATTTATTGAAGTACAAAATGGAACAATCGCAGTACATTCAGAATATGGCAAAGGAACAGAATTTAAAATTTTGTTACAGGGTTGTTGATTCAACTTTCAACTTCAAAAAATTGTACATTTACACCAAAATTGAACTTCATCTATGTTTGAAATTACCGTTTCATTGTTTTGCATAACACTCACAATACTTTGTGTTTACTTGTTAATTCGACTCAAAAAAGCAGAAAAAGAAAAGCAAATCGTTGAAACGAATTTTCAAATTATTGAAAACAAAATAAACACGCTCCAATTAGATAACATCGAAGGAAAATTAAATCCTCACTTGTTTAAAAACATTCTCAATTCTATCCAATCACATGCCTATCAAACCTATTTTGCGATGGATAAATTGGCAAATGTATTGGATTATATTTTATATGAAAGTCGCCATAAATTTGTAACTCCCAAAGAAGAAGTAGAGTTTGCATTGAACTTAATCGAAATTAACAAAATCAAAATCAGTCCACTTTTTGAATTAAAAGTAAAAACCAAAATTCAGGAAAATGAGACACTTTACGAACAAGCAATCTTAGCTCCGCTCATTTCCATTGACCTCATTGAGAATGCATTCAAACATGCGGATCTTCAAAGTTCAGATGCATTCATTGCCATCGTGTTTGAATTAAAAGACAATGTTTTTAGTCTAACAGTTTCCAACAAAATTTCTGAAAGTACACCCATCAAAAAAGATAAAAGTGGTATTGGATCAAAAACCTTACAACAACGTTTGTCCATCATTTACAAAGAAAATTTCTCCCTCGAACGTTTTTCGGAAGGCGATGTCTATTTTGCTCATTTAAAAATCAATCTCCTTGAACACAAAGCTAAAATGCTTGATATTAGATGACGAACTTCCCGGTTTGACCTATCTAAAAATGTTATGCGAACAACTTACTGAATTAGAGGTTGTAAAGGCATTTAATAGTAGTGAACTTTTTGTGAAAGAAATTCCAAATTTAACTTTCGACTTCTGCATACTCGATATTGAAATGCCCAAGATGAATGGAATTGAAGTCGCAAAATTGTTGAATAACAAACCGGTCATTTTTACAACAGCCTACAAAGAATATGCGGTTGATGCATTTGAAGTCAATGCTGTCGATTATGTACTAAAACCGGTCAAATTAGAACGGCTTCAACAAGCCATTGCTAAAGTGATGCTTATAAAACCAACATCATTAACTCCAAAAACTGTCCAGCTTAACTCTGAAAAAGGCAAAGCAATTATTCCGATTGATAAAATACGCTACATTGTCACTTCTGAAACAGATAGTCGCGATAAAACAATCTGGTTTGAGGATCTTAGTTCGCTAAAAATCAAAAATATATCTTTTGAAAAATTGCAAGAAATCCTTCCTCGAAATAGGTTCATCAGAGTAAACAAAAAAGAAATCATTTCACTCCAAAGTATCCTCTCTTTTTCATCTGAAGAAATCATCACAAATATTGTTATAACAAACGGTAAAAACCTACGTATTTCTCTAAGTGAAACGTACAAGGATGAGTTTATTAAACAGGTGAAAATATAAAGGGGTATCGACTCCGCTCATCCCAACTTCATTACAAAAAACACCCTACTTATTACAAAACTTAATAACACCCTACTCTCCCTCTTTTTTAACCTCAAAATTGTGTTCATCTTTGTTTAGAATTTAATTTACTAAACTATGAAACGCATTTTTACAACACTTCTTTTACTGTTTATCATCCACTTTGGGTATGGACAGGAAAACACCTTAAAAATTACCGCCTATGAAGGTGTTATCGTTAGTGGTTATGTAGATCAAGGTGCTTACTTAAATTTTACAGGTCCAAATTTGGGACTAACATTTAGACAGTCAAAAATCATGATTGGTATGTTGCCTTCACTGCGCTTCAAAAACGATACAAACACACCAAAAAATGCGTTTGTCACCCCAACATTAGGTTTAGGTCTCACGTATTTATATAAATCTATTGCGATTCAACTTCCTATGTATTACAACGCCAAAACGAGTAAATCAAACGGTGCATGGAATTTCGGAATTGGTATCGGAATAAAACTAAGCGTCTTCAAAAAACAAACGCCAACTTCTTAATTTTAGTTTATGAAAAACATAAAAAATAGTTTCTTCTACATTGCCGTGATTGGCGGTTTTTCCTTTCTAATCTATTGGATTTTAGGTATTGGTATAGGATTAGAAAAAGGACGTGACATAATAATCAAACAATCCAAATTGACGCAATGGAATGAATTTGTAACCTCCTTGATACATAATTTAAAACATCCTTTAGCAATATTGTTAGCTCAAATTGTGACGATTATTTTAGTTGCACGCATTTTTGGCTGGATTTGTAAAAAAATAGGTCAACCATCGGTTATCGGAGAAATTTTGGCCGGTATTATTCTTGGACCATCTTTAATTGGTATGTATTTCCCTGAATTTTCTGCAGCACTTTTCCCAAAAGAATCTTTAGGTAACTTACAATTTTTGAGTCAAATCGGATTGATACTATTCATGTTCGTCATCGGTATGGAACTCGATTTAAAAGTACTACGTAACAAAGCACATGAAGCAGTAGTTGTTAGTCATGCAAGTATCATTATCCCATTTGCGCTTGGTTTGGGATTAGCGTATTTTATCTACGAAGCCTTTGCACCAAAAGGAATTCAATTTGCCTCTTTTGCGTTGTTTTTGGGTATTGCAATGAGTATCACTGCATTTCCTGTGTTGGCGCGTATTGTTCAAGAACGTGGTATTCACAAAACTAAATTAGGCACCATCGTAATCACTTGTGCAGCTGCTGACGATATCACAGCATGGTGTATTCTTGCGGTTGTTATCGCTATTGTAAAAGCTGGTTCGTTTGTAAGTGCAATGTATGTAATTGCACTAGCAATTGTATATGTCTTTCTAATGATTAAACTCGTGCGACCATTTTTACGAAGAGTGGGCGATTTGCACGCTTCCAAAGAGAAATTAAGCAAACCCATTGTAGCGATCTTTTTCCTAACCCTTATCATCTCTGCCTATGCCGCAGAAGTAATTGGTATTCACGCTTTATTTGGAGCGTTCATGGCAGGCGCAATTATGCCTGAGAATATCCGTTTTAGAAATATCTTTATTGAAAAAGTAGAAGATGTTGCTTTGGTATTACTTCTTCCTTTATTCTTTGTTTTTACTGGACTTCGTACAGAAATCGGCTTGTTAAACGACCCATATTTGTGGAAAGTGACTGGTGTTATCATATTAGTCGCTGTGATTGGCAAATTTGTCGGGAGTATGTTAGCCGCAAAATTTGTCGGTCAAAACTGGAAAGACAGCTTAATCATCGGTGCGTTGATGAATACGCGTGGTTTAATGGAACTTGTAGTGCTCAATATTGGGTACGATTTAGGAGTAATAACCCCTGAAATATTTGCAATGATGGTGATAATGGCTTTGGTAACTACCTTTATGACTGGTCCAGCTTTAGATGTCATCAATTGGGCGTTTAAGAAAAATGTTTCGGAAGTACCTGTTGAAATCAGTGATATCAGTAAGTTCAAAGTGTTGTTATCGTTTGGAAATCCAGAACGCGGAATCTCATTGGTAAAATTAGCGAATAGTATGACTAAAAAAATGAATAACAATGCCTCTGTGACTGCCATGCATTTATCATTAAGTAATGAAATCCACACATTTAATGTAAGTGAACACGAAAAAGAAAGTTTTGCAGAAATAAAAGTAGAAGCAAAAAAATTAAATCAGCCCATTACTACATTATTTAAAGTAACGAACGATATCGATGCGGATATTGCTGAAATTGCGAACAAAGGAGAATTTGATTTGTTATTGGTCGGTGTTGGACAATCCATCTACGAAGGAAGTTTATTAGGGAAAATCCTAGGAATAACTACACGAATAATCAATCCTGATCGTATTTTGAGTCAAGTTACAGGGAAAGAAAACCTGTTTGAAAATAGCCCATTTGACGAACATACAAGTCAAGTAATTGCTAAAAGTAAAGTACCCGTTGGAGTATTATTGGATAAAGGTTTATCAGAAATTAAAAACGTATTCATCCCCATTTTTTCTGAAAATGATTCCTTCTTAATAAATTACGCGCAAAAATTAATCAACAATTCTGGGGCACAAGTCACAATCATAGACGCTGAGCAACATGTAAAAAACACACATGAATTAAAAGAGATTATTCGTTTAATCGAACAAACTGCTCCAAATCACATTCATGTTATTTCTAAAAAAGTAATAGAGAGAGAGTTCTTGAAAGAACAACACTTAATGCTTGTAAGCATTGAAAGTTGGAAGAATTTAATCGACTCAAAAAGCCTATGGTTAAGTGATATTCCTTCAGCTTTAGTGATTTCGAATGAGGGGTGAGAATAATAATTCAGCGCGAAATTTAACTTCGCGCTGAATTAGTTTATCAAATCGTAAACACCAACTTCACACTCACATTTCTCCCCATGTTATAAACTCCCATTTTTCCATTCACAGGATTACTAGGTGCATATTTCAAACGGCTTAAATGACTTTGATAGGCTACATCTGTTAGGTTTTCTGCACTTATAAATACCGATAAAAAAGTCGGATTTGTTTTCGTTTTCAGTACTCCGCCTACACCTGCGCTTAGTAGGCTATAATTAGGTGTTCGTGTTTCTGTTCCGAAGGCCTGGAAATAGTGATTTTGTTCAAAGTAATAATCTACCGCCACTTTTGCATACCATGAAGTAAGGTTTTTTTTATCATTTTTAAATTGCGCTCGCAACTCTCCTCGGTATTTGGGTGCAGGAATATTCGGCAAATATTTCAAACTATCTGGTTGATGTTGCTGAACTGCTTGCACATAGGAAAAAGAATTTGCTACGTGCAACCAATCTAATGGATGAGGGTGAAAATCCATATACAATTCTCCACCTAATAATGTTGCATTTCCTTGTGTAAATTGATAGGCTCGTGTTGGATCTTTAACATCTGGAATAGAATCACCTCCAAGATGATTAATCAACTTCTCTGTATAGATATAATTCGAAATTAAATTAACAAATGGGGTCAACTCAAAGGTAAAATGTTCTTTATTGATGAAATATGCCAAATCTATTTGATGACTAATTTCCGATTGTAAGTTTCTGTTTCCGTATTCGTAACGTAAACTACCTTCGTGTTTTCCATTGGAAGTTAACTCCGCAATATTAGGCGCTCTATACCCTCTTGAAACATTTAATTTCAAAGTAGATTTATTAGTGAGTTGATACGACAAACCAATACTACCTGAAAAACTTCCAAATGTTTTAGATAAAGAAGTAAACTTTTCTATTGTATCCCATAGCAAACCTTGTGAAGTTAGAATTCTCTGATCATAACGAATACCTCCAGCTACGATAAGTTTGGACGAAAAAGATTTTTGAGAAAATAAAAAACCTCCAACATCAAACAAAGCGTATTCAGGAATTAGTACTTCCACTCCTTTATTTTCATTTGATTGTCTCATTCCACTAACTCCAATCGACGTTTCCCAACCTTTCTTTTCTTTTATATTATATCGCACATTGTAATTGATTGTGTTCAAGTCAAAAAACAAAGCAATATCTGACGGATGAAATGCATCCCCAAATTCTTTTCGTTTATTATTCTGATAGCCCAAATCAACATAAATCGTTCCTTTTTTCAAAGGGAAATAATTGTTCAACAGTATCCTGAAATGTTGGACCGTTTGATGTGGAAATCCAATGCTATATCCTGAAGTTTTGGATAAAAATTGACCCAAACTATCGCGGTCTCCTTCGACCAAGTTAATCGTATTGTTAAAAGAGGATACGGTTAAATGGGAATAACCCCAACTTTTATGTAAACCTAAAAATACATTTCCATCGAATTCTTGAAAGCCCGAATTGGCAACTTTACCATCGAATTTGTTTTGGTAATTACTAGCTAGTTTTGAAGTTAGTCTACCTTGCCATTGAAAACCATTTTTATTTCCAGCGTTGGAAATGGATGTAGCAACTAATTGATTATTTGTTTGGTAATTACTCATCCATTGTGTTTTAATTTCTCCATCTACAGGAACCTTTGCTGAAATGAAATTTAAAACTCCAGCTATTCCATCCGAACCATACATCAAACTCCCCGGACCTTTAACAATTTCTATACGATCCACCGAATTTTCATCTATCTCAACACCATGTTCATCCCCCCACTGTTGTCCTTCCTGACGAATTCCATTATACAAGGAGATGACACGATTGTACCCTAGACCACGTATGGTTGGTTTCGAAATACCAGCACCAGTAGTTATTTGACTTACACCTGGTACATTTTTTAGGGCATCAATTATATTTGTCGCACTCGATTGATTTAAGGTGTTCATATCTATCGGTTTAATGACAATTGGACTTTTTCGTAATTCTGTCGAACGACTCACAGCTGTAATCACCACCTCATCCATTTCCGTCACTGCAAGAGATAGGTTAATCAATAAGGTTGTATCATTGGATAGAATTAGTTGTTTCACTAACTTAGTATAACCCGATGCATATATTTCCAATAAATATGTCCCTCGTTGCAAATCACTAACACCAAATTCACCTAGCGAATCTGTTTGTATTAGTTTTTTGTTTTCCACAAAATAGATTGTGGCTCTTTGAATTTTTTGTTGAGTAAATTCATCTTGAACAACTCCCGTCACACGCACTTGCGCAACAACATTTTGTATGATGCATAGTAACACCACACTGAGTATATAATAACTATGTTTCATTATTTGAATTATTTAATAAGTAATCGAGTCACTTTCTTAGTAACTCCAAAAACAAATTAAATAATAGGTGGGCCTTTATTTGATAACGTTAACGGTTGATTGAAAGATACAGACGTGAAATATACATACACATCTGAATGTTGAATGTTTGGAAACTTAAACTCAAAGGATGTAATGCCATCGTGAGGGGTAAATACATGCACATCACACAAGGAACACTTTTCCAATTCCTTCGTAAAGTGAGCAGCGTGGTGACATTCATTATGTTTATCTGCATAATAAATTACGCGTTCACAAGCGTCTGCCTCTTGGTAAGAAACAACATGGTCCGTATGATCATGAACCAACAACGAAACCAACATACCCACCAAGTAAGTACATGTTACAAATAGCTTTAAAAACGGTACGTGTTTTCTTTTGATCATATTTCGATGATTAAAGATAATCAAAATAAAAAAAGCGACTCCGTTTCCGAAGTCGCTTAATTCATAAATTATAATTTATAACTCATAATCTCTCAAGTCCTACCCTGAACACATTTCACAGTTTTCTGGATCATCTAATGAACAAGCTATTGCTTCTTGCCCTTCTTTTGTTAATGCAGCAACTGGTACTTTGTTAATTTCTGGCTCAGAAGTAAACGATTTATCTACTGTAAATTTAATTGCATCTGTAGCAGCTTTTGTACGTAAGTAGTACATACCTGTTTTCAATCCTTGTTTCCATCCGTAGAAGTGCATCGAAGTTAATTTTCCGAAGTTTGCATTCTCCATGAAGATATTCAAAGATTGCGATTGACAAATGTAAGCACCACGATCCGCAGCTAGATCGACGATTGCTTTTTGAGAAATCTCCCAAGCTGTTTTGTATAATGCTTTCAAGTGTGCTGGAATCTCCACGATATTCTGAACAGAACCGTTTGAAGCCATTAATTTAGAACGCATATCTTTATTCCAAAGACCTTCTTTCACTAAGTCTTTCAATAAGTGTTTGTTTACGATGATAAACTCTCCAGAAAGTACACGACGTGTGTAGATATTAGAAGTGTATGGTTCAAAACATTCGTTGTTTCCTAAGATTTGTGCTGTAGAAGCAGTTGGCATTGGAGCTAATAACAAAGAGTTTCTAGCACCGAATTCCATCACTTCTTTACGTAACACATCCCATTCCCAACGTGGCGATGGAGTTACATTCCACATATCAAATTGGAATACACCTTTAGATAATGGAGAACCTTGGAATGTTTCGTAAGCACCTTCTTTTTTCGCTAAATCTTTCGATGCAGTCATTGCAGCGTAGTAAATAGTTTCAAAAATCTCAGCATTCAATTGTTTTGCCTCTGGAGATTCGAAAGGGAAACGCATCATTATAAATGCATCTGCTAATCCTTGAACTCCTAATCCAATTGGACGGTGACGCATGTTAGAATTTTTCGCTTCTTCTACTGGATAGTAGTTTCCGTCAATGATTCTATTTAAGTTCACTGTTGCTTGGTAAGTAACTTCAAATAATTTATTGTGATCAAATTGACCATCTTCTGTTACGAATTTAGGCAATGCTAAAGAAGCCAAGTTACATACAGCAACCTCATCTGGAGCAGTATACTCAATAATCTCAGTACACAAGTTAGAAGACTTGATTGTACCTAAATTTTGTTGGTTTGATTTCGCATTCGCAGCATCTTTGTACAACATATAAGGTGTACCTGTTTCAATTTGTGATTCTAAAATTTTGAACCATAAATCTTGTGCTTTGATTGTTTTTCTTCCTCTACCTTCCGCTTCGTATTTTGTATATAACGCTTCGAATTCAGCACTGTGTGTATCCGAAAGACCTGGACACTCATTTGGACACATTAAAGTCCAATCTCCATTACTTTCAACACGTTTCATGAATAAATCTGGAATCCATAACGCGAAGAATAAATCTCTTGCACGTTGCTCCTCTTTACCATGATTTTTCTTCAAATCTAGGAAATCAAATACGTCCGCATGCCAAGGCTCAATGTACACTGCGAAAGAACCTTTACGTTTTCCTCCACCTTGATCTACGTATCTTGCTGTGTCGTTAAATACACGTAACATTGGTACGATACCATTAGAAGCACCATTTGTACCTTTAATGTAAGAACCTGTAGCACGAATATCGTGAATAGCTAATCCAATACCACCAGCAGATTGAGAAATCTTAGCACATGATTTAAGTGTATCGTAAATACCATCAATACTATCTTCTTTCATTGTTAACAAGAAACAAGAAGACATTTGTGGTTTTGGTGTACCAGCGTTAAATAAAGTTGGTGTAGCGTGTGTGAACCAACCTTCTGACATTAAATTGTACGTTTTGATAGCTTCGTTAATATCCCCCTTATGGATACCAACAGAAACACGCATCAACATTTGCTGAGGACGTTCAGCAATTTCTCCGTTCAAACGTAACAAATAAGATCTCGACAATGTTTTAAATCCAAAGTAGTCATATTTGAAATCGCGGTCGTAAATAATACTAGAATCTAGTACTTCACGATTTTCCATGATTACATTATACACATCCTCTGCCAACAATGATGCTGGTTGATTTGTTTTTGGATCTACATAGGTATATAAATCCTCCATCACTTCAGAAAATGACTTCTTTGTTTCTTTGTGCAAGTTAGAAACTGCAATTCTAGAAGCTAACAAAGCGTAATCTGGGTGATCGATTGTTTTTGCTGCTGCTGTTTCTGCTGCCAAGTTGTCTAACTCAGAAGTAGTAACACCATCATAAATACCTTCAATCACCTTCATTGCAACTGCTTCTGGGCTCACCAACGGATCCAAACCGTAACACATCTTAATAATTCGCGCTGTAATTTTGTCGAATTTTACAGCCTCCTTACGTCCATCTCTTTTTACTACGTACATATCTTTATTCTATATTTAAGGGTAATTA
>CANGOA010000100.1 GCA_947455255.1 Flavobacteriia bacterium | reverse complement strand
ACTTCCGAAATTATAAATTTTGATTAACAAACGCAAGTAAGAGAGCAAGTCCGAGAGGGATAGGATTGACAATCGAAATCGCTTGAATATCTTTCCATGCTATTTTTTGTAGTTGATTATAAAAAATAACAAAAACGATTCCCGTGAAGATTAACTTCACAAAAAGCATGAGAATCGGGCTATTTTTTATAGTTTTATACAACGCTTATTCAAAATAATGGTTGAAGATAAAATAATTCTTGGAATTGACCCCGGTACAACGGTTATGGGATATGGAATTATTCATGTTCAAGGAAAAAAATTGGTCATGCTCAACTTTGGAATTATTCAACTTTCAAAATTAGCGACACATCCTGATAAATTAAAACGCATCTTTGACCGAGTAGATGGCTTAATTCAAGAATACAAGCCCGATGAAATGGCGATTGAGGCTCCGTTCTTTGGTAAGAATGTTCAATCCATGTTGAAATTAGGTCGTGCGCAAGGTGTTGCCATCGCAGCAGCGTTAAAAAATAACATTCCGTTTGAAGAATATTCACCTCGTCGTATTAAGCAATCGGTAACAGGAAATGGAAATGCTTCGAAAGAGCAATTAGCGGCTATGTTACAAACCCTTTTAAAATTTGATGAAATGCCAAAATACCTCGATGCAACCGATGGTTTAGGTGTAGCAGTTTGCCATCATTTTTCTAAAGGAATCGGAGAACATAACAAAGCAGGAGGAAATTCCTGGAGTTCATTTGTGAAGAAGAATCCAGAGCGAACTAGTAAGTGATGAGTGACGAAGTGACGAGTGACGACTTTTTGTGGGCCTTATGGTTCAGAGTTACGAAACGAATGTTTTAGGTAGCCGATTGTTGGAGTTATTAGGTAACTAACAAAATAATTAGTCGCATCCATTAATTTTCAAATCAGCTAATTTTCAAATTTTCAAATTTGTCAATCTTTCATAATCACTCCAACCGGACAATGGTCGGATCCATGAACTTCGTTCAAAATGAATGCATCTTCTACAAGTGGGAGTAATTTTTCAGATGCTAAGAAATAGTCAATCCGCCAGCCTACGTTTTTCTCGCGTGCACCACCACGGTAACTCCACCACGTATATTTAACAACTTCTGGATATTTATGTCTGAAGGTGTCCACGATACCCGCTTTGTGGTAATTGTCCATGCCATCGATTTCTTCTTGCATGAATCCAGCGAATTTGTTGTAATTTGCTTTTGGTCGCGCTAAATCAATGTCTTTGTGAGCAACATTTAAGTCTCCACACACTAGAACCGGTTTTTTATCTTCTAACTGTTTCAAATAATCCAAAAATGCAGCGTCCCATGTTTGACGGTAACCTAAGCGTGCTAACTCACCACCGGAATTTGGAGTGTAAACTGTTACCAAGAAGAACTTATCAAATTCAGCGCATGTTACGCGGCCTTCCTGATCGTGTTCTTCGATTTGAATGTCGTAAGAAACTGAAATAGGAGTATGTTTGGTAATAATAGCAGTTCCTGAATATCCCTTTTTCACTGCTTCATTGGCGTAAACTTCGTAACCAAATAAACTTTTAACAGTATCTTTTACTTGGTCAGCAGTTGCTTTCGTTTCTTGTAAGCAAATGATATCTGGATTGTGATTTTCCATATCCTCAAAGAAATTTTTTTGACCGATTGCACGAATACCGTTAACGTTAAAAGAGATAATTTTCATGGATTGAATTTTGTGACGTGAAAATAGAAATACTTTTTTGATTGACATAAAAAATCCCAACCGAAAAATCGATTGGGATTTTGAAATTTTAAACAACCTTATAAAGGGAAGTTCGAAGTGTATGTTCCTACAATCGAGTAACCAGGAGTTTTCTTTATTTTATCATTTGCTTTTAGAGTAACAGTGTTACCTGTTCCAATAAATTCTAATTTACCTTTAATGTTTAACTCTCCATTTACAATAAGTTTTCCTTTAATTCTTAAAGTAGAGCCAGGGTTAATGAAAATGTCATTTGCAGTAAGATCCCCTTCAATTTCAGTGATAGAACCATTATTCATCGTTATTTTGTCTTGAACATTTAAACTTCCACAGTAATAAAATTCACCATCACTTGTAATTTCACCTTGAATAGTATTTGTACCAGAGTAAGAAAGTATTTGTTTGTTTTTTACGATAAATTTATTTTTAATTGTAGCAGGAGTTAAGACAGGTCTAGAAGCGCAACTGTTATCAGCAGGAAGTGGGTCAACTCTTCTCAATACTTTTAAACCTCCTTTACCATTTGAAATAAAGATGTAAGAACCATTCGATTGAACGTAGTTTGCTGAACCATCGAATGCAAATTTTGTATGAATCGAGTTGTCGTCACGGTTGTAAATAACTACACCATCGTATCCATTAGCAACGTAGGTAAATTCTTTATCTGTATGAACCCCATTCATTGTTCCCGCACCAATTGACTTGAATTCACGTACTGGTTTAGAAAGATCATTGGTAGTGTATTGAAATAAAGAAAGTTCACCAGTAGATACAAATACATCTGTTCCAGTAATATGCATAACCGCTTTTCCGTTGTATGTTACATCTTTTGAAGCTAAATCGTATGTTTTTTTAGTGGTTTTAAAGTTTGAATTCACAGAGTATTCATATAATTTTGGAGATTCCAATCCTTGTAAAGCAATCAGAAATCCGTTTGGTGTATCACCTGTTACATCACAATATCTTGCATTATCGAATAAATCTGTATCCATTACTTTCAAAGATTCTTTATTGATTTTAGTAATTCCCCCACCTTCACTACCAGAGATTGCAAAGATGAAATTGTTTGCAATACTTACTGAATTTCCAGAGTAGGATGGAAGAGCAACCCAACGTAAATTTTTCGTTAATAGATTGTTCGAAAGTTCAACTTCTAGTAATACCGCGCCTTTTGTATTGTTATCAGTGAATTTAGAATAGTAAATATCACGTCCACCGACTGCGTATAGTTTTCCGTTAGATATACTACATTCGTTTAAATCTGTATCGTTCAATACTAGTTGAGAAACTAAAACAGGCGTTGAAGGCGTTGAAATATCAAATACTTCGATTGCCCCACCATATACTGACCCAGCAACATGGTAGGTAACATAACAAAAGTTTCCGTTAATTTCCATACCTGTCGCGCTAGCTGTTTGACCGTTAATCGTTGGAGAAGTCACATTCGCAACTTGAAAAAATTTAATTCCTGCGTTTAACGATTTTTCATTTGGAGTAATTTCTTCCCAAAGGTATGTAGTTCTACTATCCAGATTACTCTCGTTGAGTGTAACTTCTGAAATTTTTGTTGTTTGTAACGGAGATGTTTTTTTACAAGATGCAAAAACAATACATATTAAAAATAAAGCAATAAATAATTTTTTAGTCATAAATTATGATTTTAGTCATGATTCTAAATATAACAATAAAAAAATAATCAACCAAATGTTTACAGGGAGAAAATATTATCATTATTTCCATAATTTTACACTATGCTTCCAATAGACCAGCAAACACTACAAGATTTAGAATTTACAACCATTCAAGGATGGCTAAGTGAATATGCTATTGGTCCTACTGCTAAAGAGCGATTGAGTTCATTACAGCCGATTGCTTTATTAGGTGAAATTGAAAAAGCTTTATTTCAAGTCAAAGAATTTCATACAATTCGAATTACAGGTGAATCTTTTCCTGGACTTCAATTTGAGGAGTTAAGAAAAGAGTTGATTTTATTGCCCATCAAAGATGCCGTTTTATCGCAGGAAGGAATCGTTCGTATTTATCGTGCCAGTGATTTGGTCAATGCCTTGTTACATTTTTTTGATAAAAGAGAAGAAGAATTCCCGAATCTTGTTTCGTTGACTTCTGAAGTTTATTATACCAAGGAAATTATTGAAACCATCGAAAAGGTATTTGATGCTAAAGGAACCATTCGCGATGATGCTTCGCCAATGTTGTATGAGATTCGTCAGCAGATGCAGGTATTGAAAAACCAAATTAATCGCAATTTTGAACGTGAAATGCGACGCTTGTTGAAAGAGGGTTTGTTAGGCGAAACGAAAGAAACCTATATACATGAACGTCGAGTGCTTACGGTAGTTTCTACCCATAAGCGTAAAGTGCATGGATCCGTTGTTGGTTCTTCAAAGACGGGGAGTTTGACCTTTATAGAACCACAAGTAAATATTCCACTAAATAATGAGTTGGAGCTATTAATAGACGATGAACGCAAGGAAATTTTTAGAATTTTAAAGCAATTAACAGCAGAAATATCTCATCATATGCCGTTGATTCAAGGGTATCATCATTTGTTAGTTGAATTGGATTTTATTCATGCGAAAACACGTTTGGCGATTGATTTAAAAGCTGATTTACCATCGATTTCAGAAGAGCAACGTATTGAATTGATAGATGCAGTACATCCAATTTTATGGAAAAACAACCAGCAATTAGGTAAGAAAACATTTCCACAAACAATTTTGTTAGATAAGTTTTCACGAATGTTAGTGATTTCAGGTCCAAATGCAGGCGGTAAAAGTATTACCTTGAAAACAATTGGGTTAATGCAATTAATGTTGCAATCTGGGTTATTGGTTCCTGTTCATCCGAACAGTAAAATGAGTTTCTTTCAACGTATATTAAGTGACATTGGAGATAATCAATCGATAGAAAATGAGTTGAGTACGTATTCCTATCGTTTGAAACGTATGAAGTATTTCTTGGAAGTTTCTAATCGCCGTACTTTATTGTTATTGGATGAATTTGGTACTGGTTCAGATCCCGATTTGGGTGGTGCATTAGCGGAAGTGTTTTTCGAGCATTTGTATAATAAAAAATGTTTTGGAGTGATTACTACACACTATGCAAGTATCAAATTGAAAGCAGATCGTTTAAAGAACGCTATCAACGGGTGTATGTTATTTAACACTGAAACCTTGGAACCCTTGTATCGTTTTTCTGTGGGTCAACCTGGTAGTTCGTTTACCTTCGAAGTTGCTCAAATGAATGGGATTTCTTTAGATTTAATTGTGGAAGCGAAGTCGAAAGTAAATGAGCAAAAAGTCAACATGGATAAGTTGTTGAGTGAATTGCAAAGTGAGAAGACGTATTTAGAGAAATTAAATAAAGAGCATATAGAAGCGCAGGAAGTTGCGACGCAAAAGCAATTTTATTTTGAAGAGCAAAAAAAGCGTTATGATGAAAAATTCAGGGCGATGCAAGAGAATATTGCTACGAATAATTCATTCATCGTTTCAGGAAAAAAATTCCACCAATTTATCGGTCGATTTGTAACGAAGAGTCGCAAAAAGGACATCAACCTGCCTTTGATGGAAGAGATTAAGAAATACATTTCGGTAGAAAAATCAAAATCTGAGGAGGCACGTCGATTGGAAACATTGAAATCAAGTGTGGGAGTTCCGATTAAAAAAATAAAAAAACAGAAGGTAGTTGAGGTTAAGAAAGATCCGTATTTGCAAGACAAGATAGCAATAGGGTCAACAGTGAAATTAATAGAAACCAAACAGTCTGGAACCGTTGAAGGTATTCAAGGGAATATGTGTACGGTTGTGTTTGGTTTTTTGAAGATGAAGGTAGAGAAAGAGAAGTTGATGTGGGTGCGGTAGAGGCGAAAAATTTTTCGCCCCGCCGCCCCATTTTTTCATTTTATGAAAAAAAAATAAGATTAAAAAATTAATAATTAGGGCGAAAGATTTTTCGCCCGTACTTATAGAAAATATGAAAATAGTAGCATTTGGAGCGTCGAATAGTAAGAAGTCGATCAATAAAGAATTTGCAAGTTATGCAGCGCATCAATTTAAAAGCACTTCGGTGGAAGTGTTGGATTTGAATGATTATCCATTGCCAATCTATTCCATTGATTTGGAGCAAGAGGAGGGATTGCCAGAAAATGCAGTATTATTTCACCAAAAATTAAAGGAGTCTGATTTGATCATCATTTCCTTTGCAGAACATAATGGTAGTTATGCTGTTGCTTTTAAGAATTTGTTTGATTGGGTATCACGTGTGGAGTTAAAAATGTTTGAAGGGAAGAAATTGTTTCTACTTTCTACAGCCCCAGGTCCACGTGGTGGATTGGGAGTTTTAGAACATGCGGTAGATCGTTTCCCACGTCACGGAGCAGTTATATCAGCTGTGTATACACTTCCACAATATAATCAACATTTTTCAGCTGCGGAGGGTATTTTAGATGAAGAATTGAGAGAGAAATTTTTGGAGAAAGTAAGAATGATCGAACAACTTTAAGATTTAATAATCTTGAGATTTTTGTCTTAAACAATATCTTTCGTAATTTTAATAAAATTTTAAAACAAGCTATATGAAAATTGAAGCAAACAAAGTTGTTTCCTTGAATTACAAGTTGACAAATCACAAAACAGGTGAGAAAATAGAAGAAACAACGGCTGAACACCCAATGGTTTTTTTATTTGGAGTACAAGCTATTATTCCAGATTTCGAAGTTAATATTTCGGGTAAAACGATAGGTGATACGTTTGCTTTTGCAATCGAAAGTGCTGCTGCTTATGGAACTCCTTCTGATGAGCAGGTAGCAATGATTCCATTAGATGTATTCTTTATGGAGGATGGTAAAGTAAATACGGAAGAGATTTATGTAGGCGCTAAAGTTCCAATGTCAGACAATGAAGGTCACCAATTATTAGGTACTGTATTAGATATCAATGAAGAATTTGTGAAAATGGACTTTAATCATCCATTAGCTGGTATTGATTTACATTTTGAAGGAGAGATTATAGGAGTAAGAGAAGCTTCTGAAGAGGAGATTGCTCATGGGCATGTTCATGGTGAACATGGACACCACCACTAAAAAGTGAATCGAAAATAGCCACCACATCGTTATTTTTGATTTAACTTTAATTATAAATACTGGGACTTTCGGGTCCCTTTTTTAATTTCTTGTTCATGTTTGTTATAGGTGCACTTTTATTTTTGATGTTTCCCATATGGGGGTTGTGGTTGATTATCAGTTTGATGTTTGGCAATAAGTTGCTTACGCCAAGTAGAATCTATAAACTTATTAGTACACGTAGACAATTTAGGAAAAATGAACTTGACTATCATACGATTTTGGTATCGCGTGTACCTTATTATGGCAAATTGAAGAGTGAAGATCAGCAGTTATTTTATGAGCGCATTAAGAAATTCATTGCGGATAAGGAGTTCGTTCCTGTTGAAATCATTGAAGTTAGCATAGCAGACAAACTATTAATAGCATCTTCTGCAGTACAATTAACATTTGGACTCGAAGAGTTTGTTTTAAGTAGGTTTCATACGATTTATGTTTATCCTAACCATTTTTATAATCGAAAAACAAAACACCATCATAAAGGGGAAGTTAATTTACATGGGACAATATCTTTGTCCTTACACGATTTTCATGAGGGAAATAAAAATGAGACAGATGGTATCAATTTAGGCTTACATGAAATGGCTCATGCATTGCGCGTCGAACAGTTTTTAGAGCAAGATCAAGATGATTTTTTCAATTCTTATTTTTCAAAACTATCCATTGAGTTAGAAGCTGAAATGAATAGCGAAGAAAATAACGATTTTATTCGGGCTTATGGTAAGACAAATAAGCATGAGTTTTTTGCAGTTGCAGTTGAGAATTTTTTTGAAAGACCTAAGAAATTTCATGAGCTTATGCCAGAATTGTATGAACATTTTGTGTTGTTACTCAATCAAAATCCGGTACAATTTAATTTAGAATTAAATAAGATTCGAAAACTAGGAGAAGAAACACTTATAGAAGAAGAACCAATGAAAGGGGAAGTAATGATTGAAAAGGGATATAGACCTAGTTATATTGGGTTGATTGGTGCCGTTTTATTTGCATTAATACAATACGAATCGTTTTCATATTCGTTTATTATTCCAGTCATTTTCTTGCTTTTTGATTATATCAAACATCAAAAATTAGTTATTTATCAAAATGGATTTGAGGTTCGTTCATTCTATCAAAAGTCAGGTAAATTTTTTGCTTTTTCAAGAATCGTTTTGGTTCTTATTATTGATAATGATGTTCGAAAATTTGCAGCTAAATATAGAACACAACATAAAATTAAAAATATACTGATTGCAGCAAATTTAAATCAGGTTGAGAAACAGCAATTTTTTGAGCTATTAAAACAACATAAAATCGGCATTAAATCAGTCGGTAAATTATAGTTTTATTATAATCTTCGTGCTTTTTTTCGAAGTTTGAGTAGTTCGCGTTGTCGACGATTTGAATCTTTTATTCTTCGTTTCATCTCAGGTGTTTGTTTGTCCCAAAATTCTTTTTTAGCTTTTTCATTTGCTTTTCGAGCAGCTTTCAATTCTTTATTTTTTTGTTTTCTTAGTTCTTTTGAGATTTCTTCAGCATTTGGATCTTTTTTTTCTTTTGCTGTACCGCATGAATAGGTTGACAATGTTAGTGATAGAATTACTATCCAAACACATGAAGTTCCGTATTTATGGGTAAATTTGTTCAACGCAATTTTAGATTGATTCTAACTATATAATGATACGAATTTTTTTCTTTTTAGTTATTTTTTTTGGATTGTCATGTACAAAAAACACGACTACAAATCCTATTCCTAGTATACCTTTTGATGTTACCATACATTTAGAATTACCAAGTTATTCCTCTTTGCAAGGAGTTGGTGGCGCATGTTATTATGACAATTGTGGCGCTCAAGGAATTGTGATTTATCGTAAATCAATGGATGAATTTGTAGCGTTTGATAGACAATCACCTGCTAGTACTGTAAAATGTGCATTTCCATTAGTTATGGACAAACTGAATATGCTTCAATTAAATGATAGCTGTACAGGTGCTAAATTTTCGCTTTATGATGGGTCAATCGTATCAGGTTCAAATTTTGGATTAAGACAATATCAGACAAGTTGGAATGGGAGTAATCTATTAAGGATTTATAATTGATTTATAGCCCTTCGATATGTACAAGGTGAAATAACAATTGGTTCGAGTTTTACCAGTTAGAAATAGAGAGGTTTAGGGAGTTGGGAAGTAAATTAGGTAATTGAGAAACCGTTGGTTTTAGTTTTAATTTAGGTCAATATTTGTCTAATATCTTAAAAGAATCCACCGTTTGATATCCTATACCGAGTCGTTGGACATAGGGCAGGTAAGTTTCGATTTGATGAATTTCTCGTAATCCTCCTGATGCCTTGATTTTTAATGATGAATTTACTTTTCTAATTTCATCATACATGACTTTTACTTTCTCGATTTCTGCCCCAACTGCAACTTTTCCTGTAGACGTTTTGATAAAATCCACCTTCGTTTTGATACACAGTTTGGTGAAAAAGATAGTTTCTTCAAGCGTGTGTAAACCACTTTCAATAATTACTTTGAGAGTGATCGGTTTGCCTATTTTGTTTTTATGTGAATGGCATAATTCACGTAAAGCGTTTAGTTCGTTAATGAGGTAAGTTTCGTTAGCTATTTTTTTATAGTTGATAACCACATCTATCTCATCAGCACCGTTTTGTATGGCTTGGGTTGTTTCGATAACTTTTTCTTCGAGTGTGTTTTCGCCTGAAGGAAAGGAGATTACTGTACAAACTAAAACGTTTGAGTTTTTTAGTTCTTGTTGTGCAATACGAACTTTGTCGGGTTGAATGCAAACTGAAAAACAAGTATATTGAATTGCTTTTTTACATAATTCTTGGATTTCATGAACTGTTGATTTTTCAGCTAAAAGAGTATAATCACAGATTTTAATAATATTTAATCGTGGATTTAAAAAGTTAGAATTCATTTATTTAGTTACCTTTAGTAGTTACCGTTATCTTTTTCTAAAGATAATTAATATTGATCAATTAATTAATTCAAATTCACATGTATAAACAGTTTATTGTTGTTTTTTTTATTTTTTATTTTACTTTCAGTTGTTCTTTACTTTCTCGTTCCTCTAAAAAAATATTTGATGCATCTATAAACGAACATCCAACTTATGATTGTGTGATAATTCCAGGAATTCCATTTAATGAGCCAGCATGGGATAAAGTGATGCTTATGCGCGTGACTTGGGCAGTTTATTTATATCAAAAAGGAATCGTTAAAAACATTATAATGAGTGGAGCTGCAGTCTACACTCCGTTTAAAGAGTCTGTTATTATGAGAGAATACGCTCTAGCTCTTGGTATTCCAGCTGAAAATGTTTTTATAGAAGATAAGGCAGAACATAGTACTGAAAATTTATGGTATGGTTATCAACTTGCAAAATCTTTAGGATTCAATACAATTGCTTTGGCATCCGATCCTTTTCAGACAAAAATGCTACGTAAATTTGCTAGAAAACAACAGTTAGAAGTTGGTTATCTTCCTGTAATTTTTGAAATTCTTAAAACATTACCACATGAAACTCCTATTATTAACTATGAGCAGCATAGAGTAAAAGAGTTTGTTGCTTTACCGAAGAGAGAAAGTTTTTTTAAACGTTTTAGAGGTACTTTAGGTAAACATATTAAAGAAGAAAAAGAATAACTAGGCATTTTTTCTTTTTTTTAATCGTCTAACACTGTGGTGTTTGTAATCATTTGAAACAACGCTGATGTTGCCGTCAGATTCTAAAATTAAGCTGTCAACTTCTTCAATTGTGTGACTTCCGTGTTCTCGAATGGCTTGTAATAGTTCGTCTTTAGAGATATTGTTTTTTTGACAATTCGCTTCGATAATTTTACCATTATGAATTAGAATTACTGGCTCACCTTCTAATACTTTTCGTAGACTAGGAAATCTATATTTTAGTTTTTTAAAGATGAAGTTGATAACGAAGAGCACAGAAGCGGCTAATATTCCACCACCTAATGAAGTGTCGGCACCGACCATTGCATTCTGAACAGCATTACTAATTAATAAAACAAAAATTAAATCGGTAATAGATAACTGTGCTAGTTCGGTTTTTCCTAAAATACGAAGCGCTACAATGATGAATAAATAAACACCTGTTGTACTGATGATAATGTGAATGTAAGGATTATCAAACATTTATTTTTTCTTTTTTGCAAAGTTAAAATTTGTAACCCACATGATTTGTGTTAATTCAAGAAACCTTAAGTCTTTGTTTAAATTTCTTACATATACTTGAGAAAGATATCCAAGTTCCAATCGACCCATTTTACCTAGGTTATATCCAATTCCAAGGTAGGACCAATTTTCACTGAATGTTGCATTTTTCGTTCCTGATAAGCTAAAATAGAATTCGTTGTAGGTATTTAAGTAAAACTCTTTTTCATCCAGTGTTTTTCCTTGAAGAGGCATGTTGAAACCTAATTGGTAACGAGCACGCGTTGCAAAGGTATGTGGCGCTGTATTTTTTGTTTGAATAAATCTTTCTTCGAAACGGAAACGATTTGTAAGCCTACCATTCGCTAAAGTCAAAGAGTAGATAAGTTGTTGCCAAATTCTGT
>CANGOA010000099.1 GCA_947455255.1 Flavobacteriia bacterium | reverse complement strand
GTACTCAAACATTAGCGGGAGCATTATCCAATTTGACATACAAATGGAATGCAAATAATCAATTAAGTTTTAAAAACGTATATAGTATAAACACAGAGGATCGTGTAATTGCAAGACAAGGCGAAATCAATCCAAATAGTGATCCTGTATTGAGTAAATCTTTTGTAAAATGGTTTACTTCTAACCAAATATACACAGGACAATTAATCGGAGATCATTTCTTAGAAAAAAGTAAAATTCGAGTTAACTGGATCGGTTCTTATAGCTATATCAAACGTGATATCCCAAACTTAAGAAGAAACGTATATTCTAAAAATAAAAATCCTCAAGACCCATCTGATACATTATATGCTGCAGCAGTGGAAAACTCTACAGGACCAAGTTATGGTGGATCTATGTTTTTTTCAACAAACAAAGAAGGCATAGCAAGTTTTAAAATTGATGCATTAATTCCTATTAAATCTTCAGAAAATTTAAAAAACAATTTAAAAGTTGGTGTATTTGCACAACATCGCTATAGAGATTTTACAGCACGTCAATTTGGTTATGCAAAATATAATGCTGGTTCTACACACTTCAATGATTCATTGATTCACCTATCAAACGATCAAATTTTCAGCCCACAAAACATGGGACTAATTGCACCAGGTGTAGGAGGATTTAAGTTGATCGAAGGTACAAAACCTAGCGACTCTTACAATGCTTCTTCTGATTTACAAGCTGCATTCTTAATGTTAGATAATAAATGGAAAAACAGTCTACGTTTAATTTGGGGTGTTCGTGCAGAAAATTTTAAACAAAACTTATATGCATTACGTAAAAAAGGAGATACATTACATATCAATAACAAAGCGGTTTTAGACATCTTGCCTTCTGCTAACCTTATTTATTCAATCACAGAAAAACAAAATTTAAGAGTAAGTGCATCTCAAACATTAAACAGACCTGAATATCGAGAGTTAGCACCTTTTGCATTTTACGATTTCTCTACTCAATTTGTAGTTTCAGGAAATGACTCATTGAAAAGAGCAAAAATCACCAATTTAGATTTTAGATACGAATATTATATGTCAAAAGGTCAATTATTTTCCGCTTCATTTTTTCACAAAAAATTCAATAATCCAATTGAACAAGTTTCAAGACCAGATGTGGAACGTGAAATATATTACAAAAATATCCCAGGTGCAACTAACTATGGAGTAGAAGTTGAGGCTCGTTTACTAGCATCTTCTATCTTGGGGATGGATTCTGTGAAATTCTTAAATGATTTGACACTTTTCTCTAATATTGCAATTATTCGTTCGAGCATAGACTTAAGTACAGTGGTAGGAGCTTCTTCTCGTCCACTTCAAGGTCAATCACCTTATGTGTTTAACGCAGGAGCAACATACCAAAACAATGAAAAAGAATTTTCTGTAACCTTAAATTTGAATAAAGTTGGTCCAAGAATTTTCATAGTAGGTAACGTAAACGAACCAGATATTTGGGAAAATTCAAGAACATTCTTAGATTTCCAAATTGCAAAAACAACTTATAAAAAACGTTTAGAATTTAAACTAAACATTCAAAATATTTTAGCACAAAAACAAATATTCTACCAAAATAGCGCGCAAGCTTCAGTTGTCGGTAATTCATTTATGAATACGATACTTTATGGTGATAAAAATTATTCTAAAACATATGACCCTGCAAAAGATGATGCATTATGGACTTCTAATTTTGGAAGAATATTTAACTTCTCAGTTGGCTATAAGTTTTAATTAAATTCACATTACATTAACAAAAGGAAGCCTTAAACGCTTCCTTTTTTTGTTTTGTGTTAATTCAATATTAACTCAAGAAAAACATTTTAGTTAATAAATGAAGCATTTGTTAAAATAATAACAACGTAAACGTAAAAATGTATTAACACCGCGAAGCCTTATAAGAGTGAAATTTGCATCATATAATTTATAAAGTAAAATATGAAAAAAATTTACCGCTTAGTAATCTTTGCTTTAATAAGTAAAAGTGCTATTGCACAAAACGTAGAAAAAGTGAACTTCAAAGGTGCTTTTGCTCCTGCTCCTACTGTTGCTTGGACAGACAAATGGACAAACTGGGATCCACAAAATACGGATTACAACAAGGCAAAAAAAACTGTTGTTAATGTTACGGATAACATTACATTAAACACTACATGGACATCTGACAAAGTTTACTTGTTAACTAGTCAAATTTATGTTAAGAATAATGCAACATTAACAATTGAGCCTGGAACTGTAATTTATGGTGATAAATCATTTGCTGGAGCTGCACTTATTGTTACAAGAGGATCTAAATTGATAGCAGAAGGTACTGCTACAAATCCTATTGTTTTTACTTCTAACCAAGATGCAGGAAATCGTACTTCAGGTGACTGGGGAGGATTAATTCTTTTAGGTAATGCTAAAAACAATATCGTAAGTGGTTTTGGAAACATTGAAGGTATTACTCCAACTGATGATACAAAGCATGGTGGTTCTGATGATACTGATAATTCAGGCTCTTTAAAATATGTACGCGTTGAGTTCGCTGGTTACCCTTTACAACCTAACAAAGAAATCAACGGTATAACTTTTGGATCTGTAGGTAGTGGAACGAAAGTTGACTTTGTTCAAGTTTCTTTCTCTAACGACGATTCATTCGAATGGTTTGGAGGTTCAGTTAACTGTAAACACATCATTGCTTACCGTGGTTTAGATGATGATTTTGATACTGACAATGGTTATTCAGGAACAGTTCAATTTGGTTTAGGTGTTCGTGATCCACAAATTGCTGACAACCCAACAGTTTCTACTTCAGAAGGTTTTGAATCTGATAATGATGCTGCAGGTGATGCTAATGTTCCATTAACATCTGCTACATTTACAAACATGACATTAGTAGGTCCACTTAGAGGTGACTTAAACGCAAATGTTGCTACTGGATACAGAAGAGCTGCTCGTATTAGAAGAAATTCTAATTTAAAAATCACTAATTCTATTTTAGTAGATTTCTTGACTGGTTTACATGTTGATGGTGTAGCTTGTGAGACAAACGCAACTAACAACACCTTACAATTCAAAGGAAACATTTTGGCAGGATACAAAGCAGGTAAAGTAGGTGAAACTACAACTGTAAACAATGTACCTTCTACATTTGACATAAAAAAATTCATCGGAGATAACAACGATACTACCCATTCTACTTCTTCAGCGAATATTTTAACAAAACCATACGATTTCTTAAATCCTGATTTCAGACCATTTTCAAAAAATGCAACCGAATTGGTAAATACAAATTATCGTGGTGCATTTGAACCATTCCCAGCTAAGCCTTGGACTGACAAATGGACAAATTGGGATCCACAAAACGCTAACTATAACACAACAAACAAAACAGTTGTTAATGTAACTGCAAACATTACAGTAAATACAACTTGGACAGCAGACAAGATTTATTTATTAACTAGCCAAATCTATGTTAAGAATAACGCGACATTAACTATCGAACCTGGAACTGTAATTTACGGAGATAAAGCGTTTGCTGGTGCAGCGTTAATTATCACTAGAGGTGCTAAATTAATGGCTGAAGGTACCGTTGATTCTCCAATCGTTTTTACATCTAACCAAGATGCAGGAAATCGTACTTCAGGTGACTGGGGAGGATTAATTCTTTTAGGTAATGCTAAAAATAATATCGTAAGTGGTTTTGGAAATATTGAAGGTATTACTCCAACTGATGATACAAAGCATGGTGGTTCTGATGATAATGATAATTCTGGTTCTTTAAAATATGTACGTGTAGAGTTCGCTGGTTACCCTTTACAACCAAACAAAGAAATCAATGGTGTTACTTTTGGATCAGTAGGTAATGGTACTAAAATTGATTATGTTCAAGTATCTTTTTCTAATGACGATTCATTTGAATGGTTTGGTGGTACTGTAAATTGTAAACATATCATCGCTTACCGTGGCTTAGATGACGATTTCGATACTGACAATGGTTTCTCTGGATTAGTTCAATTTGGATTAGGTGTTCGCGATCCACAAATCGCTGACAATCCGACAGTTTCTACTTCAGAAGGTTTTGAATCTGATAATGACGCTGCAGGTGATCAAAATAACCCTCAAACAAGCGCTCAATTTACCAACATGACATTAGTTGGTCCATTAAGAGGAGATGTAAACGCTAATGTTGCTACAGGTTATAGAAGAGCTGCACGTTTAAGAAGAAATACAGCATTAAAAATTGACAACTCCATTATGATTGACTTTTTAACAGGTTTACACGTTGATGGTGTAGCTTGTGAAGGAAATGCAACTGATGGAATTTTACGTTTTGAAAGAAACATCTTAGCAGGATACAAAGCAGGCAAAGTTGGTGAAACTACTGCAATCAACAATGTTCCTTCTACATTTGATGTGAAGAAATTCATTGGAGACAATATGAATGATACACTTGCTTCTTCTGCAAACGTATTAATGAGACCATATGATTTCTTAAATCCTGATTACAGATTATATGATTCATTAGGATTGAAAGCTTCTGTAACAACATTAGCAGAAAATGTTAAATCAATGAACTTATACCCTAATCCTGCAAAAGAAATCGCTAAATTAGAATTAGACTTGAGAGCTACTTCTAATGTAAGTGTTGAAGTATATGCAATTACAGGTCAATTAATGTTTACATCTTTCGAAGGGAACTTAGAAAGTGGAAGTCATTTGATCGCTATTAATACTTCGAATTTAGATAACGGTACTTATTTTGTAAAAGTGAATTCAAACAACACTTCTAAAACAATAAAGTTAGCAGTTAACTAATTTTAATTTAATACCAAGAAATGGCTGTCTAGAAATAGGCAGCCATTTTTTTTTGCACCTACTTAATGATGGGTTAATATAAGTCTTGAAAATCGAGCTGAATTTTACTGAAATATTAATTATCTAGTTTTTGAATTAATAAAGCCTTAATTGTGACTTTATCTGTTTGCTGAATTTATGAAAGATATTTGTTAGGATTTTAATGAATCTACATACATAAACCATCAGAACAACGAAATCAATGAATAATAATTTCATTTTCAGCTTACTAAGTTTTATATTCTTTGTAAATACTTGTATATCTCAACAAGGCTTAGAAAAAGTAATAGTAGAGAAATATTATATTTCAAATTCAGATGATACATTAGCAAATGAAATTGCCGGGAAATTACCTATTGGATCTACTACCTATAGAATATATGCAGATCTCCTTCCTGGCTATCAATTTTTAGCTGCCTATGGAAGTCCTGAGCACACTTTAAGAATTGCTACAACAACAACTTTTTTTAATAATGAAGACCACGGCGCTGTCATCGCGAATGTAATTCCTTATAGAACGCTTAAAAAAAATACCGTAATGTTAGATTCATGGCTTTCAGTAGGAGCAGCAGGTGAAGATTGTTACGGGATCTTAAAAAGTGATGACGATTCGTTAGAGACAGTAAAACATGAAAAAAACTTTTTGTCTAATAATTCAAAAGTGATGGGAATTCCCTTAACTAAATGTGATGGATTAATTAGGGGCGAAAATGTACCTCGTCCTTTTTTCTTTCATATAGATAGTGCAGCCAAAGTTTTCAATGCTTTACACAAGGGAGGATTATTTGAAGTAAAAAACGGAGCTTGGGCTTGCTTAGGAGGTTCTAAAGGAGCTGATTCTTTAACAAAGAATAGAGTATTAATAGCTCAAATCACAACAGATGGTGAACTAACCTTTGAATTAAATATACAAGTTGCGACACCGATAAAAGGAGTTAGTCAACGATTTGTGGCAAGGAATCCGATAGAGGATGAGATTTGTATTCCGAGTTTGATTTATGGGAGGGATAGAAAAAAGTAGAAAGTTGGGAGATGTGAAAAGAAGTATTTAAGGAATATAAGGGAAGAGGTTTGAACCATTAAGAAATTAAGAAGTTTAGAACGTATTGAGAAAAGGGAATTGAGGGAGACATTTGGTCTTTAAAGTGAAAAATTGAAGAAAATCAACCTTCGACAGGCTCAGGATGAAAAAGTTAAAAGATAAAATAAATAGAGATGAATAAAATAGTACTCGCGCTTGGTTTTGTAAGCATGCAATTTTTAGGTTTGGCTCAAAATGGTTTAGAAAAAATCATCGTAGAGAAATATTATGTTTCAACTTCAGCAGATTCTATTGGTTCAGTAGGAACATTACCTGTAGGTTCTACTACCTACCGTGTTTATGTTGATATGTTGCCTGGTTATCGTTTTCAAGCTTTATATGGTAATTCAGATCATACACTAAAAATAAACACTTCGACTAGTTTCTTCAACAATGAAGATCGTGGAGCTACTACAGCAAATGCTATAGCTTATGCAAAATTAAAAACTAACACTGTTGCCCTTGATTCTTGGGTATCAGTTGGAGCTTCAGCAGCTGGTCAATTTGGTGTGCTAAAGTCAGAAGATAATGGAGCTGTTAATTTACTTACATTAAATTCTTTATTAAAAAACAATGCTGCAGCAATGGGTATACCTTTGACAACGCAAGATGGCAATCTAGCTGGTTCGCCTGAAGCTGTAACATTGGTTGGATTCACTAATGAGTTATCTGTTTTCGATGCGACAAGTTTAGCAGGAGGCACATTTAGTACAAATAATGCTGCGATTTCTGCATTATCAGGAGCAACAGGACCAACAGCTGAAAATCGTGTATTGATAGGACAATTTACAACTAATGGTGTATTTACATTTGAATTAAACATTCAAATAGGAACACCAACTCCGGGTGTATCTGAAAAATATGTAGCAGCAAATCCATTAACTGGAGAATTTACTATACCTTCATTAATATTAACAGGAAATAATCCTCCTGTCGTAGAAATAACATCACCTACTAGTGATTCAAAATTAAAATCAGGTATTGCTACAACAATTACTGCAAATGCGACAGATACCGATGGAACAATTTCTCAAGTTGAATTTTTTGAGGATGGAAAATCACTTGGTGTTGACAATTCTACTCCGTATTCAATAGCTTATACGCCTACTGATGGAAGTCATAAAATAACAGCATTAGCAACTGACAACAAAAGTGCACAAACAACTTCTTCTGTAATTAACATCGTAGCAAGTAATAATATCCCTCCATCAATTTCTATCACAGCACCTAAAATTGCACATTTAGGAAAAGTTACAATCGATGCAACTGCTTCGGATACAGATGGTACAATTAAAATGGTGTCTTTTTATGTAGACAGCGTGCTTGCTGGAAAAGATTCTATTGCACCATATAATTTCGATTGGAATACTCAATTAGGAAATCATAAAGTATTCGCAATTGCAACAGATGATAAAGGAGAAAAAACAACTTCAAATAAAGAAGTTATTGAAGTAGTTACAAATATTCTACCTGAAATATCAATTATTACACCTAACAATAACGATTCAAAAATCATCACAGGTTCAACTTTATTACTATTAGCTTCTGCTTCAGATGCAGATGGGAAAGTTAAAAAAGTGGAGTTTTTTATAGATGGTAAATCTGTAGGAATTGACACTGTTACTCCTTATTCTACGTCGTATACTGCAGTTGTTGGAAAACATTTCGTAACTGCCGTAGTAACAGATGATCAATTAGCAACAACTACATCTTCAACCGTAAACATTGAAGTTAAAGACAATCAATTTCCACTAGTGAACATTACAAACTATTTTGAAACTATCTATAAAGAGGATGTGTTAAAAATAACAGCAAATGCTTATGATACTGACGGTAGCATTGAAGAAGTTGAATTCTTCATTGATACATTATCAATTGGTATCGACCAAAATTCACCTTATTCAATGGAATGGATAGCTAAACCAGGTATCCACCACATCAAAGCTATTGCTAAAGATAACAATGCTGCAAAAACTGCATCATCTATTAAAACGATCGAAGTAAAGAATTATACAGCAGGCATCAATGAGGAAAGTATTGCTGGAGTATCAGTAAATGTATATCCAAATCCAGTAAAAACAAAAGCTACATTCTCAATTATCAATTCAAATAATAGTGAGATATCGCACTATCAATTAATTGATCATATTGGTCGCATTGTTTTAGAAAAAAGCATCCAATCAAGTAATTCAACGATTTCAGAAACTATCGATGTTCAACAATTTGAAACCGGAATGTATCATTTCTGTGTTTTTATCAATGGATCTACGTTCACTCAAAAATTGATTGTTGAATAATTCATTTTATACCACTTATGAAAAAAATAAATCTCTCACTAACACTTTTCTTTTTATTCGTTTCTTTTCTTGGATTAACACAAGGTACTGTTCGAGGTAAAATCACAGATGAAAAAGGGAATTCGATATATAATGCAAAAGTGTATTTTAAAAGTGATCGCACAAAAATATCACTTTCTGACTTTGATGGAAATTTTTCCATTGAAACAAAGTTACCAAAAGATGTTATTGTAATCAATATGTCAAACTTTCAACTACTTGAAGACAGTGTTACTTTTACTAATTCTACGCTTTTTCTTCAGGACTATATTTTAGAACCAAAAGTTACGTCTTTAGGAGCTGCTATTGTAAAAAAGAAAAAACCAAAAGCGAATGATTTGTATATGGAGAATATTAAAAAGAATTCTGCAACTACAATCGACTACGTTTCGGCTGAGACTATGAAAAAAACTGGAGATCCAAACGTAACAGCTGCCGTTTCTCGTGTATCAGGTGTTTCAACAAATGGTGGATTAATTACAGTTCGGGGTATTGGTGATAGATATGTAAAAACAACATTAAATGGTTCTCGAATCCCAACATTAGATCCACTAACTAACAACATCAAATTAGACATTTTCCCTGCAAGTTTGGTAGATAATATCATCATTACAAAAACAGCAAGTCCAGATCTTCCAGGAGATTTTTCAGGAGCTTATTTATCTGTTGAAACAAAAGATTATCCTGAAAAATTAGATGTAAATGTAGAAACACAATTTGGATACAATGAGCAAACAACATTCAAAGATGTCATCTCCTCCCAACGCAGTAAAACAGATTGGTTAGGTTTTGACAATAGTTTACGTGTTAATAAAAATGAGACTTTGTTAAATCCAAATTTGAATCCAAGTACGTATCAAGAATTGAATGCTCTTGGGTTAGGAAATTACTATAAATCCATGGGAGTAACAGATTGGAAAGATGGTTCCCCAGAAGGTGATACGTATTTTAAAATGGGATTAGTTGAGTTAGGTTTGTTATCCAAAAGTGATGTGAATGATCAAAATGCTATTAAAAGTGCAACAAATAAATACAACTCAGAATATAAAAATATAGCATTTGATAAAATAAATCCAAATGGAACTGATTACAATAATGGATTTTCACATAATTGGAACTCAGTAACACGTAAAGCACCAATTAATATTAGTCAAAGTTTTAGTGTTGGTAATCAAGTGAAATTATTTGGTAAACCACTCGGGTTCCTTGTTGGTTTTAGATATGGTAATAGTATTCGTTATGACCCTAATGGTGTTTCTCAACGTTTAGCGGGAGATACGAGTAAACATGGATTTGACACAAAAGATTATGCCCACATCAGTCGTGAAACTAACGGTTGGAGTTCCTTAATAAATTTAGCATATAAATTCAATGATAAAAACAGCATCTCTGTGATGTTTATGCCTAATATTTCTGGAACGAATGATGTTGCTAATTTCAATACGCAAGGAGATGGAACAAAGGATCAAGAAGCCACTGCAAGAGTAAATCAATTTTATGAACAACGTCAACAATTTATCTATCAATTAAAAACGGAGCACTATCTGCCAAAATCAAAAACTAAAATTGATTTTAACTCATCTTATACACAAGGAAATAGTTTGGCACCAGACTTCAAAGTTTTACAATATGGGTATACACATAATAATTTGAAAGATTCAATTTTTGACTATATCTTCTCCCCTACTTCTGGAGATGGTATTCGAAGATACTATCGATATTTAAATGAAAACATTTTAGATTCACGTATTTCTGCTGAAATTCCATTAAAAAGTTCAACTTCAGACTTAATTCGTAAGATTAAATTTGGTGGCGCATTTCAACGCAATGATAGAAAATCAAATTTAGAAGAATACTATTTAAATCCTGGTAATAACGATAATGCAGCAACACTAACTTCTTCTGATTTGGATAGTTACTTAAGTCCAGATAAATTTACTTTGAAAAACAAACAAGTAGATTTCTTTTATTCACCGAGAGATTTTGCTAGAAATCATACGTTTGGATTTAGTACAATAAAAGCAGGGTTTGTTTCATTAGATTATTCGTTAAAATCTGGTTTAAGATTAGCTGGAGGTGTACGTGTTGAACAATCACAAATTTTTACAGATGTAAATGAATACTACACTAAAGGTTATGCTAAAAACGATATTCGTAGAGAAAATTTAGGTGGTTTTGCATTAGTAAATGCTGCGGATTTAAAAGAAACAAACTTCCTACCTAGTGCTAATATCGTATATAAAATCAAAAAAATAGAAAAAGCACAAGTAAACGTTCGTTTAAATTATAGTCAAACAGTTGCACGACCAAGTATTCGTGAGTTAAATGATGCTGCAGTTTATGATAATGAGTTTAGAACATTGATTTATGGAAATTCTGAGCTTAAAAATGTTCACATCAAAAACTATGATTTTAGAGGTGAATCTTATTTCAAAAACGGAGACAATATTTCTGTGAGTTTGTTTTACAAAGATTTCCGTAATCATATCGAAATGGGATTTGGTTCAGCAGGTATTACTTGGCAAAACATTGACCAATCTACTGTAAAAGGATTTGAATTTGAAGGTAAAAAAGGATTAGGTAAAATGATTGAATTACGTGCGAATGTAACGCTTGTTCAATCTAATTCTGCTTTTGTTAGAAAAGACATGACGCTTGTAAATGGAATTAAAAATTACACCATTATCGACACAATAAACAGACCTATGTTTGGTCAAGCACCATATATTATCAATGCAATATCTACTTTAAAATTAGATAGTATCGGATTAACAGCATCTTTAAGTTATAATGTACAAGGACCAAGATTAGTAATAACAGGAGTTGTTAAAGGATTCCCAGATGTGTATGAAATGCCTCGAAACACAATCGATTTCAAAATAACTAAAAAACTTGGTAAACACTTCAATACAAGTATCATGGTAAGAGATATTTTAAATGCACGTGTACGAAGAGCATACCGTATGAACAACGGATATGTCGATTATGACAACTTTAGATATGGAACCAATTTCATTCTTTCAATCGCTTACAAATTATAACCTTATAAAAAATTAACATCATGAAATTAAACACTATCGTTTTATTTTTTGGAATGCTTTTAACTACAATTTTTGCACAAGCACAAATTGAAAATGTAATTATCGAAAAATACTATGTTTCAGATGATTTCGATGCTTTAGACACTACTGGTGGGCATTTAGAATCAGGATCTACAACATATCGTATCTATGTAGATTTACCAAAAGGAAGCAAACTTTTACGTATATATGGTGATAAAAACCACCCTTTCACAATTAAAAGTACGTTACCTATTTTCAATCACAAAACGGATGGACAAAGTTTTGGGAAAGATTTTACAAAATCACGGTTCTCTAATAATACAGTTGCACTAGATAGCTGGT
>CANGOA010000098.1 GCA_947455255.1 Flavobacteriia bacterium | reverse complement strand
TTTTTCTCCAAAATTTTTCATGAGCCATGTTTTTCCAACCTGACGCGCACCATATACCAACAAGGGTTTTCTAAACTCCGAGTCTTTCCAGGTGTGTAATGCTTGTTCTGCCTGCCTTTTCATGGTGTAAATGTAGGCAAAAAATAGAAGTTGTTACACTTTTACGTACGACTTTTTGTAAAATATTACACTTTTTCGTACGACTTTTTGTGAAATGTTACACTTTTTAGCGGGAGTTTCGTCTACGCTCTACTTCACCCGACTATTTAAAATTCACAAAAAAGCCCCACTTTCGTGAGGCTGATTCTAAAAAGTATTAGGGTTATTTAGTTTTATTTGACATAACATTATATATCAAGTAAATTATAATAAACAAAGGAAATGAGAAAAATATAATTGTAACTTGTTGATTTTTTGGTTTAACCAATAAATATGTAATAATAAATGCAACTATATAAATAGGAATTATAAACTTTAAATAAGGTTTTAAAATGTTGTAAAATTTCAATGTCTTATTTGCTAATTCTTGTTCTTTAATCTTGTTTTCATTTTCTCTATGTCTTCTTTCTTCCATTTTCATCTTAGCTAATTCAAGCTTTTGCATTTCAATATCTGCATTATATGAATTTGAAGAGGAATTTTTGCTGGAATTAGACGAATTAGACTCATTTTGACTATTTTCAAAATCAGTTTTGCATTTGTTTCCGCAAAACCATTTTATTTTAACCCAAGACGAACCTTGAATCCATCCTTTAGGCGCCATACCTCGCTCTCTATTGCCTGTTTTACCGCACCAATCACAATTTTGTGTATTACTCATTTTTTAAGAATTTATTTTATCAATTATTATCCCTTTTGTATAGGTTTAAATTTTTTATATAAGGTTTAAATTTTGTTTTGTATACATCTGTATATTCAATTTTTATGATTAAGTCGCTTAATATGATTCTCAATTCATCTCGATACATCTTATGAAAATCCTCAGTGAGATTAAAATGAATATCAAGCATTTCAATAGATTTTCCTTGATAAAGAATTATATCTTTGTTACGAAGTAGATAATTTGAATATTTAAGGTTTTGAGGTAATATAGGACAATGTTCAAATAAATTTGGTTCAATTTTATTATTAGGATTTATAACCTCAATATTTGTAATAATAAGTGAACCTACTCCCTCATTTAATAAGTTTATTTTTATACAGTTTACATAATCAAAAGGATGAATATTCACAATTGGAAGAACCATCTTTTTATTATGTTTTTGGGTAATGTAGATAGAATAAACATTTATCAATGCAGAAACTATCATTACTAACATTGTATAAAACAATATTTTTTCGGAAAATAACATATAAACTAATCTTTTAGACAACGAACACTTGATCCCCACTGTTTAAAAGCTTCATAATTTCCTCCAAAAGCACTACAACCCACTATAATGTGATATGAATAATTATTATTTGCAGGTTCACTTTTTGTCAAAAAATATGTGACAGCACCTTGACTTTCAAATGATCCACTGTCATAACGATAACCAGCTGGTTTTGCTGAAAATAATGATGAATTAGTGAAAAAAGTATTATAAACTGTACAATTTTCCCAATCTTTTTTATCTTTTATTTTGTATTCATTTTCGGGATATGTACCAAGATAATTAGCTAATAAATTTGCTTCTGTATTTGTAGGTACATGCCATCCAACTGGACATACATTTTTATTGCCATTATTAGTTAAATTAACCACATTCCAATTATATAATTTTCCATATTTTATATTATTTAAAGTGTCATTATTATAGTAACACCAAGCAGCAATACTTAAATTGCTCCAAATTTTTCCATCAGTAATATTTTGAATTATAGTACCATCGTTGTATTTTGTTACTTTCAAATTTTCCGCCATCCATTGTTGCGTACCTATATAAACAGTTTTATATGAATTTCCATCTATATCTGAGATATTAGCACCATAACCGCTTATTGGTTTAGGTTTAGGGTTCTTAGCACTGATACCTGGTATAATAACGTAATTACCATTTTTAGTGTATAAAGAATCTCCTGTCTCTGAAACTAATAGATTAATTAATGGCGTGTCTCCTTTAGGTCCAACTGGTCCAGTATCTCCTCTATCTCCCTTTGGGCCTGGTTGAGAATTTAAAGCATATAAAGCATACGGAACACTCAACATTTGACTTGTTCCTGTAACACTATAATTCGTACCACCCTTTATATCTGTTTCGGTTTTAATAAAGTAAATCCCTGATTCCCAATTAATTTTTGAAAAATCTCCTGATAATAAGTTTCCTCCTCCAATAGCAATAGCAATCAACCCATTTTGATTTGTGGTCGCAGTATGTGTTTCAGAATATACAGAAGTACCATTTTCAGAATCTTTAAGAATAGAGACTCTCATACTTATTTGTTGGTTTGATACTAATGCATCGGAAGAATTTCTTATAACTGCTTGATAACTCATTTTTTGAGGTGCTTGAGCCATCAAGTTTAATGATAATAAGGTAGCAGAAATTATAGCGGAAAATTTATTCATAATTAATTGTTTTTGATAATTTTAAATGATTTTAGTTTATTCTTTTCATCGAGAATATTCAAATAATACACAGCAACAGGAAGTGTTTTCATATCAATGACAACTTCCTCAGAATTAATTTGATTAATAGCAATCGATTTACCATCATTACTGACTAATTCATATCTTAATTGGTTACCCTCAACTTTGTCAACTTTAAGTTGTATTTTATCTGTTGTTGGGTTTGGAAAAACCGAAATATTAATATTAGGTAGGCTTTCAATACCTAAAGCAGTAATTATATACGCTTGTTGAATACCTTGATTTACCTTTCCTTCATTTGACTTTTGCTCAGAATAAAATACTTGACCTATCGAATAACTAATATTTCCATCAGTTGATTTTATAAATGTCGATGCTGTATTTGTAGATTCTTGAGATAAACTGTAAAAATGAGGGATACTAATTATAGCTAAGATTCCTAAATATTTTATATTCATATTTATTAGTTATGTTTTTGACAAAAGTAGTTTTGTCATTCTCTAATTATAAATCAAAACAAGTATAGAATAGAAATATTTTGTATATTTGAGAATAAATACTTCTAAAAATGGAATACCATAAAAAAATAAAACAATATAGAGAGTTAAGAAACTATACCCAAGAGCATATGGCTGAACTTCTTAAGATTTCACAACGTGCATATAGTAGTATAGAAAGCGGTCAAACACAATTAACAGTAGAACGACTATTTGAAATTTCTACCGCATTACAAATCAATATTGGTGATATTATTGGTTCTGAAAATCAATATATTTACAACAATAATTTTAATAACAACGCCACTCAGAATAAAGGTAGTCTTGTATTTAATCAAGATAATTTTGAAGAACAAAGAGAATTATATGAACGTTTGTTAAAGGCAAAAGAAGAAGAGATAGAATTTTTGAAAACATTGATGCAGAAGAAATAAATAGGGTTTCGTCTTCGCTCAACCTGACCCGACTATTTAAAAGTCACAAAAAAAGCCCCACTTACGTGAGGCAATTCATATTTTATAAACTATGATTCTTTAAACGTAACGTTCATCCGATTCCATTACATGTTCACATTTGTTACACGTTCTGTATTCTAAATTGGAATAGAAATCTTTGAAGCGGTCTAAGAAATCCGATTCGATGTTCGTTAAAGGAAAACGGTAGTGGTGTAAAGGGTTGTTACATTTTTCGCAAAACCAAAACAAACCATCCGACAAATCGGTTCCTTTACGCACGCGTTCGATTACTAATCCAATGGTATTTTCAGGTCGCACAGGATTGTGTGGAATATTTGCTGGAAGTAAGAACATTTCACCTTCTTTGATGGTAATTTCTTTTTTCTCACCGTCGATTTGCGCGAATACAGTCATATCACCTTCTAGTTGGTAGAATAACTCTTCACTTTCATTGTAGTGGTAATCTTTACGCGCGTTTGGCCCACCAACAATCATTACGATAAAATCGCCTGCTTGTTTGTACAAGTTTTTGTTATTAATGGGTGGTTTCAACAAATCACGGTTTTCTTCGATCCACTGTTGAAGGTTGAATGGCATCATTAAACTCATATTCTTTTATTCAAATGTTATTAATACTTTTCCTTTGTCTACGACCTCTTGTAGTTGTATATCAATCGATTTTACTTTTCCAGTTCCATCTGATTTCAATACATTTTCCATCTTCATGGCTTCCAAGGTAAGTAATTCATCTCCTACATTAATTTCATCTCCAATTTGCACGGCAATCGCAATTACGCGACCCGGCATAGGGGATTTTAATTGGTGTAGTTTTCTTACTTTTTCTTTGTCTAAACCTAATTCAGCAATCAAAGTATCTAAAGCACGTTCTTTTTGAATGATAAATTCTCGGTGGTTGATTTTTACCTTTAAAAATCCTTGTTCCATACCATTTTCGACTATTTCGCCATGGAATTGTTTGTCCTCAACGTGTAAGGTAAAAAAGTGTGCATCTTCCCAAACTATGGATGCTTTGGCAGTTGGAGTGAAACTTTTCCCGTCGATTTTCCAGCCTTGTTTTGTCATAGTAAAGAATTAGTATTACAATAATATGAATAAAAAAGTTTAAATTTCTTTAAACAATGAATTTAACTCAGCATTTAGTGTGTGACAACTAATTTAAAAAATCTTTTAAAGGAGTAGATTTTAATTTTCCTTGTTCAATCATTTTTAATTCTTTTATACCCTGTTTAACATCCTCAATTATTTCTTTTTTTTCTTTAGAAATTTTGGCTTCAGGCATGCTAGTCGTAAGTAAATTCAACACCTTTTCTAAGATAGAATTATCCTCAATAGAAGTTATTTTTGTAATAATATCTAATTTTTTTGATTGAATTGCAACTGATTTCATAACGTGAAATTATACAAGTAAAGATATAAATAAAACTTCTATAATTTTAATAATATATTTGTAAGTAACATTCAATCGATAAACCATGTCAAAACATCTTTTTTCCTACGTAACACTTTCTATTACCTACTGCCTATTTCTTGTAAGTTGTGGGGTTAGTAAATCGGAAGAAAAACAAGCTCCAGTAGCTGGCACCATTCAATTAGAGGGCGATGTTGAGGAAGAAATTATAATCCCTTACAAAGCGAGTAGAACCTTATTGACAGATTTGATTCATACCAAATTGGAGGTAAGTTTTGACTGGCAAAAAGCGTGGATGTTTGGGAAAGCGACAATCACTGCAAAACCTCATTTCTTTTCTACGGATAGTCTGTTTTTAGATGCTCAAGGCATGGAGATTAAATCGGTGCAACTGAATGCTAAAAATTTGAGTTACTCGTATGCGAATGACATGCTACGCATACAATTGGATAAGTCCTATTCGCGTGATGAGAAATATACTGTAGAAATCGAATACATTGCTAAACCTAACGAGCGTAAGGAAGAAGGAGGTGCGGCGATTAAGAGTAATAAGGGCTTGTTTTTTATCAATCCAACTGGGGAACAAAAAGACGTGATGCCGCAAATCTGGACTCAAGGAGAAACACAATCGAATTCTGTATGGTTTCCAACCGTGGATAGTCCGAATGCAAAATCTTCGCAAGAAATGTTAATCACAGTCGCTGATAAATATGTGACTTTGTCGAACGGAAGATTGATTTCATCTACCAAACATGCGGATGGGACACGTACGGATCATTGGAAACAAGAATTGCCTCATGCCCCTTATTTGTTTATGATGACCATAGGGGAGTTTAAGGTAATCAAAGATCATTATACGCGTCCTGACGGTACAAAAATGGATGTGAATTATTACGTTGAACCAGCATGGGAAAATTCAGCAAAAAAATTCTTTGGAGAAACACCAAACATGATTGCGTACTTCTCAAAATTAACAGGAGTTGAATTTCCGTGGGACAAATACCACCAAGTAATTGTTCGTGATTACGTTTCAGGAGCTATGGAAAATACGAGTGCAGTTATTTTTGGAGATTTTGTTTACCGTACAGATCGTGAGTTGTTGGATAAAAATAGTCAGGCAGTAGTTGCGCATGAATTGTTTCACCATTGGTTTGGAGATTTAGTAACGTGTGAATCTTGGGCGAATCTTCCTTTGAATGAATCTTTTGCGAACTATTCTCAGTATTTGTGGGATGAATACCGCAATGGAATCGATCAAGCAGACTTTGGTAACGAAGAAGAAACTGGAGAATATTTAGAACAACTTGAAACAGGGGAATCCCACAATATGATTTGGTACCATTACGATAAAAATGTGGAGATGTTTGATAAGCACTCTTACAGTAAGGGTGGAAGAATTTTACACATGTTACGTAATTATTTGGGTGATGAAGCATTTTTTGCCGGCTTGAAAAATTACTTACAAACGAATAAGTTTAAGGCGGCAGAAATTCATCATTTGCGTTTGGCTTTCGAGGAGGTTACAGGTCAAGATTTGAATTGGTTTTTTAATCAATGGTTTTTAAGTGCTGGAATTCCTGATTTGAGTGTGGAACAATATATTTCGATTGCGAATAAAGAAGTAGTGGTTACACTTAATCAAAAACAAGATTTAACGACCACACCTTTGTACCGTTTGCCTGTAAAAATTGCTGTTTGGGACGAAGCAGGAGAACACATTTACAAGGTTGAAATTGACGAAAAAGAAGAGAAATTTATTTTTCCAGCAAATGGTAAGGTGAAATTAGTACTATTTGATTACGACCAAGTATTATTAGCGAAAGTGACTGAAAGTAAACCAACCGAACAATTTATCGAACAATATTATTTAGGTAAAAAATACATTTCTCGTAAGTTGGCTTTGTTGAGCGGTACAGCTGACGATACACCTAAAGGGCAGCAACTAATTTTAGATGCATTGAAAGATCCATTCTGGAAAATACGTGAAATAGCTATAGAGAAAGCAGCGTTTTTAACGGAAGAGAATAAAAAAACAGGCATTGAAATCATCAAAGGCTTGTTGCGTCGGGATGAAAACTCTGCAGTACGAACCCAGGCGGTTAATTTCTTAGCGGAGAATTTGACCCCAATGGAAGCTACCATTGCCTTAAAAGATCATTTGTTGGAGGAGTTATCTTACAAGGTTATTTCAGCAGCGATTATTGCCTTGAATCAAGTGAATCATGAAGCAGCTTTAGAGGCTTTGAAAAATTATGAAAACGACCAAACTCCAAAAATTCGTTTGTTGTTAGCAACCGTTTATGCTGCAGATGGAAAAGTAGAACACTTAGATTTCTACTTGAACCTATTTCAAAACAGTAAATTGAAAGGATACGATGCCTTATCAGCATTGAATTCGTTCTCAATTTACATGTCAAAACAAGCTATTTCGATTCAGGTGAAGGCTTTAGAGATTTATAGAAATCAGCAAACAACAGGGAATTATTATGCGAAAATGGGTCTTCCGAATAATGTAAATTATATGATTCAAGCAGTAGAAGCACAATTAACAAATACTACGAATTCACAGGAACTCGAATTAAAAAAGTCCTTTATAAAAGATTTAAAGGCATTTTTAGAAACGATACAACAAAAAAAATAGAGCGTATGAAAAAGATTACAATCATTGCCAGCACCTTGATTTTAGTGGCATGTGGAGGAGCTAAAATTATTGCTATTTCTCAGGCAGATGTAGATAGAGCTGCTTCAAAATATCCAGGAATCACTTCAGAACAATTAGTCGAAGGACAAAAATTGTATGCTGCAAATTGCGCAAAATGTCACTCGTTATTTTCACCAGGTAGATTTAATGAAAAAAGATGGAATCACGAGATTGATGTGATGTCGGCGAAAGATTATGCAAACATCGATGCTAAAACAAAAGAATCTATTTCGAAATATATTTTGACGTTTGCAAAACAATGATTTATTTATTTCTGTAGAGACGCAATGCATTGCGTCTCTACAGAAATAAATAAATCATCCCTAAAATAAATCACCCAATTATTTCCATCAAACGTTTTACCGCCTGATCGATCGTATGTATATTCGTGTAAATCATACGTAAACGGTCATTTTTTTCGCTCAACTTACAATCTGTAGGATTTGTTTGTATGTAACTCAATACACGTTTAAATTCTGGTGAATCATAAAATGCAGATTGCGGATTAGAAATGAAATAACATACCATAGTCCCAGATTTTATTACCAATTTTTCGATACCGATGTCTTGGGCTAACCAACGTAATTCAAACGAACGAAACAATTCTTTCACTGTTCGTGGCAAAGGACCAAAACGGTCAATCAGTTTATTTGAATAAGCCTCCAACGCTTCTTTGTTTTCTAAACTATCGAGTTTTTGATACAAACTCAAACGTTCTGCGACATTATTCACGTAATCATCCGGAATTCTGATTTCTAAATCGGTTTCAATCACACAATCTTTCACGAATTGCACAAAATCATCCGTGTTTCGTTCGGAATACAAATCTTTAAATTCGGTCTCGCGCAACTCTTCCATCGCTTCATTCAAAATTTTCTGATACATTTCAAAACCAATATCTGAAATGAATCCACTTTGTTCTCCTCCCAATAAATTCCCTGCTCCACGTATGTCCAAATCTTTCATGGCAATATTGAATCCTGCCCCTAAATCAGAAAATTGCACCAATGCTTCCAATCGTTTACGCGCTTCCGTGGTCATTTCGTGGAACTTCGGTGCAATCAAATAACAAAATGCTTTTTTATTCGAACGACCCACACGACCACGTAATTGGTGTAAATCACTAAGGCCAAAGTTTTGCGCACTGTTGATAATAATGGTATTGGCATTCGAGATATCTATTCCAGATTCAATAATGGTTGTCGCCAACAACACATCGTACTCTCCTTGAATGAAATCCAACATGATTTTCTCTAAGTCTTTTCCATCCATTTGCCCATGTCCTATACCTACACGCACTCCCGGACACAAACGACAAATCATTCCCGCAACCTCTTTGATGTTTTGAAGTCGGTTATGGACAAAGTATACTTGTCCCCCACGAGAAACTTCATACGCAATTGCATCGCGTATTGCCTCTTCGTTGTATTGAATGATTTCGGTTAATACCGGCTGTCTGTTTGGTGGAGGTGTATTTATAATACTTAAATCGCGTGCACCCATCAAGGAGAACTGCAGTGTTCTAGGGATAGGTGTTGCAGTTAAAGTAAGTGTGTCGACGGTTGTTTTTAAGGTTTTCAACTTGTCTTTTACAGCCACTCCAAATTTCTGCTCTTCGTCAATAATCATCAAGCCCAAATCTTTAAACTTAATCTTATCTCCTATGAGTTTGTGCGTACCAATTAAAATATCAATTTCCCCATTTTCCACCTTTTTTAAGGTTGCGGTAACATCCTTCGCGCTTTTAAATCGATTGATAAAATCCACTTTTACAGGGAAATCCGCCAAACGTTTCGAAAAACTACGGAAATGTTGGTGAGAAAGTATGGTTGTTGGCACCAATACTGCTACTTGTTTACTATCACAAACTGCTTTGAACGCTGCACGAATGGCTAATTCTGTTTTACCAAAACCAACATCCCCACACACCAAACGATCCATCGGAGTTGCAGACTCCATGTCTTCTTTGATGGCTTGGGTCGTTTTTAATTGATCTGGTGTGTCTTCATACATAAACGAAGCCTCTAATTCCGTTTGAAGGTAATTGTCTGGACTGTAAGCAAATCCTGGTTGACTTTTACGTTTCGCATAGAGTTGAATCAAATCAAAGGCAATTTCTTTGATTTTTTTCTTCGTTTTATTTTTTAGGATTGCCCACGTTTGCGTTCCTAATTTATTCATTTTAGGAGCAATACCATCTTTTCCAGTAAACTTAGAAATACGGTGTAAGGAATGTATACTCACATATAACACATCACCGTCTTTGTATACCAAACGAATCGCTTCTTGTGGTTTTCCGTTTACATCAATAGTTTGCAGACCCGAAAACTGGCCAACTCCATGATCGATATGTGTTACGTAATCCCCCTTTTGTAAATCGTAAATTTCTTTTAGTGTAATCGCTTGTTTTGCTTGCGAAAATCCTTCCTTTAATTTAAAACGATGATAACGCTCGAATACTTGATGATCTGTATAACATACCAGTTTTAAATCTGGTAATATAAATCCTTCGTGTAATGCAATGGGCATAGGAATGAATTCAACTTCACCACCAATATCTTCAAAAATGGAATACAGACGATCAATTTGTTTTGGTTGATTGGAGAAAAATAAGTTAGTAAACCCTGCTTTTTTATGTGCGATCAAATCATCACGCAACATCGCAAAATTCTTATTGAATGTAGGTTGTTGATGGACTTGAAAACTTGCTTCAAAGGTCGATTTAAAATGATATTCCGGTCCCCATTCTATTACGTTATAGGCTTGAATTTGTTGCGTCCATTCCGTCTTATGCGTATATAATGCACTTGGTAACGATTGTTTAATCACATCGTGGTTTAGGCCATCGTATGCTTTTACCGCTTTTTCGTATTCTTTGTCTAATTTATTGATTATTTCCCCCATGGAAGAAATCCAAACCGTAGCATTTTTCCCTAAAAACCCCAAAAATGTGTCTAAACCATGCTTAATGAATTGTTGTTGAACATTTGGAACGATGTGAAAGAAATCATGGGTAGAAATGGAAAGTTGATCTACAGGATCAAAGGTTCGGATGGACTCCAGCTCTTCCCCAAAAAATTCCATTCTAAATGGATAATCATTCGAAAAAGAATACACATCTAGTATACCTCCACGAATGGCAAATTGACCAGGTTCATACACAAAATCAACACGTTCAAATCCATAATCCATGAGTAACTCATTCATGAAATCAAGCGAATAGTTTTGGCCTTTTTGAACTTTTAAGGTGTTTTCCGTTAATTTTTGTTGCGTTGGAACTTTTTCAAAGAGTGCTTGCGGATAAGTAACTATCCACGTATTTGTTCCATTGTTAATTTTCTCGAGTACCTCTGCTCGTGAAACCACATTGGCATTGTCTGTTTCCTCAAAATGATACGGACTACGGTACGAAGCAGGATAAAAAACAATGTTTTTCTCTTCTGGGAAAATGCTTTCTAAGTCATTAAAGAAATAGGCTGCCTCTTCTTTGTCTTGTAAAATGAATAGGTGATGTCCTGGAACTTGTGCACTTAATTGTGTTGAATACAAAGCTCTTGCTGAGTTAGCCAAGCCTTTCCAATGCACTTTTGATTCGCTGAATTGTAGTTGATTCGCAGTTGCGTCAATGGATGGATGTTTCGCAAAAAAAGATCTGAAAGTTTTGAGTTCCATGCGGTGAATTTTAAGGTATAAAGGTAGAGTATAAAAAGTATATGAAAACAAAAAGGCTGCCTAAAATTAGACAGCCTTATCACTAAATTAAAAAATTCAAGGTTTGATAAATACAAATTCAGTTCTACGATTGATAGCATGTTCTTCTTTTGTACACTTCACTCCATTTGCACAATGATTTAACAATTTTGTTTCACCGAAATAATAATATTTAACACGAGAAGGAACAAATTTACCTCTTGCAATAATATAGTTATAACATGCTTCTGCACGTTTTTTGGATAATTCAAGATTTAATTTATCAGAACCTGTAGCATCACAGTGTGAAGAAATCTCCATTGTCATTTCTGGAACTTCAGTTAATGCATTAACTACTTTGTC
>CANGOA010000097.1 GCA_947455255.1 Flavobacteriia bacterium | reverse complement strand
CACGAAACAAGACATGCCACACTATTACAGTCAGTACTTAGATTTCGTGGAATTCAAAGAGGAATTAGATATTGAAAAAGCGTGTAAAGAATTAAACAAACCGAATTTGGTCATCCACGGCGATAAAGATACTTCTGTTTCGATAGACGAAGGGGTTGAAATAGCACAGTGGACGAACTCCCCATTATATACCATTGAAAATACCGATCACGTGTTTGGTAGTTCACATCCTTGGGATAAGGAAGAATTACCTGAAGCACTCAAAGAAGTAGTTACGATTGTTAGTACATTCATTCTCAAACAACAACCTGTTAAATTAGCAGATGAAAACACGCAATTAGCTAGTCAATTGGTAGCTATGACAAAAATTGATGGCGAAACAAAGGAAATGGAATTAGAATTCTTACTTCAAATTTCTGAGCAATTAGGATTAAGTAAAGAAGATTTAATCGAATTATTTGAAAAACAAATCGCGATTTCACCACCCAAAAATGAGGTGGATCGCATTATTCAGTTCTATCGTTTGTGTTTATTGATGTTTGTAGACCAAGAAATTCACCATGAAGAATTAAAAGCATTGCGCAATGCAGGAATTCAAATGGGGTTAAATCCAGCAGCAACCGAAGAAGTGATTAAATTAATTCAATTATATCCTGGAAAAGGAATTGCAGTGGATAAATTAATTCAGTTATTTCAAGTAAACCATAATTGAGTAACGAGGAAAGAGTTACGGGTGACAGACGAAGTTTCAATACAAAATAAAAGAATATAAAGAGCGTGAATCGAATCGTATTAGTACTTTGTGTCTTGATTACCTTTTTAGGAAATGCACGTACTTACTACGTTTCGAAAGAAGGAAAAAACACCAATCACGGTAATAAAGAAGCCCCTTTTAAAACGATTCAATTTGCACTTAATAAACTAAAAGCGGGCGATGTTTGTTATGTCCGTCAAGGGATTTATCGTGAACAACTGACATTCAAAAAAAGTGGGACAAAAAACCAAACGATACGTTTCGTTGGATTCCCCAATGAGAAAGTGGTTATAACCCCTACTTTTAAAAGCATTCGTTGGTCAAAACATGCAAAAAACATTTATAAAACTCCAATTGCAAACAAAGTTCTTCAAGTATTTGTTGATGGAAAACCGAGTATGCAAGCTTGTTATCCAAACATACGTGAGGGTGAACTGAGTACAAAACGTTGGGGAAACATCTATGCGTCCTCAGACAAATCGGTGATTGTTCAAGGAATAGAAAAATTTGGAAATATTAAAGGAAGTCAACTAGTTGGAATTTGTGGTCGAGGATTAGTTGCATTAAATGGTAAAGTTGTTCATTCCAAACAAAACAAAATAACGATAGAAAACGATGCTTTTTATTGGGCAGAAGTACACAAAAGCGCTTACCTTGGAAAAGGAAAAGGATTTTTAGTAGGTAAATATGCTTTTTTGGATAATCAAGGAGAATGGTATCAAGATGAAAACTACCTATATTATTATTCCAAAGAAAAACTATTTGATCCCTCGACCATTGAAATTCGAACCAAACAAGCTGCCATTGTTCTAAAGAACAAAAAATACATTTCTATTAAAGGATTTCATCTAATTGGAGGATCATTAGTAATCGATAATAGCTCCTATTGTAGCATCGACCAGGTAAAAATCGACTTTCCTACTCCATTTTTCACCTTTGATTGTGGCTTTGATCGTTTTGGCGGAAAATTGAATGGAATTGATTACGACCAACCCAAAAACTGGTCGGGTAAAGGAGTGATTATTTCTGGAAAATCAAATAAGATTACAAATAGCAGTATTCAACACAGCTGGGGGGATGGACTTACCGTTTGGGGAAATAATCAACTAATAAAAAACTGTATCATTCGCGATTGCGACTGGATAGGAATAGATTGTGCTCCATTAAATATTACAGGAGACCAGCAACGTGTCATTCATTGTACTTTATCTAAAACAGCACGAAGTGTATTGGTTCACCGTAAACTTACGCGAAGTAAAATTTTACACAATGAAATCTCTGAAGGAGGAATATTCAATGATGACTTGGGCTTAACCTACACGTACGACACCGATGGAGAAGGAACTGAAATTGCTTATAATTGGTTGCACGATAACTATGCTCCTCATTTTGGCGGAGGAATCTATTTGGACAACAACCACAAAAACTTTAAGGTGCATCACAATGTTGTTTGGAATTGTTTTGTAGCCATGGTCGTCAACCAAAAAGCGGAAAATGATGAGATCTACAACAACACATTTATCCACAACAAATATTCCATGGGCGCTTGTCGACCAGACGGCGGAAACCTCGATTTCAAAAACATCTATTCCTACAACAACATCACCGACAGTGAATTAAAAGCACGCGATCACGATGTTTTTTATGGAACTAAACAAGAGAACAACCATTTTGTTCCTCACTTAAGCAACTTGATGGTTAATCCGACGGAGAAAAAGTTTCAATTAAGGAAGAATAACCTATTGGGAGGAAATGTGGGAGCAGTTCGAGTGACGAGAGACGAGAGACGAAGTGACGAAATGACGGGAGATGTTATTATTGGAGCGAGGTTGGAGAAACAAGAAATTGCGTCAAATTTATGGAATTACGGATTGTTTTTAGGATACTTTGTTGTGTTTGCATTGTGTATCTATAAACTTCCAAATCTGCGTATTTATTCATTGAATCGATGGAAAAACCTCGGTTTGTTTAGTATCAAAGTACTTGGTGGGTTTAGTTTATTTTGGGTATATACCTACTACTACCCAAACCGAGAAACGGCTGACATCTTCAAACATTTTGACGATGCCATGCAGTTTTATAAACAGGTGTACAACGTTTCAGTTAGCGACTATTTCCAGTTTTTATTTGGACAAAAAGTAGATACTCCCGAAATGAATGAAGCATTAGTTCATACCAAGTATTGGTTACGACAAACGGAAATCGGAACAATTGGAGACAATCATGTGCTCATTAAAATACATGCTTTCATACTATTATTTTCGCACGGATACTACCCGATACACCTCTTGTTTTTCGCATTCTTGGCTTACCTTGGCTGTCTTGTTTTTTACCGCTTTATCGCGCAGATTTTCACAGCAAACAAGCTTGTCCTTATTGGGATTTTTCTAACACCATCCGTGTTATTTTTCTGTTCAGGAACACTGAAAGAAACGGTAATTTTAGTTCTAACAATTTTATTAATTTCTTCAAGTTATTGTTTACTTCATAAAAACAAACTAATTCATCTAGTGTTAATTATAATTTCAACGTATTTTTTAGTTGTTTTAAAAGTATATGTGCTCCTTGCACTTTTTCCAGGACTACTTTCATTCGTTCTATTCACATGGTGGAAGATCAAAAATTGGTGGATCTACACGAGTATCATACACCTAACTTACCTCCTACTTTTATTCACTGTTCCAAGCATTGATTTCATGGGGAATTTACAATTCAAACAACAAGATCTAATATTGGTCGCTCAAGAAATGCATGCAGGAAGTAAGATCGAGCTACCTATATTAGATAATCAACTTACTACCTATGTTCGTACGATTCCTAACGCGTTGAAAAACGTCTTTTTACTTCCTAGTCCATTCTCAGCAACAAACGAATGGATGTGGTTAAGTATCTTTGAAAATTGCTGTTTATTAATTCTTGTACTTCTGGGAATAACTAAATTCAAACATAGCAACCGTACACAACGTCAATACCTTACACTCATTTTCTCATTCAGCTTTCTACTTGCATTATTTATTGGTTGGACAGTCCCTATTGTAGGTGCTATCGTTCGTTATAAAGTGATACTTATCGGGCTATTAACTCCAAGTATGATTGCACTTTGGAGATTACCTAACAAAGAATAGCCTTTAATTTCAAAAAAAACTCAAATTGAAATAGTTACCGTTTAATAAATTGATGGTCAAAAAAAAGAATTAATTCAATGAAGACCAAAAAATATAATTAATATTGGTTCGAATTATAACTAAAAAAAATGAAAAATTTAAACTTTAAAGACAGTATTGTAATCGCATTATCTCTTGTTGCAATCTCATTTACAGCATGTAAGAAAAAAGAAGTAACTCCAACCAACACAACTAACACAGTTGAATCGGATACGTTATCTAAATATAATTATTACTATTCATGTACACTTGACGGATTATCATCAGCATGGGCAAGCAATAGTACAGGTGTAGATTCTGTTAAACTAAAAGGAAACGTAGATTATTATCATTTCGGTAGTTTTGCTTTCAATGATATTGCAAGTATTATTAATTCAGACACAACATTTGTTGCTGGTCATTTTTTTACTCCAAACATGCAAAACATATCAAAATTTGTTGGTGGTCTCATCTATAATTTTGTACCAAACAAAAAAGATGAATTTGTATCAAAAGATTTCCTAATGGATACAACTGGCATGACCGACCTAGAATTTTACAGAGCAGAGGTAATTAATTCTGATACTATTTTTTACAACTACAAACCAATAAGTCCTACAGACAAAGTACATTTCAATTACACAAAAACATCAAAAATAATCGGTTCATTTTCTGGAAAAGTGACTCTATATAGTGAATACAGCAGTAAAACACAACAAACAACAGAATATCAAAGTACAAACCCTTCTAAAATGAAACAAGTTCAAGTTGAAGGTAAATTTTCTTCTCAAATTATAAAAAGTAATAATCTATAACAAACTAAAAATGAAAAAATCAAACATGAAAAACAGCCTTTTTGCTAGTTTAATTTTGCTTACTTTAAGCGCTACATCTTGTAAGAAAAAAGATGCAACTCCAACAGTAGTTCAAACTCCTTTATCAACAGAAACTTATTCTGTATATTACACAATAGATAAGGATACAAGTAATGTAAAAAGATCAAATTATATTGATACAAGTAGTACTGACAATTATTTTAGTGCGGTATTCGAAACAGCAAATGAAAAAGAAATAGGCCAAAATATTTATCATAAAACCTATAAATTTCATTTAGGTAGTTCTTACAAAAAAAATAATACAACCGTTATAAATAATTTTAATTTCGAGTTTTTACCTTCTGATTATGATAATGCTATATCTTTTGACATTAATCAAAAAAATAAATATCTCGACTCTATTTCTGAATCCACATCAAGTTTATCTCAAATTGTAATTACAGATAAAGATTCGATAATTTATTCGTACGAAGCAGTTAACAAAGATGATGCAGTCATAATGCTAATTGAACACTTTCCAACTTTCAATGGTGACTATATTTCTGGTACATTTTTAGGTAACTTAAGAGCTACAAGTGAATTTAATATAACAACTAAAAATTATATAGATTATGTAAATGATGCTCCAAACAAAATGAAATCAATATTCGTAACTGGATCATTTAAAGCAAAATACTTTATAAAAAATTGATAAATTAAACTTATTCACACGTTAATCTAAACGGGAATTCATTTTGAATCCCGTTTTTTTTTGCCATTTTGAATACAATAATCAAACTTCCAACTTTTGTCTATAAATAGTGTCATGAATTAATCGTAAATTTGAACTACTTTAACTAAATCTGTACGTAGCATGCAACTGTGGAACACTTTAAGTAAAGAGGAATTGGTAAAACAATTGAATGAAAGCGGGTTAAACTTTATCACCGTATCCTTTTACCAATATGCTCAAATCGAGAATCCCTCTTTGTTTCGCGATCATTTGTTTTTACAATGGTCCAAATTGAATATCGTAGGAAGAACTTACGTAGCAAAAGAAGGTATCAATGCGCAAATCTCTGTGCCTGTACCACATTTCGAACAATTTCGTGATGAATTGTACCAAATTTCTTTCTTAGATGGCATTCGCTTGAATATCGCTGTGGAAGATGGTGGTGTCAAACATCCATTTTTGAAGTTAAAAATCAAGGTACGTGATAAAATCCTTGCCGATGGATTGAACGATGAAACGTTTGATGTACGCAATAAAGGAATTCACTTGAATGCAGAAGAATTTAATCAGTTAACAAGTGATCCAAACACGATATTAATCGATTTCCGCAACCATTACGAAAGTGAAGTTGGTTATTTCAAAGGGGCAATCACTCCAGATGTGGATACATTTAGAGAATCGTTACCAATTATCGAAGAAGAATTCTTGAAAGGAAATGAAGATAAAAACATTGTGATGTATTGTACTGGTGGAATTCGTTGTGAAAAAGCGTCAGCATGGTACAAACACCGTGGATTCAAAAATGTTCATCAATTAGAAGGTGGAATCATTAAATATGCAAACGACTGTAAGAATTTAGGCATCGAAAACAAGTTTGTCGGTAAGAACTTCGTATTTGACGAACGTCGTGGCGAACGAATTACGGATGATATTGTTTCTGTTTGTCACCAATGTGGTAATCCAAGTGATGTGCATACGAATTGCGTAAACGATGGTTGTCATTTGTTATTCATCCAGTGTGATTCTTGCAAAAGTCAATTTGAAAATTGTTGTTCTGCCGAATGTCAAGACGTCATTCATTTATCGGAAGAAGAACAAAAAGCATTGCGCAAAGGAAAGGAAATCAGCAATAAAATATTCAAAAAAGGAAGGTCAGAAAAATTGAAATTCAAAGCTAATTCATAACTCATAATTCATAATTTATAACTCACCACATGTTACTAGGAATCGATTGGAACGTCACCTCGGAAATCATTGAAGGTCAACCAACACCGAACAAATACGGTTTGTTGTTTGTATCAGGAATTATCATCGGTTATTTTGTGATGAAACGTATTTTCAAACGCGAGAATATCGACGAAAAAATATTGGACAAACTGCTGATGTATGTGGTTATTGCTACCATACTAGGTGCGCGTTTTGGTCACGTGTTTTTTTATGGCCCTTACTGGGATGTAAAAGATGCATTCGGAAATCTTATCGAGCGTGGCTATTTCTCACATCCAGCTGACATGTTTAAAGTTTGGGAAGGTGGATTAGCCTCTCACGGAGCAACCATCGCTTTGTTTATTTCGTTGTGGTTTTTCTCTAAAAAAGTCGCACACAAACCTTTTTTATGGATTTTAGACCGCATCGTAATTTCAGCAGCAATCACCGCATGTTGTATCCGTTTAGGAAACCTGGTGAACCACGAAATCATTGGTTTACCAACCGATTTACCGTGGGGATTCCGTTTCAATCAAGCGGGTACAGAATATATGATTAACAATGCACATGTATTTAGACACCCAACCCAATTGTACGAAGCGTGTTGGTATTTCCTCATTTTCTGTTTGTTGATGTACATGTATTGGAAAACAGAATCGAGAAACAAGCCAGGTGTATTATTTGGTACATTCATGATTTTGTTGTGGTCTGTACGTTTTGTGGTAGAGTTTGTTAAAGTCGGACAAACCGAGCGCGATACCTATTGGATCATCAATACCGGTCAATTATTAAGCATCCCAATGATATTGGTGGGTGTGTATTTTTTAGCGCAAGGATTGAAGGAGCGAAGAGCGACGGGTGACGTGTGACGCCCGTAGAAATGTTTCACTGAAACATCGCAAACAATGTAAAACATCGCAAATGATGTGAAACACATCAAAAAATAAAATAAACGATTTATAATCAAACGATATGAAAACAAAAACATTAAAGAAAAACAAAGTCAACGTTATTACCCTAGGTTGTTCCAAAAACACGTTTGATTCAGAAGTATTGATGGCACAATTGAAAGCCAACAAATTTGACGTAGAACACGAATCGATGTCAGATGATGCAGAAATCGTGATTATCAATACGTGTGGATTTATTGACAATGCTAAACAGGAATCTATTGATACCATTTTGCGTTATGCACAAGCAAAAAACGACGGAGAAGTCGACAAAGTATATGTGACAGGTTGTTTGTCTGAGCGTTACCGCGAGGATTTAGAAAATGAAATTCCAGAGGTAGATGCATTTTTTGGTACACGTGAATTGCCTCGTTTATTGAAAACATTAAAAGCAGATTATAAACAAGAATTGGTGGGAGAACGTTTGTTGACTACCCCATCGCATTATGCGTATTTCAAAATTGCTGAAGGTTGCGATCGTCCTTGTTCGTTTTGTGCAATCCCATTGATGCGTGGTAAACACGTTTCTACACCGATTGAAGACCTTGTAGCGTCCGCGAAAAGTTTAGCAGCAAAAGGTGTGAAAGAATTGATTTTAATTGCCCAAGATTTAACCTATTACGGATTAGACATCTACAAAAAAAGAGCGTTGGCTGATTTAGTTTCTCAATTATCCGACATCGAAGGCATTGAATGGATCCGTTTGCATTACGCCTTCCCTTCTGGTTTCCCGATGGATGTATTGGACGTGATGAACGAAAAATCGAACGTAAATTTCTATTTAGACATTCCATTACAACATGGTTCAACAAAGATTTTAGAATCCATGCGTCGTGGTATCACGCGCGAAAAAACCGAGGCGTTGGTAGAAGAAATTCGTGCGAAAGTGTCAAACATTGCGATTCGTACAACGCTTATTGTTGGTTACCCTGGAGAAACGAAAGCGGAATTCCAAGAAATGTATGACTTTGTCGAAAAAATGCGTTTTGATCGTTTAGGAGTTTTCACCTATTCTCACGAGGAAAATACGCATGCATTCTCCTTAAAAGATGATGTTTCTGAAAAAACGAAAAAAGACCGTGCAGATAAAATCATGGAATTGCAATCTGGAATTAGTTACGAGTTGAACCAAGAGAAAATTGGTAAAACGTTCAAGGTGCTTTTCGACCGTGTAGAAGGTGATTATTTCATTGGTCGTACAGAGTTTGATTCCCCAGAAGTGGACAACGAAGTGTTAGTTAAAAAAGAAGGCGATGTGTTTGTTCGTATTGGTGATTTTGCAGAGGTAGAGATTACGAGTGCGGATCATTATGATTTGTATGGGATCCTTCGATAAACTCGGGATTAGATTTGAAAATTTGAAGATTAGTTGATTTGAAGATTTCAAAATGAAACAATATTTAGGGATAATCATTACTGTTTTTTATGCTTTACTTATTAGAGGGTTAGCACATATACAAGTTATAGACGTTAATTCAATAGCTTTTATGTTTATAACTCCAGTTGTTATAAGTTTTATTCCATTTTTTTTGAATAATCAAAAATTTTTAGAGAACAATGTTAAAATTATTTTCTTTCCAATTATTTCGATTATACTATTTTTAAGCCTTGCAGTAATTAAACAGTGGGAAGATATTGCTTGTTTTCTTATTATTGGATTTCCTTATGTATTGATTTCAATAGGAATGAGTTTTATTTTAAAATGGATTTTTCAAAACAACTATACCAAATTCAAAAAAAACACACTAGCTATATTTATTCTACCTGTTCTTATTGGAAATATTGAAAAAAAACTTCCTAAAATTAAATCTACCTACACCATATCTAATGATATAATTATCAATGAATCAACCCCAAAAGTTTACTCAAAATTATTAGCAGTACCAAACTTAACCCAAGTAAATAAAAAAGGACTTTTAAATATCATCGGTATTCCACAACCAATTTATTCGAGTTACAATAAAGCCACTAACACTCGTTTCGGTTATTTTGAGAATCACATTCTTTTAAAAGAAAAAGTGATTGAAAACAGAGTAAACAAAAAGTTGGTATTTAAAATTTTAGATAAAGAATCTAACTTTAAAAGTAGTCCTACCCTACTTCATATTTTCGAAACGAAAAACTTAGAATTTAAAAACATCACTTATACATTATCCAAAATATCCAACAATCAAACTAAGTTACAATTGTCAACTGAATTTACACTCAATTCAAATCTGAGATGGTATGGAAAGTTTTGGAGTAATCTAATAATTAATGATTTTGAGAGTAACTTATTGAAATCGTTGAAGAAAGTAATTGAAAAAAGTCTAACTGATAATTTCAACTATGAAACCAACAATAACTCCATTCAAAACATCCAAAAAATCTTTGAAAACTACATTAAATACGATGAATCTACGGATTCACCAGACAACAAAGATCTAATGACTATTAGTCTAAAATCGTTAACTAAAGTTAGTAATCCAGACAATTTGGAGCTATTAATCAACGTTTGGATGTATTACGACCCTACAGATTTTCCTAGTAGAGAATTAGTTTTAGAAGTATTAATGAAAAATAAATCAGAAAGCTTGGATGCTGTAATAAAGCGAATGAAGAATAAAAAAAAATGGGAAACCGATGAAATCGCTCCCTATTCAGATCTTCAGGGTCTTTTAATTGAACTTCATAAATAATCATTTATGATATGTGCCCAAAACACTCCTGTAAAACTCATTACCTTTTTAGGTAAATCAACCGCTCCAAAAAACACCGATAAAGGTAAAAACTACTGGAAATTAATCGGAGAAACAGGAATTGTGATTGATGAAGTTGAAATGAATAATGGTGGTATTTTGGTTTTGTATGATCGAAATTTAGATGAATTCGAAATAGAAAATCACAATCCAATCAAAAATTCTTTATGGATAAAAAAGACGGATTTGGAAGTGTTGATATAACACTAATTCATCCCCATAATCTCCATTAAATTAGAGTTATTCATACTATCAGTAGCCCATTCAATTTTCTTCTGAATAAAAGGTATTTCCATAGTTAAAAAACGATCTAAAGTTTCATCGAATTTTAGATTTTTTTCATCTATCAACATCGAAATATCAGTGATTTTTGTCTTTTTCATCATTCTTACTATTTGATTATCAAATTTACTGTATTTTTAATTGAACTGCAAAAGAAATATATTCTTTATTTAATTGAAATTCTTCCCAATCTGAAACTTCTGTTTCCCTTCCCATTATGAATAAAACATTATTCACTTGACCTCTAAATTTTGAAATTCCCATTCGATAAAGTCGTGTTCTAGATTTTGTACTTCCTTGAGCAAAAACTATTCTTGTAGGATATTTATTGAAAAAGATATAAAGTGCCTGAATTACTGTGGCTAATAACTTTTCACTATCACCATTATTGACTACCTGAAGATTGCGTAGAAATACGCGCTGTTTTATCAATTGATTTTAAAACCTCTAAAAATCAATTAAATAACTTATTACGTTTGATTTCTTTTCCTTTACAAAGTTGAATTGCATGATATAGAGAAGGTACATCACTGGTCCATTTAGGCAATAACTGAACAATCAATAAAATCTCTAAGCGCGTCAACATTCCAAACCAAAACGTAATTATATACAACCAACCTGAATCAGCTTGTAACATCAACTGAATAAGGGTTGCCACAACAAACAACGTCCAAAATTTTGCACCTATTGTATGTGTGGCGATTTCTTTTTTAAAACGTATGTAACAGACAACATACGTCAACGCTTCAAAACCAAATAAAGCAATTAATGAAGTTTTGTAGTACTGAAAAAAGAAAGGGCATTGAATATAAGTCGCTATAACTATACAAACAAAAAATACGAGGTCAATACTCGAATCTAAACGTCGAATTAACTCAGTAGCTACCCCCCATTTTCTTGCTAATATCCCATCAAATATATCTGATAAAAGTCCTACAACTAATACTGAAACGGCATAAATCGAATAATGCTCAATTTTTATCACACTTAGGTAGATTAACAGAAATCCGATGAGTCCACGCAGAATTACCAATGATATGGGAATATGTTTTTTTATGCTATTCATTTGAATTTATGAGTAATGTAGAATCTGTTTTTGGTACTTGTTTTAATTGCGTAGTATCAACATTTACCTTAGTTTCAAAAACTGGACTTTCAACAATAATAGGTGGCGGTAATCCCATAAGAAACTCATGCTCTTTTTGACTTTCTCTTAACTTTTGTTTGTCTGCTTCACTAAAATCCAGTTTAGTACCATGCTTCCCTACTCGAATTCCTTCTTGTTGATTTGGTGAACTATTTGTATCATTAATCTCTCCAACATTTTTATTTTTACAACCGACAAT
>CANGOA010000096.1 GCA_947455255.1 Flavobacteriia bacterium | reverse complement strand
CTATCGGATTTGGTCGCTATCAGCGCTGAACTCTAAAGGTAAAATCAAGATGTGTTACCGAAGGTTCAACGCTACAGTAATCAGGGTATGCTTCTCGAGTTGCGCTGATTGCTCACAACTTCTTTATCCCCCTTGTAAAAACCATTTTCAACCACAATTTAATGTTGTATAAGCCTGTTTTGCACTAGGGTAACTCAAAGATATTATAAATCGTCAAATGGTGATCTAATTTGTTCCAAATTTTTTGTGCTGACATGCGTGTAAATCTCTGTAGTCCTTGAACTTCGGTGTCCCAATAACTCTTGAATATAACGCAAATCTGTACCACTTTCTAACAAATGCGTAGCGTACGAATGACGTAACCAATGTAAACTTACGGGTTTGTCAATTTTCGCTTTTTCAACACTCTGTTTCATTACAGTCTCCAAACTTTTTTCGGAATATTGACTTCCCATTATCTGACCTTCAAACAACCATTTTTGAGGTTTGTGAAGTTGATAATACACACGTAACAATTCGATGAGTTTCATGCTGATGGGGACAATTCGATCTTTTTTCCCCTTACCTTGCCGTATTACTAGTATCTTTCTATCAGATTGTATGTCTTTAAGTGTTAGGTGTAATAATTCACCTCTGCGAAGTCCACAAGCGTAAATCAAGGATAACATCGCTTTGTGTTTGATGTTTTTAGGTGCGTCAAGTATTCGTTTGACTTCCTCTTTTGAAAGTATGTTAGGTAGACGTTTTTCTCTTCTAGGGCGATGTAATAAACCAATTTCTAAACGTGTATCTGTCACAACTTGATAAAATAATTTCAACCCATTAACCACTTGGTTTTGAAAACTAGCCGACAAACGATGAGCAATGATGTAGTCATTGTTAAATAAAATAACATCGTTATTGTCGATCTCAGAAATTGGTTTCTGTGCGAAAAATCGAAAAAAGGTAGTGATACTATCGGTATAAGATTGAATGGTACTATCACTATATCTTCGAGCGTTTAGATAATCGCGAAATTTAGAAAGTGCACGTACATGTTCATCACTCAATTTTTCTAAGTTGGAAACGTGATTTGTCACAACGTGATGGGATGTTTGAACCGAAGTTTTGCCAGTCAATCCAGTGTAATCCAGCCAGTATTTTCCGCGTACCAACTTAAATAATAAAGATTTAAGAGAAGCAGAGTAGGGTGAAGTCCAACAATTAAACGTTTCGTTCCATCCAAAATCAGGTATAATCATTTTCAAATCCCTCGTCAAACTTTCATCTGGTTCATACTGAAATTTGACAATAACTTTATCATTTTGAATATCTTGTAATAATTTTAATAATTTCATTTTACCACTTTCTTATTTAAGTTAGTAAAAAAGTTCACTTCAAACAAACATCCACCTCCATTTGACGCAGTCAAATCATCTCCAAAAGTCTAACACAGTTAGACCCCTCTGTGATCTCTCAACTTTCCTTCCCCACATCCAACCCTTTTTCTCCGTGTCCTCTGAGATAAATCCCCTCAAATCATCCATCTCACCACCACTTCACTCACCACCAAACCATCTTGTCCTTTCTTTTCAAAAGACCGCAGGTCTCTCAATGCTCCTTCTTCCTCCAAAACCCTCCAAAACCCTCCAAATCTTCCCTTAACTTCTCAATGGTAACCCCCTCTTCATTCCACCTTCACTAAATTTCGCTACATTCCATCACTCATTATTACATTTCCCTATTTCCCCATTAATTTTCAAATTTTCAAATCACCCCATTTTCAAATTATACAGCTCCATCGCTCCATTTACACATTGCTAAATTCTACATTAACCAATTACTTAAAGTTCAAATTTTCAAATTTTACACTGAGTTTATCGAAGTGTCGCACATCTTCAAATTAATAATTACCTTAGCACTTACATTTTAACAAACACCAATGACGCCAACATTAGTCGCTACCATATTGATTTCCTACTTCTTAGTATTGATATTAATCGCATACCTAACATCGCGAAATACCGATTCCGATACATTTTTCACTGGGAATAAACAAAGTCCTTGGTATTTGGTGGCTTTCGGTATGATTGGAGCTTCTCTTTCAGGTGTGACCTTTATCTCTGTTCCAGGGAAAGTATTGCACGAAAGTATGGCGTATTTCCAGATTGTATTGGGTTACGTTCTAGGTTATTTAGTCATCGCTAAAGTTTTGATGCCCATTTATTACCGAATGAATGTGGTGTCGATTTACCAGTATTTGCTAGAACGATTTGGTTTCATGACCTACAAAACGGGGGCAGGATTTTTTATACTTTCAAGAACATTAGGGTCCGCGATACGTTTGTATTTGGCGACCTTTGTACTACAATTGTTTTTATTTCAAGATTTAGGAGTGCCGTATTGGGTGACAGCCTTCGTTACAGTTGCATTAATTTGGGTGTATACCTTCAAAGGTGGGATCAAAACCATCGTGTACACAGATACGTTTCAAACATTTTTCTTAATAAGTGCCGTGATTCTATGTACAGCTGTAATTGCAAATGTGTTGGATGTGAACTTGTTTGGATTGTTTGATTTAATCACAAAAACTAAGACGGAAGCGGGTAATTCCATGACCAAAATATTCTTTTTTGATGATGTTAATTCGACCTTGTATTTTCCAAAACAGTTTTTCGGAGGAATGTTTCTAGCAATCGCAATGACGGGCTTAGACCAAGATTTAATGCAGAAAAATTTGACCTGTAAATCCTTGAAAGACGCACAAAAAAACATGTACTCATTCACGACGATTTTGGTGTTTGTAAACTTCTTGTTTCTAATCTTAGGGGGTGCGTTGTATGTATTTGCAAACCAAAAAGGAATTGCTTTACCGATGAAAGAAGGGAAGGTAGTGACCGATCATGTGTTCCCAACGCTTGCTTTAGGTAGTTTCGGAACCATTGCTGGTGTATTCTTTTTATTGGGAATTACTGCTTCATCGTATGCATCTGCCGATAGCGCCTTAGCTGCATTGACGACTGGTTTTTGCGTCGATTTCTTGAATTTCTACAAACGCGACGAGAAACAAAAAAAACGCTTACAATTGTACGTACATATTGCATTTTCATTGGTGTTTTTGTTTATCATTCTTGGGACTGAAGTCTACATACAAAACAATCCAGGAAGTGATTTAATTGGAACCATCTTGAAAATCGCCTCCTACACCTACGGACCACTCTTAGGATTGTTTACGTTTGGAATTTTTACGAAACGTCAAATCCGCGATCGCTTTTCACTCATCATCTGTATCTTAGCTCCAATCATCTGTTTTTACTTAGCGACCAACTCTGAAAAAATGTTAAGAGGCTATAAATTTGGCTATGAATTATTGATATTAAACGGAATCCTTACGTATATTGGTCTATGGCTAATCTCGTTGGGATTAAGAAGGGATGCTCTACTAGAGCATCCCAATAGGTAAGGATGCTCTACTAAAGCATCCCAATAAGTAAGGATGCTCTATTAGAGCATCTCATTTTATAAAATAAAATGCAAAGTAATGAAACTACTACTCGCCGATAATGGCCTACACTTACGCTTCGCACCACTGACACTAACACGTCCGGTAGCTAACCTACGCATGGGTATACTCACAAACGATGAACGTTGGGCAGAGTTATGTCCTGATGCAGAAATCTTTTTTGAAACGGAAGAATACTTGCAAACGAAGTTTCCAGGTTCTGAAGACTACGCTTGGAGAATAAATGGAGCCGTAATTCCAACTGAAGAATTATGTGCAATCGCTAAGGAACTCTCGGAAGGTGATGTGTTGATATCGGGAAATGAGTGGATTTTAGAAGTAGGAAAGAATCCAACGAATAAAATCAAGTATGTCGGTGAACCATTGGTGATTCTGAAAAACCGTTGGGATTTATTTCAACGTAATGGTGAAGTGTTACCTGCCGATTTCGCTTTTCTAACGGAAGGTAGAGAATCGTGTGGAATTTCAAAAACAAATACTATCATTGGTGAATTAGACCAATTATTCATCGAAGAAGGAGTGAAAATAGAAGGGTGTATCTTGAACACAACGACCGGACCAATCTATCTTGGAGAAAATGCAGAAATCATGGAAGGTTCAATCATTCGTGGACCCTTTGCATTAGGGGAAGAAGCTTGTGTGAAATTGGCAACGAAAATTTACGGACCAACTACTATCGGACCACATTGTCGTGTAGGAGGAGAAGTGAATAATGTCGTGTTTCAAGCGTATTCAAATAAAGGTCACGATGGATTCTTAGGAAATGCAGTACTTGGGGAATGGTGTAATTTAGGAGCAGATACGAATTCTTCGAACCTAAAAAACAATTATTCTACCGTGAAAGCGTATTCCTACGAAACAGATAAATTGGAAAGTACTGACATTACGTTTATGGGACTTGTGATGGGAGACCACAGTAAATGTGGGATAAATACCATGTTTAACACAGCGTCTGTTGTAGGTGTTTCTGCGAATATTTATGGTGCTGGATTTCCAGATAAATTAATCAAATCCTTTTCGTGGGGTGGTGCAGATGGTTTTGTTCCATTCGACTTAGAAAAAGCCGTAGAAGTAGCGAAAGCAATGATGGAACGTAGACATGTAGAATTCACTGAAGGAGACCGTGTCATTTTTGAACATTTAAAATCAAGCAATTTTTAGTGAAAGCATTAATCGAAATATATAAACGATCGTTTAAATACAAAGGAACAGCCGTCATGGTGATTGTTTCTAACTTGTTATTTGTCATTTTTAACCTGATCTCTTTAGTTCTATTTGTACCTTTTTTACAATTATTATTTAGAGATCCAAAAGAGAAGGTGGAATTAATTGCTCAGCCAATTTACAATGGTGGATTCCTAGATTTCTTCAAGTATTGCTCGAAGTTTTTTCAATACGAAATGCAACAAATGGTCTTGCATGATCCGAAAGACGCGTTGTTGTTCATCTGTATTACCATGCTTTTTGCCTTCTTTTTTAAGAATTTATTTCGGTACATGGCAGTCTTTCATCAATCGCAATTGCGAATGGCAGTTGTTCGAGACCTGAGAGATAAACTCTTTGAAAAAGCAATGAGATTACCACTTTCTTTTTATACGAATGAGAAAAAAGGAGATATCATGTCGCGTATGAATTCCGATGCGAACGAAATCGAAGTCGCAGTAATTGCAATGCTTGAATTAATTTTCAGAGAACCAATTTCCTTGATTACATACTTAGGTGTCCTAATCTATTGGAGTCCTTCGTTAACCTTGTTCTCTCTGATTTTATTACCAATTTCAGCCTTGATTATTGCCTTAATTCGTAAAAGTTTAAAACGTACTGCCAAAAATCAACAAGAACAAATGGGCGTACTTTTCTCTGTGTTGGAGGAAAATTTAACAGGAATTCGAATCATTAAAGCATTTAATGCTGTTCCGTATGTATATTCTATTTTTGCTAAAATCAATTTGAATCATCAGAAATTAACGACGCTTACATTCAGAAAAAAAGATTTATCTTCTCCTTTAAATGAATTTTTAGGGTCCATCGTGTTGATGGGAATCGTTTGGTATGGCGGAAATATGATTTTAGATGCTAAAAACACCTCTCAATTAACTGGGGAAGAATTTTTGACGTTTATCATTGTGTTTTCTCAATTACTTCGTCCAATTTCAAGTATTGCGTTTAACATAGGTGCACTTAATAAAGCAGAAGTATCGCTCGACCGTATCAATGAAATATTAAATGCAGATGAGAAGATTTACGAAGCAGTTCAACCGATTGCTTTACCTGTTCTGAAAAAAGGAATTTCTTATAAAAATATTAGCTTTAAATACAAAGATGAATGGGTGTTGAAGGATATTGATTTGTATATTCCACAGGGTAAAACAGTTGCGTTAGTTGGAGAATCAGGCAGTGGAAAATCAACAATTTCTGATTTGTTACCGCGTTTTTACGATATCCAAGAAGGTGAAATTTTATTTGATGATGTAAATATAAAAGACGCATCCATTACGGATTTAAGGAGTCATATAGGTATGGTAACACAAGAGTCCATATTGTTTAATGATACCGTGCGAAATAACATTGCTTTTGGATTAACCACTGCAAAAGATGAAGACATTATCGAAGCTGCAAAAATCGCAAATGCACACGATTTTATTATGTCGTTGGAAAATGGTTATGACACGAACATAGGAGAACGTGGAAACAAATTGTCGGGTGGACAAAAACAACGTGTGAGTATTGCTCGTGCTGTTTTAAGGAATCCTTCCATTCTTATACTAGATGAAGCAACTTCTGCGTTAGATACAGAAAGCGAAAAATTAGTGCAAGATGCCTTGGAAAAATTAATGCAAAATCGTACTTCTTTGGTAATTGCTCACCGATTAAGCACGATAAAAAATGCAGATTTGATTGTAGTACTTCAAAAAGGAAAAATTGTTGAACAAGGTACTCATAACGAATTAATAGATAAAAAGGGATTCTATTTTTCGTTGTGTAACATGCAAGGAATGTAAATGATAAAAAGAAAACTAAATAGTACTAATCTGCTTGTAAAATTTGTTTTACTTGTAATACTATTGTTTTCTCTTCACTCAAATGCACAACTTGTAACGAATATCGATAATGCCAATAATTTGGTAAAAAATGTACTGCTGGGTCCAGGAGTAAAAGTAACGAACATACAATACAATGGGGCTTCTGTTGCTTTAGGATATTTTGATGGTTCCAAATCAAATATTGGTTTAAAAAGTGGAATACTTATGACCACTGGAACTGTTATTGGAAATGATGGTCCTCAGGGTCCAAATGATTCTCCTTCAGCTGGGATGGATAATGGCTACGCAGGTAATAATTTATTAGATCAAATTATAGCTAAAGAAACCCCAGCTGGAAATATGCCAAAAAAAACATTTAACGCAGCAACTTTAGAGATACAATTTACACCAATGTCGGATACGGTTAAGTTTAGCTATGTTTTTGGTTCAGAAGAATATCCGGAATTTGTTGGCTCTGAGTTTAATGATTTATTCGCATTCTTTATTTCTGGTCCAGGTATACCAGGACAAAAAAACATTGCTTTATTGCCAAACGGTACCCCAGTTACTATTAACAACGTAAACGATCAAGGTAATCCAAATGCTAAATATTATGTAAACAATAAGAATGGTCAAACGGTTCAATACGATGGGTTTACAAGGGTGCTGACTGCAATGTCTCCAGTTCAATGTGGAGCTTCATATACGCTAACAATAACGATTGCAGATGTTGGAGATGCCGCCTTCGATTCAGGTTTGTTTCTACAAGCTAATAGTTTATCAGCAAAAGTTGATTTACTTGCAACTCAAAAATTATCAAAAGAATATTTTAACGATACAATGACGATGGCGGAAGGTTGTAGTTCTGGACGTATAACGATACGTAAATTACCGGGTTCAAAAAATATTCAGTATAATATTCCTGTACTATTTAAAGGATCCGCAACAAAAGGTATAGACTATACAACGGATGCTCCTCCAACACTTACTATTCCTATAGGCAAAGATTCAGTGTCTTTTAATGTTACTTCATTGCAAGATAATGTGGCTGAAAAACTTGATTCTATAGTAATAGATTTGATTCTCCCAGATGCATGTGGAAATACTTACGTTGTGAATAAAGTGTTGTATATTAAAGATATTGAACCAATAAAAATCACATTGGTAGACGATACTGTGTTTTGTGTTGGGGATAAAGTGACACTAACTCCAATCGTTACTGGTGGTTTGGAGCCTTATACTTTTTTATGGAACACAACAGAACCTACCTCGTCGATTATTGTTTCTCCAATTGTTACGCAACAATATGATGTGACGGTTTCGGATGTTTGTTTCAATTCTACTAAAAAAACAAATACAGTTGTAGTTATGAAATACAAACCTTTACAACTGGCTTCGCTTGCAAGTATAACAGAAGTGTGTCCCTATTTACCTACAAAAGTAACCGCAAACCCTTCGGATGGCGCGGGTTTTTATAAGTATGCTTGGAGTGATGGAAAGAAAATAGTAGATGTTAACCAGGAAGCAATTGTAAAACCTCCTAAAACTACTTTTTATACCTTAACAGTTACAGATCGCTGTGGAGAAAAAACAAGTAAATCATTTTTATATACGATTACGAGTCCACCTTTAATTACACGTATTTCCCCAGACACAACCGTTTGTAATGGTGATTCTGCAATTCTTGTAGCAGGAGCAACAGGTGGTTTTGGTAAATATACCTATACTTGGATACCAACAAACGATACGAATGCAATAATACATATACAACCATTCGCAACAACTGAATACTTCGTTTTTGTAGGGGATGGATGTAAAACGTTTACAGTGAGGGATACTGTAACTGTATATGTCAATAAACCACCGGTTAGTTTTAGTTATTTTGGAAAACCAATTATCGATCAAACAATTGATTTTATCAATCATTCTCCTAAATATCCAAAATATACCTGGGATTTAGGAAATGGTGAACGAAGTGAACTTAGAGATGCTTCCACATTTTACGCAGATTCCAGTGTGTACGATGTGACATTATCCATTCAAGATTCTGCTGGATGTAAAAATTCAACAACTCAAAAAATTCAAATTTATTACCCATATTCTCTATACATTCCAAATGCATTTACACCTAATGGAGATGGAGTAAACGATTATTTTATGCCAATACTCAAGTCAGTTGTTACTGTTGAGTTTACAATTTATAATCGTTGGGGAGAAGAGATATTTTACTCTAGAGAGCTTCGTCCTCGATGGGATGGGACATATAAAGGTATACCAGTTTCAAATGATATATATACCTATAAAATTCAAGTGGTGAATATTTTAGAAGAACTTGAATCTTATACGGGTTCAGTAACTGTTTGGAGGTAAATAAATAAATTTCAGACTGAGTGAAGTCAATGTCCGGCTGAGTGAAGTCGATGTCCAGCTGAGTGAAGTCGAAGCCACATAAAAAACAATAAAATGAAAAAAAACATAACTATCCTTTTATTCCTAATAGTAGGGAAACTATTTGCCCAAGTAAATATTGAAAATCGGAATTGGCATAATACAGATAAGGCAGGATTACACACTGATGAAGCGTATGAATTATTGAAAAATAAAAAATCTACAACCGTAATTGTTGCGGTAATTGATTCAGGTGTTGATTATGAACACGAAGATTTAGTGGGTAAAATATGGTCAAATCCAAAAGAAATTCCGAACAATAATGTAGATGATGATGGAAATGGATTTGTAGATGATATTCATGGGTGGAATTTTTTAGGAAATACTAAAGGGGAAATGCAAGATTATGCATGCTTTGAGAAAGTACGTATGTATCGAAATTTACGAGATAAGTACGAACGATTAAAAACAAGTCAAGTTAAACCGGAAGATAAAAAAGAGTATGAAATGTACCTAGAATTAAAAAATGAAATAGCGAAAGAAGTAAGTGAATACCAAGGATATCAGAAACAAAATGCTCAATTTCCAATTCTAGTCAAATATATACCTCAAGCAGTTGGTCAAATTCTAGGAAAACCAAATTATACGAAGGAAGATCTGTCCAAATGGAAACCTAATGACGAGGAAGGTAAAGAATTGAAAATGTTGGCCGAAGCAATTTTAAATGGTGAATTAAACTTAGAAGTAATCGAAGAACAAACGGAGCAAGTGAATGCTGCGTTGAAATACCAATTAAATGTTGATTATAATGATCGTCAGTTTGTGGATGACAATCCAAATGATTTTACACAAGTTAAATATGGAAATAATGTCGTGGAAGGAAAAGACGCTTTTCATGGAACACATGTAGCAGGAATCATTGCTGCAATACGTAAAAATAACCTAGGCTTAGATGGAGTAGCGGATAACGCTCAGATTATGGTGTTACGTGCAGTTCCAAATGGCGACGAACAAGACAAAGACATAGCATTGGCCATTCGTTATGCAGTTGATAATGGTGCTAAAGTGATCAATATGTCTTTTGGGAAAGGTTATTCTCCGTATCAAAAAGAGGTATACGAAGCATTAGCATACGCAAGTAGCAAAGATGTATTATTAATTCATGCAGCAGGTAATGATCATAATAACATAGATGTAGAACCAAATTTTCCAACACCATTATATTCTTTTCAAAAAGAGAAATTGCCATTATTTATGACGATTGGAGCCTCAACAAAAAATGTAAAAAAGCATTTAGCAGCAGATTTCTCTAACTATGGTAAAATTCAAGTGGATGTTTTTGCTCCAGGAAAAGATATTTACAGTACAGTCCCTCAAAGCGCCTACAAAAAATACGATGGTACTTCGATGGCAGCGCCAATGGTAGCAGGTGTAGCTGCACTATTGAAATCATACTATCCAGGTTTATCAATGCTCCAAATCAAAAACATCATTTTAAAAACTGCAAAATACTATGGTAGAACAAAACAACTATTGCCTGGCACAGATAAAAAAGTTCGTTTTGAAGAAATGTCAGTAACCGGTGGAGTAGTTGATTTGGTGGAAGCAGTGAAAATGTGTGAGGTAGAGGTTGGTGTAAAGTCTTTACCTAAAAGAGATGAAAATAAAATTATTGAAATAAAAGATCCTATAGTAAAATAATAAATTGAGGCAAGTCATAAATCTTCCCTCCTTGAGGAGAAAAAGCATTGCTTTTGAAGACCAAGCGGTAGCGCCAGGGATTGAGGGAGGTGACTTATTTGAGTGAAATTATTCACCTAGAGTCATCCCCCTCGGTCCCCCTTCAAAGGGGGAAGTTAGACCACACTTCGATGTTTTAAACTTTGTACTATTTAATAATAATTAATTAAAACCCTAAACAGAAGCAAAACACTCGTTTCCCCCTTTGGAGGGGGATTAAGGGGGAGGACTTTGTTGAAGTAACGTAATTCACAAGAAAAAAATCAATACGCTAACATTTCAAAATGAAAACATCAATTTATTTTTTCTTATTTATACTAATTCAGATTTCATGTAATAGTAAGAAAGAGGAAAGTCGAAGTGTTGATAGTAAAGCTGTTTTGAAAGAAGTTCAATCAAAAAAATCGAAACTAAAAAAGCAAAGTGATGAAATTGAATTATTATCTAATAAAAATGTCACAATTGAAAAACAAGCAGTAGCATCTTTAAATAATCTAGGAGTACTATTTGATAGTAATTTACCAAATAAAATTGTTGACACGCTAAATGGCATAGAGATAACATCTGGAAAAATTCAAATTTCACTAAAGAATAAATTAGTCCCAAATGACGAAACCGCTAATCAAAAATATCATTTCAAAGGCTTTGACCGTAAATCGAACTTATGTTGGATATATGAGGAAAATTGGGAAGACTCAAGAGATATATTAGTGAATGTAAAAACTGCTAAACAAACTGTTGTAACCAACGATCCGATCTTAAGTATTGACAGGAATTTTATTATTTGTAAGCAAAATGATTGTTTTCAAGTGTTTGAAGATTGTAAGACTGGATTTTCGGTGTATTCAACCAAAAATGGAAAAGTTGAATTACTGACAAATGTAGTTATGAATAATTATTATGTGCATGACTTATATTGGGTATCAAATACTGACTTTGTGATCGTGGTCAGAAAGTTTGATATGGATAGTAACCCAAAAAATCAATATTATAAGGTTAAGATAAATTAAGCACTTAAGTAAACCACTCGTTTTACATGAAACAAACAATCATAATGTCAATTTGTATTCTTTTAGGAATACTTGGTATCTTTTTCGGATTGTACAAAATTATATACACGCCAAAGAGAAATAGATATTTACCTGATTTATTTAAAATGATCTTATTTACCTCAGTTCGATTAAAAAAGTGCTATCTGATCAGTGATTTTTACGTCATATTTAATAGCTGGTTTTTTAGGAAAGAAATTATATGCTATTAACCCAGAAATAAGGTTAGAAATAAAATTTTCAAAGCTTCTATGTCTTGAATGTTCAACTTGGCAAATATTTTTTAACTCATCATTTATTGTTTCAATGACAGACCTTTTTCTGAGT
>CANGOA010000095.1 GCA_947455255.1 Flavobacteriia bacterium | reverse complement strand
TCAGATAATTCAACTAAAATCTTTTCAATTTTTTTAATTGTTGCTTGGTTACCACTTTTATAGTGTTTCGTGATATCTTTTTTTGCTTGATCTGTTAATGTAATCCTAAACTTTCCCATACGTTATTAGGATCAATTTCCGTTCTGTTTTTACTCTTTTGAGCTTTTTTAATTTTGGAAACAAATTTCTGATTGTAAACTAATTCGTTTGTCTCCTCAAAATTAATTTTCAAGGCACTAAAAAAAGCCTTAATAACACTCAGTTCATTTTTGGATGAAGGATGCGCTATTAGAATGTTGTTAGATTTCATCTTAATTTGAATTGTCTACTAAAATTACAAAATTAGCTGATATGAATAATAAAAAATGAAAATAAATATATTTTGATGATGGAATTTAGTGGTGATTAGCATTGCATGAGACGCGCTATATTACGGGAGACGCACTATAGTGCGTCTGTACCTTAATTGATTTTTTTGATTGTGATTGATTGGGTGTTTGCATGCGTGTTAGCCCCATCGGATGGTGTGATTGTTAATGCTGCAGCGTTTCCGCTTGCATTCACAAGAGCCAAAGTGGAATTTAATATTGTTGTAGTAATAAACACACTTCCGTGTAATGGATGTCCGCCAGCAGTAGGGTTAAAGTTTGCACTGATTGTTTCTGGGAGATCTACATCATTTAGTTCTAATTGGATTTGTCCGGGTTCGGTGGTATGAATGGAGTAGGTAATTTCATAGGTTCCGATGCTAGGGAGTAAAAAACTACTCGTATTAATTCTCGTAATTAATAATGAAGGTCCGTTGTTTGGGAACGGAATTCTTCCAGTTCCAACTCCAGTTTTTACAGCGATTGTTGCAGAGTAGTCGGTAATACCACCATTTCCTGTTCCGCTTGTTAATCCGTAAAACATTGCATATTCTGTAGTAGAACCGTTGGTACCGTTCGCACCTGTAAGTCCGATAGAACCATTCGTTCCATTTGTTCCAGCTAAACCATTTGTTCCGTCAATTCCGTTTGTGCCGTTAGAACCAGTGAGTCCGATTGAACCATTGGTTCCATTCGTTCCTGCTAATCCATTTGTTCCATCGATTCCGTTGGTACCATTAGTGCCATTTGTTCCTGCAGGACCAGGTAGTACATTCAAAGCAAAAGGAACACTTAACAATTGGGATGCACCTACTAAAATATATCCATTACCAAAATCTCCTTCTAGCACCAGCCATTTACTTTCCGAATTCCAATTGATTACAGAGAAGTTTCCTTGGGTTATTATTCCTTTACCGATTTCAAGATTGAGTAAACCGTATGTGTTGGAAGTTTTTAGATGTTCTTCCTGGTACAAAATTTCACCATTTTCCGATGCTTCTTTGATGGTAGCTCGAATCGAAATTTCTTTGTTTGCCATCGGAGTTCCATCTTCGTTTCGAACAATGGATTGGTATTTGAATGCTTGTGGAGCTTGTGCAAGTAATGGTGTAGAGAATAGGAGTGTGATTGCGAAAAAGTAGATTTTATGATACTTTGTTTTTATGTTTTTCATTTTTTAGTTGTTTGTAAATTAGTGATTTAAATAAATGTAACCAGTTAAGATAGGGGAGCTATCTCCGAGATCGAGTAAATAAAAATAGGTCGATAACGGTAATTCGTTGGAGTGGAAAGTGTTTGCTTTCGTCGTTTTCCCGTCCCATTGATTTGCATAGGCATTCATTTCATACACAAGAATTCCCCATCGATCGTAAATTTGAATGTGGTTGTTTGGATAGTTTTCAATACCACGAATGACAAACACATCATTGATTTGATCATTATTCGGAGAAAATCCTTCTGGAATAAAAAGAGTAGTGGACGTTGGTTTACGCGCAGGTAAAGGTTGATGAAAACCTTGGGTGAAATTAATCGTGTTGACTTGGTAGGTTTCTATACAAACTTCACCGAGTGTCCAGGAAATGGAACCAAAAGAAGTCGTTCTAGATTCACCAGCAGAACCGACAACATCGCTGCTAATTTCTTGTGAAAATAAAACGAAGGATAAATTAGTGGAAAATAGAAATAATAAAGCGTAAACTGATTTCTTCATAGAGATGTAACTGAATAAGTTCAGTATACAAATTTGCACTACGAATGGCTTTCGAATGTTACAAGATTAAAAGTATAAGATGCATAATTTCGGGGTTTCGAGAGCCTCAACCACCGAAATATAAAGGGGGCTTTAAGGTGCGTTTTCAGTCTTAATTTTTTGGTACATCCATTTTGAATCTTCGCAACTGGCTTCGCAAATAGTTATTAATTCATTGATGAGTTTCGGCAGTAAATGCAATTGTGTTTTTGTGGATGCTAAAACAGCCAGTTTTTTTGCTTTCGTTTCATATTTTCGTTCGATACCCATGATGGCAAAAGTGGGTATTAATTTATGCGCTGCCGCATGAATCAATTCCCAATCTTGTTTTGTTAATCCTTCCTGTAAGGCTGCTATAAGTGTTGGAGCTTGTTCAATATATAAAGAAATCATTTCAAGAATTAATACTGGATTTGAATTCGTTTGTTCGTATAAGCGGTCTAAATTTACCGTCGATTTTCGAGTCTTTTGCTTTATTTTAATTGGAACTTGAATTTCTAAAACGTTCATCATTTTTTGATACAACACCTGTTCATCAATAGGTTTCGCGACATGCGCATTGGTTCCAATGAGTTTACATTTTTCTAAATCGGAGTTGGAGACATCTGCAGATAAAGCTATAATTGGAATAGTAGACTTTAGTGTTTTTCGTATGTAGGTAGTTGTTTCGTAACCATTCATTATTGGCATTTGAAGATCCATTAAAATAAGGTCGAATGTATCGTTAGAAAGTTTTTCAATTACCTCCAAACCATTATTGACAATGACTTGTTGAACTCCAAATTCTTCCAATATAGTACGAATTAATAATTGATTCATCGGGACATCTTCTGCGACTAAAACACGCAAATGGGTAAGTTTTTTATCTACTTCCAACTGTTTTTTCTCGCAGATGGTTTCCGAATTTTTTTGAATTTTAAGTTGAAATGAAAAAGTAGAACCTTTATTTACTTTGTTGATTAACTTTATTTTACCTCCTTGTGATTCAATTGATTGTTTAGAAATTGCTAGTCCCAAACCAGTACCTCCATAAATTCTGGATGTATGACTTGTTGCTTGTTGAAAATTTTCAAATATGGTTATGCAGTTTTGTTTGGAGATTCCAATTCCTGTATCCTGAACCACAAATTCGATGGTTGCGGTTTTAGAGTCTTGTTTTATTAAATGAAGGGAAACGGAGATTGTTCCTACACTTGTAAATTTAACAGCATTGCTTATTAAATTTAATAATATTTGATTTAGTCTAATTGCGTCTCCAGAAAGAATTTTAGGGATTTTAGAATCGAATTTTTTATCCAGAATAAGATTCTTTTTTTGAATTTCGGAAGAAAAAATTTGCAACATTGTTTCTACTGAATTTTCTAGGTTGAAAGGTAGGTTTTCAAAAATTAATTTACCGGCCTTGACCTTTGCTAAATCTAGGATATCGTTGATTAAGACAATTAAGGTGTCACCACTCACTTTTATCGCTTTTAAGTATTCGGTTTGTTTCGCTGAAAGTTCCGTTTTGAGCAAAACATTTGTAAATCCGATAACAGCATTTAGTGGAGTACGAATTTCATGACTCATGTTGGAGAGAAATTGTTGTTTTACCATGACAGCATCTTCTGCAATCTTTTTAGCATTGGAAAGTTCATTGGAAATACGTTTTTGTTCTGTGATATCTCTTACAGCTGCTGTGACCAATATTCCATCTTCTGTTACTAATTGACTAATACTTACTTCCACAGGGAATTCTTGTCCTTTTTTATTTAATCCGAACAGGTCTAATCCGATATCCATACAACGAGTGGAAGGTTTTTCTATAAAATCTTTTCGGTGATTGGTATGTGTCATTTGAAATCTACCTGGAAGCAGGACTTCAATTTTTTTTCCTATCAATTCTTTACGGTCGTATCCAAAAAGTTTTTCTGTTTGTGAATTGATCAATTGAATTTCTCCCTGACTATCCGCAATAATAATCGCGTCTGGAGCAGATTCAAGGAATCCTTTGAATTTTTCTTCCGCTTTTTTTCGTACTAAATTTTCCTGTAAATAAAAACGTGTTTGTTCCGTAATATCTTCAATAGCAAGGAGAATTAATTTTTCAGTGGATGTTTTTTGAACGATCAAACGTGCATTTAACAACATGGTTTTTTCGCCAATTTCAGGGAAAGTATGGATGACTTTAAAATTTTCAAAACTGTCATCTTTTTGAAAAATGGCTTTCAGTTTGTTTTTTAATTCAATAATGTTCCAATGTTTTTCTCCTAATTCGAACAATATGTGTTCTTCTGTTTCTTCTTTTTTTACCTTAAATTTTTCATAAAATGATTTGTTTGCAGTTTTCACTCTGAACGTTTTATCTAAAATCAAAATTGGTTCATGAATGGTTTCAAAGATTGTTTTGGAGAATTCATGGGCTTCGGTTAGTCGCTCGTGACGTTCTAATAATTCATGGTTGGAAGTAATAAGTTCTTCATTGGTTGCTTCGATTTCTTCTTTGGAAGTTTCTAATTCTTCGTTGAGTGTTTGAAATTCTTCGTTCGAGGAAACAATTTCTTCATTTGCTGTTTGCAATTCTTCGTACGTGATTTCTTGTTCTTCGATAATCGAGTTTATTTCTGAACGTGTAAATTGTAATGCATCTGTTATTTTTTGTAACTGTTTGTTTTGTTGTATATTCGAAGCTTTTTTCACCCCTTTTTCTTCTTGAAATTCGAAGGTTTGTTTCGTTGAGAAAACGACTAGTAATAAAGGTTCTTCCCATTCTAATTCCAACATACTTACTTCAAAAAAGACAGATTGAATTTGCCCTCCTTCCATCAGTTGTACACCTATTTTTTTAACCGAATTTTTCGTTTTAAGTACAGAATTTATTGCGTTTCGAAGTTCGAAAGCTAGTTCTGGCTTTGCCATTTTCAACAAATTCAGGCTTGCTTTTCCTGATGTGTGGGTTAAATAATTAGAAACAGGACCTCGAAACTGAACAATCTCCATGTCTTTTTTAATTACAACACTGGCTGGCATATGGGATTGTAATAACACACGATCAATTTCTTTGTTTAATTCAAGTGGCTGTATACTAGTAGGTTTTGGTTTAGAAACGATACTAGTGCTATTTTTAATGAGTAATGGTTTTTGTGTTTCCATAGTTTCAGGAAAATGTGTGTTGATTTTATTCTTTTTAGAATAGACTTTGTATTTTGAATTAACGCGCGAAAATAAATTGGATCCAGTTCCAAAAGTTTCTGCTGTGCCTAATAAAATTAACCCGTTAGAAACCAAGGAGAAATAAAAACTTGTAAACACTTTTTTTTGTGCTGTTTGATCGAAATAGATAAGAAGATTACGACAACTGATAAAGTCAATATGTGAAAATGGTGGGTCCTTTAATACGTTGTGTGGTGCAAAAACACATGTTTCTCGGATATTTTTCACGATAACATAATTTTCACCAGATTTAGTAAAATATTTATCGATTAAATGTTCTGGAACCGAGGAAATTTCTGCAGGGGTAAAAGAACCAAGTCGTGCGTAACGAATAGTTTTTTCACTGAGATCCGTTGCGAATAGTTGTACGGGAATTTTGATTTCGTTTTTTTCTTGTATTTCGTTAATTAATATCGCTATCGAATATGCTTCCTGTCCTGTAGAACAAGCAGGAACCCAAACACGAAAGGTTTCCTCTGCGATTTTTTGACTTAGTAGTTGTGGTAAAATGGTGGAAGTTAAAAATTCAAAAACTTCCGGATCTCTAAAGAAATGGGTAACATTTATCAATAAATCATTGTGTAATTCGGTGATAGCAGATTCATTTTTAGATAAATAGCCCAAGTATTTTTCAATGGTTTTTATCTCACAATGATGCATCATGTGTTGAATGCGTCGAAGAATTGTTGGGGTTTTATAATGACTAAAATCTACTTTTGTTTTAGCCAATACTAATGCAAGTATATCGGTTGGATCTAGATTTTCAATGGTTGAAATCTCTTTTATTTCCGTATACGCATGCATACCAAGTTCAATGATTTTTTCTGCAATAGCCTCTGGGTTAAGGATATAATCAACCATCCCGGTTGCAATGGCGGATTCTGGCATGCTACTCGCTTGTGCTGATTCGTCTTGAGCAAAGGTGATACCTCCTTCTTTTTTGATGGCTTCTAATCCTTTTGCTCCGTCTTTTGCATTCCCAGAAAGTACAATGCCAATAACGTCTTGGTGGTGCGTTCTCGCTAAGGAAGTAAACAAAGTATCGATGGAAGTCAATGAACTATTTGTTGGTCGCGGCAATAATTTAATATGTCCATTTGTAACTTCAATGATTTTATTGTAAGGGATGACATACACGTGATTCGGCAACATTTTCACCATGTCGACAATCACTTCAACCGCCATGTTAGTTGTCTTAGAGAGTAGGGAGGATAAAAAACTTTTGTGGTCGGGACTTAAATGTTGTACGATAATAAATGCCATCCCAGTATTCACAGGAATATTCTTTAAAAATGTACTAATTGCATCTAATCCACCAACGGATGCGCCAATCGCAACAATAGGAAAAGGATTAATTTCAGGAGTTTGCTTTGTAGTGTTTTTTTTAGCCATAAATGATAGTCAAGCAATGTGAATTATTGGAATGGTTGATAAGAACTAATTACAGTCGATCCATATACCAATTCAATTGTTTTGAAATTTTTTGATATTCAAAAAGGGTACTAATTATGTTTTGTAATCTAAAAAAAGCAGTTTCGCTTTTAACTACATAGTCGTATGCTTTATGGTGCATACAATCTATCGCGACTTCAATTTTATCTTGGGAGGATAGCATGATTACAGGGATATTCTCATTGATTGCTTTCAATTTATCCAAGGTTTCAATACCGTTTATCGCTTGTTTGGATATTCCGTTTAAGAAATAATCTAAAATAATTACATCGGGAATTTTACCAAAGTAGATTGCCTCCAAACATAACTCGCCAGTAGCATAGGTATGAATTTCAAAGTCTGCACGTACTAAAAATTCTATCTCTAAAGATTTTAAGAAAAGAGCGTCATCATCGACTAAGAATATTTTTATTTTTTTGTTTAACATGGCAAAGTAATTAAAGTTCTTCTATTGGACTTCTTCGTTTGTTTTTCAATAGCTTGAAGTGAGAAGGGGAGAGTCCGGTAGATTTTTTAAATTGATTGGATAAATGGGCAACACTACTATAATTCATCTTCCAGGCGATCTCGGTGATGTTGAGTTCGCCGTAAATAATGAGTTCTTTGATTCGCTCTATTTTATGTGAAATGATAAATTGCTCAATCGTAGTTCCTTGTACTTCTGAAAATAAGTTGGACAAATACGTGTAATCGTGGTTTAATTTTTCACTCAGGTAGTTAGAAAAGTTAATTTTTATCGGAACGTCACTATTGTGCACCATTTCGATGATTACGTTTTTAATTTTCTCAATTAAAACGGCTTTTTTATCATCCATCAATTCTAAGCCAGACTCCAATAGAACTGTTTTTAGTTCCTCTCGTTGTTCCGGAGTAAGTTTTTCCATGACTTCTACTTCCCCCAGTTCAACAAGGATGTGGTGGATGTGCATTTTTTTTAACACTTCTTTTACGGTGAGTTTACACCTCGTGCTAACCATGTTTTTTATGAAAATTTTCAAAATAGGATAGATTAAATGGTTGAAAGTGTGAACTAAAGCAAAGGTGCAGTTCTTTTAATCGCTTTGAGTTACATTACTCAAAGAATAACTTACATAATTCACACATTCTCAGAAATTAAAAGTGCGAATCATGTAACGAATATCTGTTTTAGTACAACACTTCCTCGTTTTCATTTCACAAACATTTGCTGCATATAAATTCATCCTAAAAACAAATAAACATGAAAAAAGAAATGATTACTGTATTAGCAAGCGTTGTATTCTCTATTACAGGACATAGTGTTGTTGCGCAAGAAAATCCAAAAGCTAAATCTGCCCGAAAAGAAATTAAAGAAGGAAAAAAAGATTTAAAAAAAGCGGAAAAGGATTCTGTATCCGATTTTCAAGAGTTTAAAAAAGAAGCTAATAAACGTATCAATGAAAATCAATCGAGAATTATCGATTTGAAAATTAAAAAGTACCAAAAGTCCGAAGAATTACAATTGGAATACGACAAAAAAGTATTGGCATTGGAAGAAAAAAACAAAGAGTTGCAAAGCCGAATAGAAGGTTGTGCTTGTGAAGACCCAACAATCTGGGCAACATTTAGAGCTAATTTTTCCAAAGATATGGACGAATTAAATCGTGCAATACAAAATATGACAGTTACGTTTTCGAAATAGAGAAGACATTTAATTCACATCCAAATTTAAACTAAGTTCTATCCCTAAACCACCAAAATATGGCGATTACCTACTATATGCTTCAAATATCACCCTTATTATTTTTTATATTAATTGTGTGTTTTTGTGCACTTTTTGGAGGATTAAGCACCGTTATTTTCAGGCGTTATTTTAAGTTGAAAATTTTGCGATCACACAACGAAGTTGCAGGATTCTTTTTTATAGCAATTGCGAGTTTTTACGCCTTGTTATTAAGTTTTATAGTTCTTGTAGTGTGGGATCAATTAAACGAAACTACTGGTAATGTTAGTAAGGAAGGTAGTTCAGCAATGAGCTTATATCGTGATATAAAATATTATCCAGATTCAACGGAATCCAAAAAGATGATGAAGGTTTATCTTGACTTTGTATACAATGTCGTGGACGATGAGTTTCCTAAAATGGAACACATGGAATTAAGTAGAAAAACACCTGAAGCATTTAATCAAGTGTTTTATTCCATGGAGCGAATTATTCCTAAAAACAGAAAACAAGTGCAATTAGTTGGAGAAATGTTTCATCATTTGAATGAATTGTCTGTCTATCGAGGATTAAGAATGACTTCCATGGAAACGGAAATTTCTCCCCCAATGTGGTTACCGATCATTTTAGGAGCGCTAATTACGATTTGCTGTGCATTAATTCTCGACATTGAACTCGTGCGGATTCATATCCTATTGAATTCATTTTTAGGTGCTTTCATTGGAATGTTTTTATTCACGATAATACTACTCGACCATCCATATTCTGGTAGTTTAGGATTAAAACCTAAATCGTACCGAGAAATATTCACGCTCGAACAATGGTATTTAGAGTCTACGGAAAAATCAGTCCATAAATAATTTATATAAAATATGAAAAATAGAAATATTCGAATGTTGTTTCATGGTGTATTCATAGGGTTTTTAAATCTTTCCTGTGAATCTCATGAACAAAATGCAGATGCTTTTGAGTTAATAAAAAAACAAAAAATGTCGAAGGATACCATTCAATTGACTGAACCAGTAGAAGAAATAACGGAGGAAAGTATTGATCCTGTTTTGGTTAAAAGTACGGAAAACAATGTTGTGAAAAACACATCTTCATTGGTCAAATCCGACGAATGGACAACTTTTAATTTTGCGACAATCCATAAAATAAAAGTAAATGAAATCACAATCAGTGAAATAAAGGTCGCTCCAAATACAACCAATAAACTATTAAAAAAAGTTATTGAGTTTGAAAAGGAAAATAATAGTTTGGCCAGAGAAATTGAAATATACAAACAAGAAGAAAAGCTTCGCTGGGCTGCTTTTAAATCAAAAATAAATCAAGAAGCAATCGAAATTAGTGTAGGGTTGAAAGATCTTAAAATCAGCAACAAATGAATCTGTGAATGTTGTAAAATCAAAGCAGTATTCTGTAACACCTTTCCTTCCATGGATGCCCACTTTTGTCCAGTGAAAATATATTCACGACAAAAACTATAAAAATGAAAATAAAAATACTAAACCTGCTCATTCCTTTGTTAGTGACAGGTTTTCCACTCTTGAATTTTAGTCAAACACCTACACTTGGAAAAACCGCTGACTTTGTACTTTTCACATCTGTTGGCGCGGTAACAAACACTGGAATTACACACCTGACGGGAAATGTAGGAACAAACAGTGGCTCCAGTACAGGTTTTGGAAATGTCGATGGTGGCATGCATGACGGTGGACCAGTCAGCGCGCAATGCGCAACTGATTTAGGGATACTTTACGGACAGCTAAATGCAGTGATACCAACCTTTTTTCCTGCAGTTGGCTTAGGTAATGGTCAGACCTTGGTTCCTGGTATTTATTCCATTCCTAGTCCTGCAACCTTGGATTTAGAAATTATCTTGGATGGACAAAATGATCCTTCATCGGTTTTTATTATTCAAATAAACGGTGCTTTTTCCACACATGCTTTATCAAAAGTTACCTTGATTAATGGCGCTTTAGCATGTAATGTGTTTTGGAAAGTGGAAGGACTAGTAGATATGGCTCCTGGTACAACGATGCGAGGTACGGTTCTAGCAAACAATGCTGCAATCAATATGAATGCTGGCGATAAATTGGAAGGAAGATTACTTTCCATTAATGGAGCGATTACATTAAATAATAGTACAGCTAGAATTCCAGATGGTTGCGGTAGTCCACATTTGGTCGGACCAATTGCACCTAACTTAGTTTCTGCTGCTTGTTATGCTCTATTTTCTGCCGATGGTGCTGTATCCAATGTGGGGATAACGAATTTGAAAGGAGATGTTGGAACTAACAATGGACTAACTGTAGGTTTTAATCCTTTGTTAGTGAATGGGAATATACATCCAATACCAGATGTTTCAACTGCTGCCTGTGCTTCCGATTTGATAACAGCAAATGCATATTTAACCGCACTACCATTTGATATTGAACTTCTTTATCCAGCACAATTTGGGAATAGTTTAGTATTGACTCCTCATACCTACATCATGAACGCAGCGGTTGCATTAACCGATACCTTGTTTTTAAATGCAAAAGGAGATTCCAATGCGGTGTTCGTTTTTCAAATTTATGGAGCACTTTCTACGAGTACCTATGCAAATGTCGTTTTACTCAATGGAGCAAAATCTAAAAATGTGTATTGGAAAGTGAATGGAGCCGTAGATATCAATGATTATTCCACATTTCGAGGAACCGTCATTTGTCACAACGGCGCAATGATTTTAAAAACAGGGGTGATGTTAGATGGTCGAGCGTTGACAACAACTGGTGCTTTAAGTACCGATGCAATGACTGCTATTACACCTACTTCCTGTGCACCACAAATCGCTACACAACCTGTTGGGTTGGTTGTTTGTGCTGGTAGTGTTGCAAGCTTTTCAGTAGTAGCAAATGGGGTAGGGTTGACTTACCAGTGGAGAAAAGGGTCTGTTAATTTAGCTAATAACGCATTTATTTCTGGTGTAAATACCGCTGTGTTAACGATTGATCCAACGACAATTAACAACTCTGCATCTAATTACAATGTAATTGTTAGTGGAACTTACACACCAATAGATACTTCAAATTTTGTCGCATTAGTCATCAATACTACTCCTGTAATTTCGTTAGAACCTGTGAATCAAACTACTTGTTCTGGAACTTCTGTAAGTTTTACAACAACAGCAACTGGCACAGGACTTTCTTACCAATGGAGAAAAGGAAACACCAATCTTACAAATACTGGTAACGTTTCAGGAGCTTTAACAAATACCTTAACGATCAATCCTGCTGTCATTACAGACACAGCTTCCAATTATTACCTAGTAGTTTCAGGAACATGTTCACCAAATGATACTTCAAATATTGTTTCCTTAAAAATAAACACTGTTCCTGCAATCACATTAGAACCTGTGAATCAAATTGCTTGTTCTGGAACTTCCATAAGTTTTACAACAACAGCAACTGGTACTGGACTTTCTTATCAATGGAGAAAAGGAAATACGAATCTAACAAATACTGGTAACGTTACTGGTGCTTTAACTAACACTTTAACAATCAATCCTGCAGTTAATGCAGACACAGCTTCCAATTATTACGTAGTAGTTTCCGGAACTTGTTCTCCAAACGACACATCAAATATTGTTTCCTTAAAAATCAATGCTTTACCTGTACTCACATTAGAATCTGTGAATCAAACTGCTTGTTCTGGAACTTCTATAAGTTTTACAACAACAGCTACTGGTACAGGACTTTCTTACCAATGGAGAAAAGGGAATTCGAATTTAACAAATACGGGTAACATTTCAGGTGCTTTAACAAATACCTTAACCATTAATCCTGCAGTTATTGCAGACACAGCTTCCAATTATTACTTAGTAGTTTCTGGAACTTGTTCACCAAACGATACATCAAATTTGGTTTC
>CANGOA010000094.1 GCA_947455255.1 Flavobacteriia bacterium | reverse complement strand
ATCGCTTCACGGTTAACTTCAGGACTCAATCCTCTCATTATTTTAACATTTGAAATACTTCCATCTTTTTCCACCACAAATACGACAAATACTTTGCCCTTTACATTTTCATTAACAACTAGTTGATTAAAATTTTTAGCTATAAATGCAGTAAGTTTTTCAGATCCACCAGGAAACTCTGCATCTTCTTCAACAAAATCAAAAATTTTATTTTTCGGCGTTATTCGATTGATTGAATCATATATTTCAGGATGATATGCTACCTCACCTACAATTTCAATTTCATGCTCAGGTGTATAATTATTTTTCTTTTCAATTTTGGTTTTACTTTCTTTTTTCACTTCTTTCGTCGCTTTCTCCAATACCGTCACTTCCGTCGCTTTCGTCACTCGTCTCTCATCACTTCCATCACATCCCGCTAACATCATCCCCGCAATTAACATTACCGCCATTGGAAGTTGGTGTTTTGGATAGCGCTTTTTCATTTGATGTAAGGTTACGACAATATCACGTCGCGTAAAATCCAATTGGGAAGGCAAAATCCTTCCACACGTTCGTTGACCTTGATTTTCTAAGAGGTATTCAAGTATTTCTTGACGCGACATCTTGGTGAAATCCATCACGTCTTTCGTACAACTCTCGCAAAAACGAGAAGTCAGTCCGATTTTCATTTTTTCCCAATCTTCGGGACAAGCGGTTGGAATGTGGAATTTCATGCTGTAAAAACGAAAAAATTACCTTTTTATTGTTTTTACCACCCCCTTCAAACACCTCCATAAATCTCGGAAATATCCTTCTTTGTTAAATTGGTTGTCTGGTAACCCAATCTCTTGTATAGGTTCTGCTGGATGATACGTGCCAAACATACGATCCCAGAAAATAAAGGTATTCCCCATGTTTTTGTTGTAATGACGTGGTTCAGTTGAATGATGTAAACGATGTGCAGCTGGAGAAACTAAAATATATTTTCCAATCCATCCCCAATCAGAAGTAAAAGAGGAGTGTATCATAAATTGATGGGCATCTTTGAAAATGCGCACGGCCAAATAGGAGTAGAGAGGTGAACCCAGTAAAACAAACACCATGACATCAAAAAAACGACTGATCTCAGGATCTAAAAAATGGACACGCTGACGTGTTAATACATTAAAATGGGTTGCTGAGTGATGAAATTGATGCAATTCCCACAAAGTATTGGATTTGTGAAAAGCAAAATGACGTACATAATTTTTTAAATCTCCTGCCAAAAATATGATTGCGACTTGTAAATAGGGATTCGAAACATGGGTGATTAAATTTAGACCAATATTCTTTTGAATAAAACCAACTAAGTAGTAGAAAATTCCGAAACTCAAAACAAAACCAAAGACATTCGACACATTGAAGGTATCCATTACCCAACAAATAAAGTCGGAACGTGTGGATTTATCAAACGTGACTATTTTTTTTAAGGATGATTTTTCCCAACCAACAAAAATAAACTCAATAAGTAAAACAGAAAACGTGACCCCCAATGAAAAGTACATCACTTCCCATGGAAAATGGTCGAGACCAAATCCATGAATTAATGATTTTATTTTGCGTTGTATGAGTTCTATCATTGGTTTGTAAAATTACATAATATCTATTGAATCAAGTTGTAACGTTTTTTTAAGTTTAAAAATGGGCGTTCTATGTATTTAAATGATATCCAAGCGAGTAGAATTGTAACTCCAATTGTAAGTCCATACAAACTAGCGTTGTAAATCAATAAACTATCTTTCGGGATAAAATTCCACTTGAAAATAAATTCCAATACAATCCAATGAAACAGATACAGTCCGTAGGATATATTACCTAAGAAAGCTATTGGTTTAAGATCTATATTCGGGATGTGAATACTGGAACATGCAATTACGATGGAAACACTGAAAAATACTGCATACATCTCATCAGTACAATACGTAAAACTCAACCCATAGAACCAACAGAAAAATGGAAGAATGACTAAACCAATCGCAAGTATCTTGTAGCGATTTAAAAAAGCGATGAATTTACTTTTTTGATGTAATAGAACAGCGAAAAAAGCACCGGCTGCCATGCAGTTAAACTTGAGGTTTTCGAATAACCGTGTCCACATTTCAAGTGTTTCAGTAGATGCAGCGTTTTTTATTAATTCGGGAAGTACGATAAAAGGAAGGGCTGTAATGACTATAAAAACGAGAAGTATGATCCAAATGAGGTATTTACTGTACTTCAACAACCATGGCCAAGTGAGGTAAAATTGTTCCTCTACTCCGATTGACCATAGGGGAGGACAAGGTTCAAAACGCATCATCATTCCGTCCGCAATGTTTGGAATAAATGTTAACGTCATCACGAGAGTCGAGGTAGTAATTGGATAGTCTAATAAATAATAGGTTGCAAACAGAATCAAGAAATACAAAGGCCAAACACGCAATATTCTGCGAAAGTAAAAATGTGTTATATGAACTGTTTTGGTTTGATCGCGTTCTTTTAGTAACAAATAGGTAATCAAAAAGCCACTTAATGCAAAAAATAAAACCACTGCGATGTGACCTCCAGTGTTCTTTAGAAAAGGGTACTCATACCAACTCAGAAGGTGGTTACGATGTTTAAATCGTTCAATATGACTTATTATAACAACAAATGCTGCTATCGCCCGAAAGGTAGTAAGGTTTTTGAGGTGGAAAGTTCCCATTTTCAAATTATCAAATTATCAAATCTTCAAATTATCAAATCTTCCATTCAAAAACTTCCCAGTATAATTATCCTTCTCCAAAATCAATTCTTCTGGTGTACCAGTAAACACAATCTTTCCTCCTTTATCACCTCCCTCAGGACCAATATCTATTACCCAATCAGCGCATTTAATCACGTCTCCGTTGTGTTCAATCACAATGACTGAGTTACCTGCATCAATTAGTCGCTGTAAAGCAATTAACAGTTTTTCAATATCATAGTAATGCAAACCTGTTGTCGGTTCGTCAAAAATGAACACATTCCCCTGTGCACCTGCACTTTTGGTTAAAAATGAAGCTAGTTTGATACGTTGTGCTTCACCACCACTTAAGGTACTTGAAGATTGCCCCATTTTGATATAACCAAGTCCTACATCTTCTAAAGGTTGAATTTTAGAAACGATTTTATCTTCCAAGGTTCCTTTGTGTTCTTTGAAAAATGCCAAGGCTTCAGAAATATCCATTTCTAGCAAGTCTGCAATGTTTTTTTCGTGGTACTTGACTTCTAATGTTTCTGCTTTATAACGACGACCCTCACACGTTTCACATGGTAAATGTACATCGGCCATGAATTGCATTCCTACTGTAATGATTCCTTCGCCTTCACACATCTCGCAGCGACCACCTTCGACATTGAAACTGAAAAATCCTGGTTTGTAGCCACGTGCCTTAGATATAGGCAAACGAGAATACAAATCACGAATTTCATCAAATGCCTTTACATAAGTTACAGGGTTACTTCTGGATGACTTACCAATCGGATTTTGATCTATGAGTTCAATTCCTTTGACAAATTTCAAATCGCCTTCGACGGCTTTCACTTCTCCTTGGAAATCTCCAAATACACCCAATTGCTTACGAATAGCAGGGTAGAGAATGTCTTTGATTAGCGTTGATTTTCCTGAACCACTCACACCTGTCACGCAAAGCAAGGAGAATAATGGGATGTCAACACTCACATTCTGTAAGTTGTTTTCCCGTGCTCCAATGATTTTGATCCAATTGCGTGGTTTACGTTTGGTTGTAGGTATAGGAATAACGCGTTCTTTGGTTAAATATTGAGCTGTTAAACTTTGTTTTTGGTTGCGTAACTGACTATCATTTCCTTGGAAAACAACTTCTCCACCGTAAATTCCTGCCATTGGACCAATATCTAAAATTTCATCAGCCTCTTTCATGATGTCTTCTTCGTGCTCGACGATGATTACGGTATTCCCTAAATCACGTAAATTCTTCAGTACATCAATTAATTTTTTCGTGTCACGAGGGTGTAAACCGATACTTGGTTCATCCAAAATATACATCGAACCAACCAAACTACTTCCCAAAGAGGTAGCTAAATTGATACGTTGTGATTCTCCTCCAGACAAGGAATTTGAAGTTCGATTCAAGGTTAAATACTCCAATCCAACCTCACACAAGAACTTCAAACGACTCGTAATTTCTATTAAAATACGTTTCGCTACTTGTGCATCGAATTCAGTTAACTCGATTGATTGAAAGAATGTATAACATTCACGAATTGGAAGTAATACAAGATCCGTAATGGTTTTTCCTTGAACGGTTACATAATTACTGTCTTTTCGTAAACGTGTCCCTTTACAATCTGGACATATCGTTTTTCCGCGGTACCTAGAAAGTAATACACGGTATTGAATTTTATAAGTTTGTGTTTCTACAAAGGCGAAAAAGGCATTTATACCAGTGAAATATCTATTTCCAGTCCATAACAGTTCGTATTCTTCTTTCGTTAATTCATCAATCGGCCTGTGAATTGGAAAGTTGAATTTGGTAGAGTTTAGGGTTAATTCGCGTAAAAATTCTCCCATCGTGTCTCCTTTCCAGCAGGCAATTGCACCTTGGTAAACACTTAAAGAAGGGTCTGGGATAACCAGTTTTGGGTCAATATCAACTACTGAACCAAATCCTTCACATTTCTTACAAGCCCCATAGGGATTGTTAAACGTAAAAAACTGTTCACTAGGTTCGGTAAATTCTATCCCGTCCAACTCAAATCGATTGTTGAAGTAGACAGTTTCATTGGTATCAGGATAATAAATTTCACAATTTCCGTGACCTTCAGAAAATGCTAAAGAAGTAGAATCGGAAATACGCAATAAGGCATCTTCATCGCGTGTCGTTTTAAAACGGTCTATGACTACTTTGGCTTCTTGGATGTCTTTGGTATCGATTGTGATATCATCCAAGTCAAGCACTTCATTATTTATTAAAATACGCACATATCCTTGTTCTTTCAATAAAGATATTTGTCGTTCAATACCATATTTTTGAAAAGTATGAATAGGAGCAAGCAAATAGATTTTAAGATCTTCCTCCTGCGATTTAATGTGTTCTAATATATCGGTAACCGTATGTTTTTTTACAAGATTACCTGATATTGGAGAATGTGTTTTACCTATACGTGCAAAAAGTACTTTGAAATAATCGTAAATTTCAGTCGAAGTTCCAACCGTCGAACGTGGATTCGTCGAAGTCACTTTTTGTTCAATTGCAATAGCAGGGGAGATACCTTTGATAAAATCCGTATCCGGCTTATCAAGTTTTCCTAAAAATTGACGTGCATAGGAAGATAAACTCTCAACGTATCGTCTTTGACCTTCTGCATATAAGGTGTCAAAGGCTAGTGATGATTTTCCTGAGCCTGATAATCCTGTAATTACCGTGATTTTACCGTGCTGAATTTTAACATCTATGTTTTTTAGATTGTTAACACGGGCTCCTTTAATATGGATGTATCTATCACCCATTCATTCGTTCCCTTACCAATTCTAATGCTAACTCCAGTTGCTCTTGTTGGTTGATATCGCTGTTATCTAGTACAACTGCATCTTCCGTTTGAATCAAAGGACTTTCTTCACGAGTAGAATCTAAATGATCTCTTTCTTCTAAATTTTGTTTAATCTCTTCGCGTGTAATGCCTGGTTCAGTTACAAGTAATTCTTTAAATCGTCTATCTGTTCTTACTTCAGGTGAAGCAGTTACGAATAATTTTAATTCTGCATTTGGAAAAACTACGGAGCCAATATCTCTACCGTCCATAACTACGCCACCTTTTTCACCCATCTTTTGTTGTTCGATCACCAATTTTTGTCGAACCTCTTTAATGCTCGCAACTTTACTTACAAGTGAAGAAATTTCTAATGTTCTTATTTCACGTTCAACAACTTCATTGTTTAAGAAAATCTCCAATTTTGAAGTGTCTTTATTTCGTTCAAAATGGATGTCAATTTGATTTAAGTGATCAATGATAGCTTGTTGATTAACAGATTCTTTGTTAACCCATCCGTTTCGAAAGCAAAATAGAGTTACAGCACGATACATAGCACCTGTATCAACAAATACATATCCTAATTCAAAGGCTAATGCTTTTGCTAATGTACTTTTTCCACAGCTTGAAAAACCGTCAATGGCAATGGTTATTTTTTTATGTTGTTGCATTTTATTTTACTTCGAATTTGACATAGATAGATGAAGAAATTTTAATCTTTGAAAATTGAATTTCAGTTTGGGTAATGTTTAAATCACTCGATTTTTTTATTTTTTGACTATCAATAAAATAATCGTTGTTGGATGAATTTCTTTTTGGATATTGTAGGATGTTTTGTCTTACAATTAACGACTTTCCTGCAGTTTCTCCGATAGCATGTAATAAATAATCTGCACGGTGTTTAGCATTTTTGATTGCTTTGATTTCAATCTCTTTAACGATGGCATCGTATTTAGTATGACTTACTTTTTCAATATAGATGTTGGTGATTCTAATTTCATTAAGTTTTTCAAAAACAAGGGCAACTTCTTTAGCGCTTGAAACTTTTAGTAAGTAATTAGATTTTGATAATACTTGTTTTTTCCATTTTACTTGTACTATTTCAGTATTCTCATCAGATAAACTTAATTCTTCTAAATTAATGCCGTTAGCAATCAAGATTTTTTTCATTTCTTCCTCTTGATCTTCAATGGAAATTTTTGTTTTACCATCGATGCGTTCGTCAATCTCGATTTTTAGGTAAATCATATCCGGAACTACTAAGGTGTCAGCAGCGCCTTCAACTTCAATATAGGATTTTTCGTGATTAGATCCAGTAACTTGAGCATGTGAATAACCAACACATAAACCAACTAGTAGAATGAGAATGGATTGCTTCATGATTTAGTATAATTTAGGATATTTTGTTGGGTTAACTTCGTGCATTATTTCCATCACTTTTTCGATAATATCCTCTAAGTTAGGTTTAGAGAAATAATCTCCATCAGATCCGTAAGCTGGTCGGTGGTCTTTAGAAGTCAAAGTTACCGGTGCAGAATCTAAGGTGAAATATGCTTTTTGTTCAGTTAATATTTTATCTAACATGAATCCACAAGCTCCACCACTTACATCTTCGTCCACCAATAATAATCGATTCGTTTTTTCTAGAGATTGTTTAATGCGATGGTTAATGTCAAAAGGTAAAATTGTTTGAACATCAATAAGTTCTACATGTATGTCGTGTTCTTTAAGTATATGACACGCTTTCTCACAGATGTTGAAAGTTGAACCGTAAGAAACCAAGGTTAAATCACTTCCTTCCAATACAACTTCTGGAATTCCAATAGGAGTACGGTAGTTTCCAATGTTCGTTGGACGCTTTTCTTTCGTTCTATATCCATTCAATGGTTCAATAACCAGCGCACAATCGTCACTTGCTAATAATGTGTTGTAGAATCCTGCAGCTTTCGTCATGTTACGAGGTACGCAAACGATCATTCCTCGAACAGCATTTATGATCATTCCCATTGGACTACCACTGTGCCATATTCCTTCTAGTCTATGACCACGTGTACTGATGATTAATGGTGCTTTTTGACCACCTTTTGTTCTGTATTGTAAGGTAGCTAGATCATCCGACATAACTTGTAAAGCGTAAATCAAGTAGTCTAAATATTGGATTTCAGCGATTGGTCGTAAACCACGCATTGCCATCCCAATTCCTTGACCGATGATGGTGTTCTCACGAATACCTGTATCAAATACACGTAGTTCGCTAAAAGCATCTTGTAATCCTTCGCAACTTTTATTTACACCACCAATTCCACCAACGTCTTCTCCGAAAATAAGGGTTTCAGGGTAACGAGTAAAAATTTCATGGTAATTTTCTTTTAAGACCAAACGACCATCAATCATAGTTCCTGCATCGTCATAAATCGGTTTAACTTCCGCTTTCAATAACGCACTCATGGAGGATTGAGAATAGATATGTGTTGAATAACGTTCATGGCACATATCTAATTTTTCCTTCACCCAAGTTGCTAAATGAGTTGCAGTTGGGCAATTATCGCTTGAACCTAAACGTAAGCAAGTACGAACCATTCCGTACACATCTTTACGTAACAAGTCTTTTTCTTTGTTTAATCGTTCGATGTTTTGTAAAATCGTTGCGGTATGTTTTGTTTCGGTTGCTAATTGCGTTAAGAGTGGTAATACAGAATCGATGTCTTTACGTATATCGTCTGTAAAATCTTTCCAAGCTTCGTTTTTAAAATCGCGCACTTGTTCTTTGGCTGCTTTTTCTAAAGTTTCAATTTCTTCTGCAGTTGCAATAATATCACCTTCTACATTGAAGTTTAAAATCCATTCTTTGAATTTTGCAATACAATCAAAATCTTTCTCCCATTGTAAACGATCAGCAGATTTATAATGTTCATGTGAACCAGAGGAAGAGTGTCCTTGCGGTTGATTTACTTCTCTCACGTGAACAAATACAGGGATACGTTCTTCACGAACAATCTTAGCTGCTTTTTCAAAAGTCTCTACCATATGGGCATAATCCCAACCAATAGTAGTCATGATTTCCCATCCTGGTTTGTCTTCCGTGCGTTGGAAACCTGCTAAAACTTCTGAAATATTTCCTTTTGTAGTTTGTTTAGATGTAGGAACAGAAATTCCGTAACCATCATCCCAAACGGACATTAAAATTGGTATTTGTAGTACGCCTGCTGCATTGATGGATTCCCAAAACACACCCTCCGATGTACTTGCGTCTCCAATTGTTCCAAATACGATTTCATTTCCATCATTCGTAAATTTCTTGAAATTAGGATCGTTTTTTAAAGTTGGATGCTCTTTATATACTTTAGAAGCTTGCGCTAAACCAAGCATACGTGACATTTGACCAGCAGTTGGAGAAATGTCAGATGCAATATTGTGATGTTGCATTAAATCCATCCAATTTCCTTGTTCGTCGATGTTACGTGTGGCAAAGTGTCCACCCATTTGTCGACCTGCAGAAGTTGGTTCCAATACCACATCAGCATGTGCATATAAACCAGCAAAATATTCTTTGATAGTCAATTCACCCAAGGCAAACACCATGGTTTGATCACGGTAATACCCAGAACGAAAATCACCCTTACGGAATTGTTTCGCTAATGCTAATTGCGCAAGTTCCTTTCCGTCGCCGAAAATTCCGAATTTAGCTTTTCCTGTAAGTACTTCTTTTCTACCAAGTAAGGAAGTTTCACGAGACAAACACGCCAACTTAAAGTCGTTTAAAACTTCTTGTTTAAAGGTGTTGAAATCTACGTTGTTTTCTTCTAGTTGTATTGAGTCGTTTGCCATCGTCTTAATTTGTTGTACAAATATAACGAAATAAAGGTTTTTTTGAGGTAAAGTTTATGAGAATTAATCGTTGTTAAAATGATTAATTCTCATAAATCTAAAACATGTTTTTAATCAAAAATTATTATACTTTTGTGAAATTATTGCCCACGTGGTGAAATTGGTAGACATGCCATCTTGAGGGGGTGGTGCCAATAGGTGTGCTGGTTCGAATCCAGTCGTGGGCACGGTTTTAAAAGCTATCTTTCTGTTATGCAGTTTGGTAGCTTTTTTGTTTTCCCAACATACTCTTCAAAGCGTATTATTTCATTAGTTAATCTACAATTTCAATCTTCCAAAATCCTACAACATTTCTCCCAAATTATGTAAGCGATTCGGCTTTAATTAGACTCAACTTTGTCTTGTTGTGAAAATACATTCACAGGTAAAACGAAGAAAATGAAAAATAATGCAGAATTACAATTGGACGTTCAGAATGCAATTAAATGGGAACCATTATTACATGCAGCTGAAATAGGTGTTACAGCAAAAGATGGTGTCGTTACATTATCTGGTGTTGTAGACAGCTATGTTAAGAAAACAGAAGCAGAATGTGCTGCTAAAACAGTGATTGGTGTAAAAGCAATCGTTGAAAACATTGAAGTGATTTTCCCAAATTCTTGGAATAAGTCGGATGTGGATGTTGCGAAAGAAGTGATTACAGCTTTGACTGTAAATTATTCTGTACCAAACGAAAAAGTTTCCGTAAAAGTAGAAAAAGGATGGGTTACATTATCTGGTGAATTACCTTGGAACTACCAACGCGAGTCGGCATACGAAAGTATTAGACATTTGACTGGCGTTAAAGGTGTTACAAATAGCATCAAAATCAAATCTGAATCTCGTGATGCGATTGAAAAGAAAGAAGTGGAAAAAGCAATTGCTAGAAGTTGGTCTATAGACGATAGCGATATTAACGTTTCCGTTTCAGGAACAACAGTAACCTTGAGAGGTACTGTTAACTCTTGGTATCAAAGAGATGAGGCAGCAAGAATTGCTTGGAATACTCCAGGTATCTGGCATGTTGACAATGAATTAATTGTAGATTATTACTTCTCATTAGTAGAACAATAAAAACGTTGGGGTGATTGTCACCTCGCATATTTCAAACCATAAAAACCAAAAATCATGAAAGATCAAGAATCAAACAAAGCTGGTAATGCAACAATTACTCCAAAACATGTTAATCAACCAATCACAGCAGAAAATCACAACAAAGTGAGTTCTACAATTGATGGAAAAACAACACATCAGTCTGGAACTGAGAAACACAATGTAACCGATCCTAGTAGAAAAGAAACTAAAGGTACTATTGAGACTCATAATCCAACTGCACGTGCAAACTAACCTAAAAAAACAGAAGCAAAACACGCTGCTGTTAAAGGGTAAGATTAGTTGATGAAGGTGAAAGCAGTACTTGATTGTACTGCTTTTACTTTTTTCATTTCGTCAAGTTCATCCTTCGACTCCGCTCAGGATGACTTGTAAATTAATTAATAAAAAAAGAAATTATGTATTTAGTAGAGAGTTACCAATATTTAGGAATGACCTTGTTTTGGTGGGTAGTATGGAGTGTTTTGTTACTATGGATTTTTGCAACTCCGTACTCCATTCCAGGACAACGATTTAAGAAAGAAACAGCCTTAGATCTTTTAAAAAAAAGATATGCTAAAGGAGAAATTAATAGTCGAGAATACCAAGAGGTAAAAGAGACCATGGATTTACATTAATTTAGAATCATTGAACAAACCGCTTTTTCAAATTCAACGGCTCTTCGTGGCATGCTTCCTAGGCTTTGTAGTGGATTCCTGTCAATATACCGTTGGAAATGAAAAGCAAGAAAATACTAAGCAGTCTTCTAGTCAAGCAAAAAAGGATAGTCTTATTGTAAAATAAGGACACTGTATTAATCCCAACATCCGATTCCTTATCCCAAGCATATCGATCTTTAGATAACTATTTAAAAAACTACCAGAGGATCGCTCAACAAGGAGCGTGGGAACCGCTATCACTTCAAACACTTCATTTAGGTCAAGGAGATTCTTCCAACGAGGTTCTCAAACTGAAAAAGCAATTGCATTTATTATCGGATTTACCAATCTTAGATTCTTCGGTCGTTTTTGATTCAATTCTAAAACAAGCAGTTGTTCGTTTTCAAAATCGTCATGGATTATTAGCAGACGGATCAGTAGGCAAACAAACCTTACATTTTTTGCACGTACCAATTCAACAACAAATGCAACAAATTAAGGTCAATCTACAGCGATTAAAAAGTGCAGTAAAACCAAGTGTTGGTGACTATTTAGTAGTTAATATCCCAGCTTTTCGCTTGTATGTTTTTCATACGGGTAAATTACTTTGGAGTTGTAAAGTGGTGGTTGGTGAGGCTATTTCCACTAAAAAAACGGTTGTGTTTAATGATAAGATTGAATACATTGTTTTTAGTCCCTATTGGAATATCCCACAAGGAATCATTATCCAGCAAATATTACCAAACATACAAAAAGACAATTCCTATTTAACGGAATATGGTATGGAAGTTTTGGATCAGGAAGGTCATGTAATTTCGTCCAACACTATAAATTGGTCAAGTTATAAAACAAAATTCCCTTACCGTATGCGTCAAAAGCCTGGTAAAAACAATGCCTTGGGAAAAATCAAATTTATGTTTCCAAATAAATATGCGATTTATTTACATGATACACCTCAGAAAATGTTGTTTGGACAATCGAAACGTAGCTTTAGTCATGGTTGTATACGTGTACAAGAACCTTTGAAATTAGCCCAGTTTCTCCTTGGTAAGGATAAGCGATATACACAACAAAAAATTCTTGTACTAATGAACAGACAAGAGGAGCAAGTCGTGATGTTAAAACGACAAATCCCCGTATCTATCGTGTATGACACAGTTTGGGTAGATCGGGGAGGATGGTTGAATTTTAGGAAGGATGTGTATGGATACGATTAATTTAAACGATT
>CANGOA010000093.1 GCA_947455255.1 Flavobacteriia bacterium | reverse complement strand
TGTTTTGCCTCGGCATCGCCCATCGCTAAAGGCGCAAAACGTTATAGGGCATTTTAAAAGCGACCGTACAACAACTAACAATTGGGTAAAAAGACAATTCAACTATGACAACAGAAGAAATAAAATCAAAGCTTAACTCGACAAAATCCGCTGACCGTAAACGTGCTGCAAAAGAAATTGGTAAATTAAAACTTACTGATCTTGCTGACGATTTACATCAAGCCTATTTAAAAGAAACAAAAGACAAGCGGACTTGGGAAACACAGGTAGAAATGATTTTGGCTCTTGGACAGCTTGACTACAAAAATGCATTGACCGAAATTGACCCAATTATAAAAGCAAACAATCCGCATGACATGATAACTTATGCAGCAGCTCAAACTTACGTTAGACTCAAAAGAAAATCATTGAGTGACGCATCACCGGTTTTGGAACTTTTGCAGTTTGGCGGACTTTCAACTGTTTCCGGTTGTTTGAACCCTCTTGGTTACGACAGAATGCAACCTGATGAAAGACAAATTAAAGAACTGATTAAACTTACATGGGACTTAAATAAACATAAAGACTTTGAACGTGGTTATGGTGACCCTCGATATGGCATAGCAGCAGCGTGTGCAGGCTGGGACAGACAAATAACAAAGGAATTTTTAGAACACTGCCTTGCAACAGCAAACGGGGACACACCTTTGGAATATGTTTCGGAAAACTCATTAAAAGGAAAATATGTTAAACTACGATAGAGAAAAGAACGAACCGCTAACAGCACCTACCCAAAAGGCGGGGTTTTGTGTTCCAAAAACAGTTTTATGGTTAACCAAACATTAGTTTTTCAAATCAAGTTTTGTATTAAAAGTACCGCCCATCGCTAAAGGCGCAAAACGTTGTAATCAATTTCAAAACCGACCTAAACAATGAAACTAAAGAATGGACACTTCGCGCAAATTTACATAGCGACCTTCCTTTTATTGGCAGTTTATTTTATTACACAAACAACAAACTGTGAAGCGTACTACATGCATGATGACTCTATTGAAATATCACAAACAAAATTAATTACAATCTGCACTTATTTATTCATCCCGACAACTTTCATTTTATTATTAGCGAAAATCCTAAAATTAAAGGAAATCAATAAGTTGTATATAACACACTACGCGACATCGTTGGCTTCAATTCTTTTACTTGCAATAACCATAAACAAGCCATGCGAAACAATAAATGGTGGAAACTACATGTTTATCAATTTCTTCGGGACCGTGTTTTCATATTTATTAAGAATTATAAGCCATTTAATGACAGTTGTTATATTCATTGTGACTTCAATAAGTATTATAAGTCAAACGAAAAATCTTAAAAACAATTAGGTTTTAAGACTGAAACATCGCTATAAGGCAGCTTCATGTTGCAGACGACAGAATAAATTTCTAGTTTTGTCTGTATGATAACTAATTAAGAGTGTTCTATATACAAACGACCAGAATGACAAAAGTTGTTGCTGACAGCGCCTTAGTACAAGGCTCTTATACCCTACTTCTCTAACTATTTACTACATTTGAAATAAATCTCGATTCGGGTTTTGGGTGATTTTCCCTCGGTACAGCTAATCGCTAAAGTCAAATGTGATTAATATAAAAATATTATGACAATACAAATGGTTGAAAATGTTAGAAAAATAGCTTTATTAACCTCGGTATTATTTATGCTATTTTCTTGCTCAATTGAAAAACGTCTTTATTCAAGTGGATACAATATCGATTGGTTTAATCATAAAAATGCAATTAATTCAAATACAGCTAATAACAAGCAAAAAACCATTATCCTCGATACAATATCTGAATTAGCTGAATACGAAAACGATCAAAATAAACTCGCTCTATATAGTGTAAACTATACTTTATTTTTAGATAATAGCTCATACAGAAAAAAAAACTGTGAAAAACAAAACATATCTCAAAAGCAAAACTCAATTCAAACGAAGAATATTTCAATTCATCAAGATTTAAAAAGAAATATCAAAAGTTCAACTTTTCAAGAGCGTAATTCTCAATATTCTGATTCTGATAGTTTTTCTCGAAAATGGGGTGATGTTACAGCACTCATCATTACCTTATTATTGTTAATTGGAATTATTATATTTTTACATTGGTTATACGTACATTATTCACGAGTTTTTTGGCTAATTATCGGTGCATTAGGCGTGCTACTAGTAATTGGAAGCATAATAAATTTAGTGATTGAAATAAAAGATAAAAAGAAAAGGAAAAAAAACAGTCCCTAACATTTGAAACACCATTCATTTAAAAGCTAATCGACTTCTATTTTTCAACTCATTACACACTGTAATAGCAGGATAAAGTTTTAAAATATTACTTCGGATATTTTTCATCTAAGACAACAAACAAAACTAATTTAAACATGTTAAATAAATACAAAACGGAATTTTAATTACAAAGAATAAAATTATGAGATTAATATTACTGACTTTTTTAATAATCAATATTAACTTTTCAATGATAGGTCAAGAAATTTCAGACACAACAAAAAAACATACTAAATTCAAAATCTCAACTGTTTCACTTGGAACAACTTTTAAAAAAGGCATGGGTACAACCTTCTTATCTATTGGATTCAAACCGATTAGAAATTTCGAAGTTTTTATTGCTCCTTCTTGGGGTATATTTTTTGGCGGAACTTCTTTATTTTTAGGAACAAAAACAAATTTATTTTACAATAAAAAAATCTATCCTAATTTCGAGTTAACATTCAGACATTCGTCAAAGGAATATGTGAATTATGAAAATCATGAAACACTTGGTCAAGAAAGTTATAATTTACCTTCAACAAATTATTTCGTAACTGGAGCAGGTTTAAATTACAGATTAAAAAATAATTCTGGGAAATCAGAAACTTCAATAATTAACTTTACAATTAACTATAGCCAATCATTTAAGAAATATGAGTACACTTATTTAAACGGTCCATTTTCTTCTAATGGTGAAAGAGCTGCAACTAACAAAATTTCTGGCGGACTTGGGTTTGCGATTTGTATAGTTATAGAACTTTGAAAAGATGGACGAGATTTTTATCAGTTACAAGTAATTTCAATCTAGCGCAGGTGTTTATTTCTCTGGACTTTTAATTAACAGTTTCTTTTACGGAATACTAACTAAGCATTAATTTCTTTTTTTAAACCACGACATAAATGAAAATATATCTATCAGACCAAAAAAATAAGTTTATAAAACACCTTGACTTTTTGAAAACAAAGAAAGTTATGGGTTTTGATAAATCTCGACTGATGGTGAAAACTTCAAGTATTGACATTGATACTTCTAAAAATATTGATCCGCTCAATCTAGACTTCCTCTTTGACTACCATATTTTCCCGGAAAACATTATGACTTCCCAAAAACAGTGGACGGTAGAAAACAGAAAAATAAAATTAGGCGATACGATAGTTCAACAAGTTTATATGCCTCCAACTAGGATTTTCTCACAGAAGATAATTTTTGGAGTAAGAATAAATGAAATAATTGATCAATCTGACAGAAAAGGTTTTAGTTACGAAACTCTTGAAGGTCACGTTGAGAAAGGTGTTTCTACTTTTACCATTGAGCAACTTGACGATAAAATTATTTTTAAGATTCAAACCTTTTCTACACCTGGAAATGTAGTAACAAAATTACTCGGCCCTATTTTTACAATTCCGTATCAGTCTTTTTGTACCAAGAGAGCTATGAATAATGTAAAACGTCAACTTGAAAATCGATAAAAAAGAAAGATAGAAAAATTACTATATTTGAAAATGAATCTTGTTTAAGATAAACATGTTACGTATAATTATCTGCATAATTAACGAGATTTATAACGAATTATTCATCTAATAACAAAATAATGAGAGGAATCACCACACTAATTTTACTACTCACCACACTACAAATATTTGGACAATCGTTTGAAGGAACATTGGTTTATAAAGTTGATTTTGAATTTCATATCTCCGATAAAATGGCGAAGATGGGTGTTACAAATGAAATGCTGAAAGAACGTATGATACGTGAAGGATCCAGTACTGATAGTTTAAAAATGTGTTTCAAACAAGGAGATTATATCAGTTACACAAATTTTAATCCTCAATCTTGGTCAATTTACAAACAACAAAACAACAAACTTTATTCGTTTCAAAATGGTGAAGCTTCAGATATTTGTACTGTTACCGATGTCTCATTCGATTCAGAATTTCAATTGACTGGTATCAAACCGACAATTACAAAACTAGATACGTTGGTTGTAATAAACGGAATAAAATGTGAAATTGTCAGGGTCAAATGGAAAAGTGGCACTTACGACTATTACTTCAACAGTACGTTTTTAAAAGTTGATAATAAGTTATTTGAAAATCATCACTATGATGGCTGGGCTGAATTTCTTGCAATTTCAAATTCCTTACCTGTTAAAATTGTAAAAACAGTTAAAGGTCTCACGGTAGTTACATTGACACTTATAAGAAACAAAGCAGAAACAATAGATTCCAATCTTTTCCTCATTCCCACACTAATTGAAGATAAAGATCTCAATATCATGAAATTCACAAATAGAGAATTGTTTAGAATAAAATAGTGTTAGAGATTAATAATTTAATAAATCTATACAAGCTGTATGCATAAATTCATTTTACCAATCATTCTTGGGGTACTCGTTTTGACGCGTTGTAACGAATCACCTAAATCGAAAGACAAAATAGTTTCACTTCCGAGGGTAAAAAACACGATTCAGCATAACAACACCCCAAAGAAAGTAAATCCAAAAAATGAAGTAGACACCCCAATGTCTGACACCGTAAAATCATTTCTTTATTGGTTTAAGAATAATGAAAAACAATTACATCAATTTACTTGTATAAATGGAGGTCCATTTTCAACCGGTACAGCAAAAACGAGTTATTATGTTGACTTTAACGAAGTAAAGAAAGAGGTTGAATTACTTAATAATAGTAATCTATTTACAGAGCAATTCATTCAAAACTATGAGTTGAGATACAAAAAGGGTAGTGAATATTTTAAAAAACACCCCCAATTTGTTGGTCCGCCGGCAAACTTTGATTATGAATACTTCTTTTTAACTCAAGACGATTATTCCCCAGATTTAGAAGCAATTGAAAAAATACGATTTTCAACGAAAATAATCGATGAACACACTGCTATAGTATTTTTTCATTTAGAAAATTGCGGAATGAATTTAAAACATACACTTATCAAAAACACCCAATGGCAGATTGATAAGATCGAGAATGATTTGTAATTGACCAATACAAAAAAGATAATAAAATGTTCATTCGTTTGGTAAAAATCAGGTAATTTCTTTGGACGTAATTCTTTAAAAAGAGTAAATAATCACCAAAAGCTAACACTTTAGTTAACTAATTATTATTATATTTATATATAAACAAGTGAATAAAATAGTGTTTTTATTAGCAGTGAATAGCATAAAAAACTAAAGCCAGTTTCATCACCAGCATAAAATCTGGGAGAGGAGGAACTGGCATCACATTACAAATTTAAAACAAAAAACAAAGCAATGCAAGATTATAAAGCATGTCCTTTAAATAAATTATGAACGAACAACAATACAACTATTTTTTATCTAATCCACGCTTCAAAACATACTTACAAAAAACGGGAAATGATATTGATAAAGCTATTAAACTTTACAAATTAAATATTCAATTATCAGAAGCTTTCTATCCAATTTTAGCGATTTTGGAAATCAGTTTAAGAAATGCAATTCATTACAGGCTAACAGTACATTTTCAAGACCCATATTGGTTTAATAATAAATTACCGAATGAATTTAATTCATATGTTCTTGATGCAACAAAGAAATTAACTACACAAAAAAAAGCGATAACTTCTGATAGATTAGTTGCAGAATTAAATTTGGGATTTTGGAATCGATTATTTAACAGAAAATGTGCTGCTTTATTATGGAAACCATTGCGTGTAATATTTATCAATACACCTAAAAATTTACGTCAAAGAGACAAGATTGATGAATCTATTTATAAAATTAGAACGTTAAGAAATCGTATTTTTCATTTCGAACCTATATTTTACAATTTAAACGAAATTGAAACAAGATACAATAATATGCTAATTTTACTAAAATGGCTAGACAACGATCTTCCTAAATTAATCGATGATATAGATCAATTCACCATTATTTTGGAAAAAGCAAAAAACTTAGAACTATAAAAAAATCGTCCAATGAGAAACACAAACAAGTTCGTTGCACTATTATTCGCTTTAACCCTCCCTTTCATCACCTTAGCAAGTGGTGGTGAAGCATTTTTGGTATTAATGTTAGATGTAATTGGGCTTGTAATTTCTATTATATTTATCCTATTAATTCAATTGAAATTTAAACAAAAACTGAAATTAGTTCTTTCTTATTTACTTAGTTTTCTTCTCACAAATTTCATTATTGGAGGAATGCAAATTACTGAAAACAACCTATATCTATTGTCTTTATCAGTCGCTTTGTTCCCTTTGATTATTTTGTTTAGTGTATTTTTTGTGTTGCGAAAGAAAGGTATAACAAACAGATGAATAAACTAATTAAATATGCTTAATAAAGAACCAAAAAAAACAATTTCTATTCTGCTTGAACTTGGTATTTACGCCTTGGTATTCTTCATAGCTATTCTATTTTTTCCTATCTGCAATTTTTACTATTTGGGGGAAGAAGAGCGATTAATTACTAAGCCTCAATACTTGAATGATTATCAAATTGCTTATGCATTTATCGTCTATTTTGTATTAGTCTTTTCGGGATTTTTAAGTTTAAAAAAATGGCTTGTTACTCTGATGAATAGTATGATTGTTGTTTTAACGTTGATTACACTTTCATCCATTCAAATTGATTTTATGTGGTGGGGCTCTAGTCCGATTCACCCATCATTCGGAATGTTTTTCTTGTTAAGTCAACTTTGTATAATTATCTTGATTATGCGAACTTTCAGACATAAAAAACACCTTCCAGACCTAAATATCTCAAAAAAATGGTCAACCTTTTTCTTTTATGTTACAATTGGATTAAGCATTTCATTCATAATATTTGTTTGCTATAGGTATTACGAAGATTATCAACGTCCACGATTTTCATCTGAGTCCGAATACACGTTGAACGACCGGAATTTAAAAACTGAATCTTGGGATTATATGAATTCATATGGAGCTAGAATAACAAAATACTATAGCAAAGCAGTTTACAAAAAAGGGAATTACCAACTTGACAGTGTTACATTTGATTATTATGATGAAAATTCATATATCACGAAGCAATTCACAAAAAAAGCAGTCAATGGTAAAGTTGATATCGAAGCAATATTAGATGAAAATGAACACTAAATTTTACACACTTATTCTTGTTCTTGCTTTAACAAGTTGTAACGACGACAAGCTACCAATCATCGAACGAGCGAATATGCCTCCTATGATAGGTGTCGACAAAACTAACCTATAACTTCTCCTATTCAACTTATTACTACTTTTGAAAATAATAAGGTGTAGATTTTGCAATCATTACTTAACCAAATATAATTTACAGAGTATAAAGTAAAAGTCAAAACATGAAAAATATACTTATCCTTTTTTTAATACTTTTATTAAATATTAAACATGCATATTCAACAGGGCAACAGCCTGATTATTTAATAATTGAAAAAGATACTTTTGAAATTTTTTCAAATCCCTTAGGACAATATTTTGAGCTCAATAAATATGATTTTATTCAAGAAATAGTTAATCCATTTTCAATTATACATCATTCAGATGGAAGTTCAACCGAGTTGTGTTATAATTCTGCATGTTGGAGAGGCTATGAAGCATATTGGAAGTTAGAAAATGATAGTTTAAAATTAGTTAAAATTATCCCATGCTGTTCTCGTGTAGAATTGACAAGTGAAGAAATAATTTATAAAATATTTGGTAAAAATAACGTTTTTGGCAATTGGTATACTGGTTCGATTATTGCTCCTTACGGTCAATTATTCTCGGGTTCTGACATGGGGTACAATGCCATTTATGAGAATGAATTTAAATTTACTTTTGAAAATGGAATATTAAAATCAAAGAGTACTTTTTCAAATCTTAAATGGATAGAAGAGATAAAATTAGATCATAAACTTTATGATCAGATAAAAGATTTGAAAGATACTTTAATATTTAATTTAAAAAAATTAAACTGGAAAAAATTAGATGATTCAAATTGTTATTGTTCAGATTCATACATATTATCCTACACTAAACATGGAAAGTTAAATTCTGTGGAATTAATAAAAAACATTGATGATTCCACAACCATTGCCGAGAAAATATACCTATGGAGTTTTGATAAAAAATGTTCAAATAAAATCGAATCAGCACTTAAGAAGTTATCATTATCATACTTGAATGCCCATAGAGATTTCAAAATACAAATAAAATTATATTATAGTAAACAACTCATTATACAAGAATGTTACCACTATTTTAAACCGATAACAGAAAAGGAAATTGAAAATTATGTAAAGAAACAAATGGATAGTAATGGAAACTAAACAAATAGAATTTTCCAAATTACGACATGCTTACCTCATTGTTAAACATTTTATCGAAAAGGAATCAGAAGGATATAATCAACTAGATTGAAACCTTAATTCCGAAAAATAATAATAATTTGCATCCAAATCTAACGCAGTTTGATTCTCTCTGCGCCCTCTAATCTGCATCAACCACTTCCATAATCTCTCTTGTTCTCTGTGATAAAAAACGAGTACATTGATTAATCAAACCTGTCACCTCCCTTAATCCCTCCTCCAGGAGGGAAACCTTAATTCCGAAAAATAATAATAAATTGCATCCAAATCTAACGCAGTTAGATTCTCTCTGCGCACTCTAATCTAAACCAGACACGTCCATTTCTCTCTTTTCCTCTGTGATAAAACCTAATAACACGTTAAGATTCTTCCGCATATCAACAAACACCTATAACTTTCGCCTCAAAAAACACAGTACGTCACTGTATTTTATGACAAACTATTTTTGTTTTTACTCTTAATAAATCAGAATAAATAGACAGCTACACCTCACGTAGCCAACTATTTACTATTTTTGAATAACTTTGCTATTTTAGTGCTAGCATCAATGAATCTATAATTAGTATAACTAAAAGATTTTTTTTAATACTTAAACCAAGATGAAACTACAAAAATTACATATTTCACTATTTTCTTTTCTCGTACTAGTTATAAATTCCTGTGGTGTTAGTAAAAACATTAGTCAGTTTGCAGCCACTGAAAACTATCCAATCGATACACTTTTAGAAAATATTGTGGAGAAAAAAGCAATGATTGTAATTGCCCATGACGATGATATGTGTGCGATGTCAGGAACAATATCCTTGTTACACAAAAAAGGTTGGAAAATTGCTGTTGTAAGTTTTTCATCAACACCAGAACGCAATGCGGCACAAGTAAAAGCTTGCAAAAACATACTTGATACTGTAATGTTTGTTGAACTAAAAAAAGAACAAATCCGAAATGACAATGAAAAAATAAGAAGAGAATATGCACCTTTCCCAAAAGATAGTTTTGACCTCGTTTTCAATAAAAAATTAATTGCTGAAGAATACATAAAACACATCACTAATTTTAATCCAACAGTGATTTTTACCCTTGATAATGAAATTGGTGGCTACGGAAATCCTGTACACGTACTTATTAGTCAAATGGTTATTGATTTATCCAACGAGAACAGAATACATCCAAAACATATATACCAAAGTGTTTTTACCGACCACATGGAAAATACAATCATGAAACGAAATTCCGAAAGAATGAAAAGTTGGGGTCTCCCAAGCGATGATTGGGATAATGCTAAACGAATTTATGGGGTGAATGGTATGCCTGAACCAACTGTTCAATTTTCAATCGTTACCGAAGCTAAACCGAAAATGGACTATTTGCGGTCATACAACGAAAGAGTACAGAAGGTAATTGGATTTTTTATTCCTGAATTTTACAATTATAGCGCTGAAAAATATTTCGCTATTTTCAATCGAGAGTTTTTTAGAATTATCAAATAAGCTGAATTAAATCTAACGCAGTTAGATCCCTCTGCGTCCTCTAATCTTCACCAACCACTTCGATAATCTCTCTTGCCCTCTGCGCTAAAAATTCCGAGTGCTTTGTTTACCCTTCAAGCCTTTGTGTTAAAACTAAACCATACTCCCCCCCCCTTCCTTCTAACACCTTCTCAAATTTTAGTGTAACTCTCAACAATTTCGTATTTTTGAACACAACAATTTTACCCTCATGTCCACACCAATCTCCCTACCCATCCTTTCCTTTGAAAACGAAACCACCTTCGAGAACTGGCTTTCCGAAAACCACCTCGATTCGACCGGTATTTGGCTAAAAATTTTCAAAAAGGGATCTAAGCAACAAACTGTCACGTATGCTGAAGCATTGGATGTCGCATTGTGTTATGGCTGGATCGATGGACAAAAAAAATCATTCGATGAACACGCTTGGTTGCAGAAATTTTGTCCGCGAGGTAAAAAAAGTACTTGGTCTAAAATCAATATCGGACATACCGAACGCTTAATCAAAGCAGGTAGAATGCAAGCGCAAGGACACAAAATGATTGAACACGCCAAAGCAACTGGAAGTTGGGATCAAGCATACGACTCCCCGAGCAATATGACAATTCCAAAAGATTTTCTTAAAGCATTGATTAACAATCAACAAGCGGAAGCATTTTTCAAACAACTCAACAAAACAAACCTCTATGCGATTGGTTTTCGACTACAAACAGCCAAAAAACAAGAAACAAAGGATAAACGTACGAAAGAAATTATCGAAATGTTGGAACAAGGAAAAAAGTTTCATTGAAAAAATAAAACTCACTCTAACCAAAAACTAATTTCTCATTCATCTTTGCTTACAATTCAACAAAATTACATTCATTTGTAGTGATTTAAAGCGCTATTCATACAAAATTAAATGAATCACTAAAAATAAATCAATTGATTTCAAATATGCATCAATTAAATAAATAATTAAAAATTATAAATATGGCATTTGGATTTACACCTAAACATACGGAGGAACTTTCACTAAACGAAATCACGCAACCTCAGTTTCTTGCTCTTGCTATAGAAACAGCTTCAAAGACAGGTTGGAAAGTTGGCTACACTAGCGAAAATGGTTTTATAGCATACACCGATAATGGGATGCTTTCTTGGAATGCAGAAATTAAAATCACAATTGACAAAGGAATTGCTACAATTCTAAGCGCGTCAACAGGTAGTGAACTCATGGATTGGGGTAAAAACAAAAAAAACATTGCTAAATTCATAGCATACTATCACGAACTATCACTTAAATTCTCAGGTGAGGAACTAAATTCAAAATATGAGGAACTAACAGATCAACTAGTTCCAGCAGAAGAAGATGTACTAAAGTTACCCCCAGCAACTACGACTGAGAAAATTCAAAATTTCTTTTCTATTTTCAAACCAACGGAGGGTTATTTTATTACTCCTATTCTAATTAACCTTAATCTATTAATTTTCATATTAATGGCTGTGAGTGGTGTAAACCTATTTGAACCTGATAGTGAAAGCTTGTTGAATTGGGGAGCAAATTTCCGTCCACTTACACTTGAAGGTCAAACATGGAGATTAATCACTAACTGTTTTTTACATATTGGGATTTTCCACCTAATATTGAATATGTACGCCTTACTTTACATAGGTGTGTTATTGGAACCAATCTTAGGGAGAGCACGATTTTTAACAGCATACCTACTTACAGGAATATTAGCAAGTATCACGAGTTTATGGTGGCATGAATTAACCATAAGTGCAGGAGCATCAGGTGCAATCTTTGGTATGTATGGTGTTTTTCTTGCATTGCTTACTACAAATCACATTGAAAAAACAGCGCGTAAAGCATTACTTACAAGTATCGCTGTCTTCATTGCTTTCAACTTATTCAACGGACTTAAAGATGGTATTGATAATGCTGCTCATATTGGAGGTTTATTGAGTGGTATGGTAATCGGTTATGCTTTAATTCCTAGTTTGTCTAAACCAAGTGAAAAAAAAATGAAATTTGGTACAATTGGAGTATTAGCTATAGTAACACTCCTAATTTCTTTCATTTTAGTTAATAAAATTCCAAACGACATCGGAACCTATGATAAAAAAATAAAGCAGTTTGCAACTTTAGAAACGTTAGCTCTTGAAGTATACAACTTACCAGAAAACACTTCAACAGAAAAATATTTACAAAGTATAAAAATCAGAGGATTATATAATTGGAACAAAAACTTAAAACTTATTGAAAGTTTCAACACTTTGGATTTACCAAGTGAAATAGAAACTAGAAATAGACATTTAAAGGAATATTGCGAACTACGAATCAAAAGTTACGAATTACTTTACAAAGCATTTTCAGAAAATACAGACCAATATCAAACCCAAATTGAAAATTACAACAAACTAATCGAAGCTAAAATCCATGAAATTGGAAATTAAATCTAATTAAACACAAGTTTTTAAATCAAAATGTCGCCTTCCTAGTTTTACCCTCAAACATTGACAAGTTAAGCGTAAACTAGGTGGGAAACCTTTTGTTCCGAACAAAATAATACAGCTTCAAAATCTAACGCAGTTAGATTCCCTCTGCGATAAAAAATCCTAGCACAATTTATTTAAATCATTTCCCCGACTTCAGCGGAGTCAAACATT
>CANGOA010000092.1 GCA_947455255.1 Flavobacteriia bacterium | reverse complement strand
CTTTACGTTTCTACTCATGCACAATGGAACGAATATGCACTCCCCAAGGTTGAAAACGGCAGATGGTATATAATTCGTGGAAACAAAAAAATTCAGCTCCCAGCAGACTATAATTATGTAAATCACTTTGATAATACCGGTTATGCATACTTCTGTAATGGCTCCAAATATGGAATCATAGACACTACTGGAAAAATAGTATTAGCTGCGAAACAATTAGAAATTATTCAATATTCAAATGGATTATTTCGTTACGCTGTAGAAAAAGGGTATTTACTGTATTCATTAAAACACAATGAAAAAACACCATGTAGTTGGTCAAAAGAAGTAGCTGAAAAATGGCTTTATTTCAAACAAGAAGGTAATCATTTTATCATGCATACCTCATGGAAAAATCCAATTTCGATTACAGGTGAACATTCTATTCAAACGCTCCCTTTCAATTATTTATACGTTCTGGAACATGATTCTAGCGCTAAACTCTATCAACCTGATGGTAGTCTATTGGAGGAGAACCCAGAAATTATCAAAGAAGAATTTAACACACTCTATGTTAAAGGAAGCAATCATCATTTTATAATCAATAGCACGGGTAAAATTGACCTTCCTTTGACAGCAACAAGTATTCGTTTTCACAGCAATTATTACACATATTGTTTTCAAGGAAAAGTACATCTTATTGAAAATGAACACAACAAAGAACTTTTTTCGACTGAAGGTGACAATATCAGTACTTACCGAAATAAATATTATGTCTACAAAAACAATTTAGTCGGACTTTTAGATGTTGAAGGGGAACAAATTCTTGCGCCTATTTACCGTAATTTTTATGAGCTTCAAGGTAACTACATCGTTAACAAAAATGGGAATGTTGGAATGCTTGATGTTTCGGGTAAAGAATTAATTCCAATAATTTATCAATCGATAATACCTCAGGGTGAATTTTATAGAACAACACTTAGCACAGGTACCCAAGGGTTGATTTCTTCATTCAATTACACCCAAATTCTTGCTCCAAATTTTAATAAAATTTCCACCAATGGAACATCAATTCGCGCTTGGGATGAAAGTCGATTGATTATGATAGAATTAACTAAAAATCATCAAGACAGTTCGAGGTATGTTTTAAACAATGTTATCTCCATGAACATATACAAAGAGGTTAATCGATTAAAAAATTTTGACTCCCGATTATTTAAAATTGGTTGGTACTACGAACGAAAAACGACATCCAATGAAGTAAAAAGAACAAAAACGACCAATTACTTATGGGGTATATCCATCGAAGATTCAGTAAGAATAAGTGCTCGTTACAAAACACCTATATATATCGAAAATGCGGACTTTAGCTTGGTTCCTTCCATACAATTAGAAGAGAAAATTTCAACCAGACTTTTTGGAAGTATTGAAGTAGGAAAAAATCGATTGGCAAGTAATGCATTTAACTATAAAACGCTCAAAACAACTAATAAATCACCTATCATTGTGGTAGATAGTACTGATTTTTACACCAAGGAATTTGCACGCATTCATACGAATAATTCACTTGGAATAATATTAAAATCTGGGGTTACACGTGAGTTACTCTATATAGATGATGCTTTTGAAGGTTTTACTCGATATTGTAAATCTGGGGAAATAGATAAAAACAGTAATCGAAAAGGAAATTTAAAAACACCAAACTTCCTAATTGAATCAGGCATTATCTCAAATCAACATGCTATAAAAATTAAAAATGGTTCATGGAATTATTTAAACTCAAAAGGTGATTCATTATTTAAGCAACCATTCCTATACGCAGAAAATTTTTATAAAAAAACAGCTATAGTCCTTCAAAAAAAGGGGTACGGAGTTATTCGAGAAGATTCCTTGATAATTCCAAGTGTGTTTAATCAAATCACACGTATCTCCTCAGCAAAAGACACCTTGTTTTTAGTCAAAAGATCCAGAGATCAAGTCTACTTTTTAGATAGTAATTTACAGTTATTAAACTTAGGCCCTATTAAACTAATTGCTCGAAGTGATTCCTTGCAAGTTATCCAAAATGGTTCAAATTATCAATTACTTACTACTGCTAATAAGGTGTTAGAAACTAGTTCTCGTATTTATTTTTTAGCAAATAATCATTATGTAATCCATAAAGAAAATAAAAATTACATCATTAGAAATAGTCAATTAAAAGTTGTAGGACAAAGTGTTTTAAAGCCTTTAGAATTTATTAACGAGACACATTTCATCGTTGAAAACCATAACAAAAGAGCTGTTTTTAACCTTCAAGGAGATACGATTATTGGGTTTGATTCTAACTATTTAGAGCATAAAAATGGATTTGTTTGTACCTACGAACAAGGAAAATATATTCGAATTTACAATTCAAATTTCAAGGCGATTGCAAAAAAAAGAATTCATAAATATATCGATATCAGCGAAGACTTAGCTCAAAAAAATGTAGCTATTACAATTGATGAAAAAGTGTTTGTTTATAATCAAAACGGTAAACAAATTGCTAAAATAACTTTACAAGAAAAGGAACAACTCTTCTATATTTATTTCAATTTTTTGATTACTTCATCTGGTAGAATTTTAAATTTTCAAGGTATTTGTATTAATCCAGACATACCTATTAGTTCATACGTATTAAAAGACTCCAATTATTTTATTTTTCATGACATTTATGACCGATCACATATCTTAACTTCTTCAGGTAGTTTCTTACTTGAGGAAATTGATAAATACAATCTAAGCTATCATGGTCAAGATGTAATCTCCTATCGTGATAATGAAAATCAATTAAGACTCGTTGATTTAAGAAACAATCAAAACTATTTGAATGCTGAAATTGTAAAGGGAAAATTCGCTAATGGTTATTTACTTTTAAAAATAGACGGGAATTACGAATTCGTTGATCGAAATTTTCAAAATATATTTCAAAAATCATTCGATGATGCAAATCCTTTTGAAGACGGTTTTGCGACTGTTATGATCGACAATAACTGGACATTAATAGGTAAACAGGGGTTTCAAAAAGCATTGCCAAATTTTACATTTATAGAGCATCAAAGCATGAATTTATATTCCATAGAGACCCATCATTATTATGGAGTATATGATTCTCATGGAAAAGTAATTGTGGAGCCTACTTATCTGAAAATAAATTTTTTAGATCAAGGGATCATTCAAGCAACAAAATTCGGTATCATAGATTATTTCACACTAAATGGTCAGAAAATAGACGATTGATTATGTCAATTGATGTTTCACCAATTCCAGGTATCTTCCTTGTTGAGCAATTAATTCTTCATGAGAACCTTGTTCAACCAAACGACCTTCATGCATCACTAAAATTGTATCAGCATATTTCACAGTACTAAGACGATGTGCGACCAGCACAACTGTTTTACCTTTAAAATGAGTGTATAAATTCTGCATAATTAACGCTTCATTTTCTGTATCCAATGCAGATGTCGCTTCGTCAAAAAGAAAATAAGCAGCTTGCTTATATACAGCACGAGCGATTAAAACGCGTTGCTTTTGTCCACCACTTAATTGCATTCCATTTTTACCAATTTTTACATCTAAATTCCCTCGTAAATTTTCGCATACAAAATCAGAAAGATTAGCAATTTCAATCGCATATTTTAACTGATCTTCATTTAAATCACGATCATTACTAAGGGTAATATTATATAAAAATGATTGATCAAAAATGTACCCATCTTGCATGACTGTTGACATATTATTTCGAATCAAATCTGGTGAAAGATTTCTAAAAGATTCATTTCCAATATACATTTCTCCGTCGTACTGAGAATAATATCCTAAAACAAGTCGTAAAAGTGTCGTTTTCCCACTGCCACTCTCACCAACGATAGCAGTTGTCTTACCTTGTTTTATTACAACATTTAAATCTTGTATAAATGTTTTATGTTGACCTAAATACCTAAAATTAAAATCTTTAAAAACTATATCCCCAGAAATAACTTCAAAATCTGTCTTATCTTGCTCCTCTTTTAAGAGCTGAATACTTAACAAACGATTCATGCTCAATTTCGCTTCTTGATAAGAATGTGCAAAAGTTAAGAGTTGATTTAAAGGGTTGGTAGTTTGACCCAACACAAAAGACAAACTCAACAGACCTCCAAAAGAAAGTTTCTGATCCATAACCAATTGAGCAGCTATAAACGTAATTAGAATATTTTTACCGGATTGAAAAAAAGAATATCCGATGGATTGAAACATGTCGATTTTCGTACTTTTTAACGAAAGATTAATAGAATCCTGATGGGTATTTTTCCAACTTGTATTTTGTTGTTGTTCAACCCCAAACAACTTTACATCTTGAATTCCACCAACAATTTCATGAAGGATATTCTGACTCTCAACATGTTTTTGAAATTGTAAAAACTCAATTTTTCTTCGTTTAGCCTGGAATAGATACATCCACATAATTCCGAGAACTATACTCACACTAAAAATTGTAAAAATGGACAGTCCATACATCCAAACGACAAATGAATAGATGACAATATTCGTGACCGAAAACAGCGTATTTACAAGATCAGATGTTAAAAATTGCTCTAAACGAGAGTGATCATTAATTCGTTGTGAAAGGTCACCATACGATTTTGTTTCAAAAAATTGCATGGGTAATTTAAATAGTTTTTGAAGAAAGTCTTGAATAATATCAAGTCCTATTTTACCAGAAACATAGGTTGTCAACCATGTTCTGAAAAATGAAATTAGCGAATCTCCAAAAAACAATCCTAATTGAGCAAAAAGTAACAACTGTAGTAGATGTTCATTTTTGAACTTCATGGCTTTATCTACCATCAATTGTGTTGTATAGGGAATGATAAGTGTGATTGCACTTGCTAAAATCATCAACCCTATGATCTGTAAAAACTGGCGATAATAAGTTTTGATGTATTTGAGTGAGTACTTTGACACATCAAATTTTCGTTGTTTTAGTTTCAGAACATCGAACGACTCATCTTTGGTAAAAAGCATAGCATAACCTATGTCTACATTTGCCTTTAGAAACTGTTTTTCAAATAACAATTTGGTTACTTTATGTTTTTTAAAAGCCGGATCAGCAATATGATAATAAGTTGTTCGACCAAGTTTTTGAACCTTGTATAATACAACAAAATGGTTATTGTTCCAATGTAGAATACAAGGTAATGTCTCCTCCGAAAAATCATTCACACCCATCCGAATTGCAGAAGTTGACAAACCTACTTGATTCGCAGCATTTGACAAACTCATAAAATCGATACCAGTAATAGATTTTTGACAAAGTTCATTTAAATAATCTAAGGTATAACTGGCACCGAAGTAGTGTGTTATCATCGACAAGCATGCTGTTCCACAATCGGTACTATCTACTTGTCGGACAAATTTGATTTTTCGAGAGGAGGACATTAGGTATTAATTGAATTTAGTAGATACTAAAGACCTAAGTAATTTTTTTAATTACCAAGAAATACTTACAGTATAAATTGTTCCAGTCTTAGTGTTTTTCTTCTCAAGAGAAATTGAGAATCCACCTTGTGTAGCTGTTGCACCACCAAAAATTGCCATTTGCTCATCTAAAGAAATGGTTTTAGAAGTTAAATCATTTTTCATTTTGTTAAAATTTAAATTGTTATAAAATATTCCTTTAAGTTTTACCACATCAAAGGATTTCGGTGGTGATGTACATCGTTAATTAAAGTCGATTTAAGGCCCTACGACTTCAAAAAGATGAATGTTATTTTTTTAACTACTAGAAACTTATATAAATAGTAGGTAAAGGAATTGTAGGTGTAGGCTTCATAGCTTCCTTAATCTGATCAATGATAGATTTCGATTTAGGTCTTATTTCTAAACCTCCCATAATTTTCCCTTGCTCATCTATCGCAATAGATGCAGTTTTCGTTTGATTGTTCATCGTAATAAAAAATTTACATTGATTTTCTGTTCACCAAAGTTTATTCACATTTGGTGATCATGGTGATGATGTACATCAGGTCTTAAAGTCTTCTTGGGCCTTCGACTTTAAAATCTATATAATCTTGAATTATTCTTTTGTTCTATCGATTTCTTCCTCGTTTTTAACATCACGATCTTCCACTTGTATTTTGTTATTTCCAAAATTATAAGTCAACGAAAAACGAACTGAACGTTGATCATGGTAGTTTACAACATCGAGCAATACTCCGTTGGAATACATCTGCATTTTAGGTCGCATGGATCTAAAAATATCATTAATTGTAAGTCCGAGTACAAACTTCTTATTTTTGGTACGGTAAAGAAATCCTGAGTTCAGCATGTAAAAAGATTGCATTTTCACCAAACCTGTTATCCCAGGAAAACTAAACATTCCATCTAAAGACATCGTTAAACGTTTGATAGGTGTTTTAATTTGATTAGTAAGATTTATACTTGAACTAAATCCTGATAAAGAAGTATAGGTGATTTTTGAATTAGAATGCGAATTAGAATAATTAGCGCTCCATTGAACATCAGATTGCAACCATTTGTATTTTAGAGAGTAAACCGCTGTCAACGTGTAAAAATGAGTAGTTAAAAAATTAATATTAGTATACACTTGCGTATTTGTTTTTTCATCAACAATCGGAATTTGTCCATATAAATTTGAGTTATAGGCGTAATTTAACGTTGCAGAAAATTTATCCTTGAACATATAAAACAATTCAAAATTATCAGCAAAAGAAGGTCTTAAAAATGGATTTCCAATCGTATACTGATTTGCATTCATATACAATCTAAATGGATTTAATTCTGCATAATTTGGTCGATCGATTCTTCTGGAATAATTTACACCGATATACACTTCTTCTTTCAAAGGGTAAAACGCGTACAAGGATGGAAACAATCTAAAATAACTGTAATTATTTTGTTGATTATAGGTAAAAGAATGACTTTTGATAATAGAATTTTCAGCGCGTAATCCAGCACTAAACTCAATCTTTTTAATCTTACTAGAAAATGTAAAAAATAAGGCCTGAATTTGCTCATTGTATAAAAACTTATCCTTCTCTGTCAAATTAATCGTATTATTCAATTTGTATTCATTACCAAAATCATTTAAATTTTCAATTACACTTGCACGACCACCAGTAGAAATTGCAAACTTTGTAAAAGGTAATTCAAAATCAACATTTACTGAATTTGACTTTACAGCTTGTGTACTTGAGGTTAAAATTTGAGATAAATAATTTGGAGTCAAGGTATATTCAGTGCGACTATTCATCAATCGATCTTTTGATTGTCCATACGTGAAGTAATTATAATCTACCGACATCTTTTTTCCCAAAGTATCAAATATATAACTGTAATTCAAACCTGCATTATGTGAAAAACCTGTTGATGTTCCATTTCCAATAGAACGAGTTACTGAGTCGCTGATAAAATTTCTCAAGTAATTAATATCTGTGTGATTACTTAATGTAGGTTTATTAAAACTCAACTGAGAAGACAATACAATTTTTGACTTTTCGTTAAAACGAAAGGTAAAATCTGCATTATTAACAATTCCAGATTGAGCCATTTTTGCCTTCGTATTGTTAACATTATTCATCGTTGGGAATTGCATATTAATATCTCCAGAATATTGATAAATAGTTTGATTTACACCCAAACGATTCTTAAAAATGATTTTACCTTTGTTATAACTCAATCCTGCTCCAAGTGATTCCGACCAGTATGTATTTTTAGTAATAGAAGAATTGACATCTCCATTATATCCTTTTTTCAACACTGTTTTTAAAACTATATTGATAATCCCTGATGAACCTTCAGCCTGGTATTTCGCAGGTGGATTACTAATAACTTCAATTCTAGAAACATCATCACTTGGAACATTCATCAAGTAATTAATCAAATCTTCTCCCGCTAATTGTAATACCCGATCATCTATGTATATGACTGCTTCTCCTCTACCTAGAATCGTCACTGATTTATCATCTACTCTAACTCCTGGAGTAATAGCTAACATATTGTATAGATTGTTTCCATACGAAATCAATGAATTCTCTACATTGAAAACCATACGATCAGCTTTTCTTTTAAAAACAGGTTTTTTGGTATTTATGGTAGCGGCTTCTAATTGCTTAGATTTCACCATTTCAATCACAATGCTTGTGTCTTTTGAAATCACAACTACTTGTTCTGTTAATACTCCATATTGTGAAACTTTGAAAGAATATTCACCCTCTTGGACGTTTAAAAACTTACAATAACCTAAACTATCTGTAAATTGAGTAGTTACAAATCGTTCCTCTTGAGTTAACGAAACACTCACTAATTCCATCCCTTTCCCTTTAAAGTCTACAATTTTTGTAGTTACATTATACTGAGCAGAAACACTAAAAATTAAAATACACTGAAAAAACAGTAAGGTAAAATAAGAAAACTTCATTAAAACGCGATTATGTTACACTTGTGAAAAAAATATACATTTATGCCAAATAAAATTACATAAGTGTTATTTAATTTTCGAAAACAAAACTATAAACTGATTTTATAACTACCAAATAATCAGCTAAAATCACGTATAAATACGCTATTTTCAGATGTAAAAACGTATAAATACGCAGTTCTAGACATAAAAAAAGACCGCTCTTTCAAGCAGTCTTTCCAAAATTCAGTAAAAAATCAACCTTTATTATTTGCTATACTCTTCAATTAACGTCGTTAAAATTTGGATGTAACCTTTATTGTTTGCTTTTTCAGCAACTACTAATCCTGCTTTTGCAGTTTCTTTCGCTGCTTTTTTGTCTCCTAAATCTTTTTGTATGTTCGCTTTTGTACGGTACATATAAAACGCTGAAGGATTCCCTTCAATCGCTTTATTTACCCATTCTAAGGCTTGTTTTAAGTCTATTTTATTTGTATAATAATACGTTGCAGCACCATAATAATCTCCAGCACTTGGTCCTGCCATCACTTTTTTGATGTTAGCCAATGTGCGTTGAGTTGTCAATAAAGTAAATGGAAAGGAAACAGTCGTTTTGTCCCACGTAAAGTTCAAAGAAGCTGACTCATTCTCTAAATTATCTAAGGAAATGGTAAATGTTTCAACAACTGCTGGTAAAGCTGTTACTACTGCTTTTGTTCTCAACACAACTTTTGTATCATCCCATTTGTCTGGTGTTCCCCAATTCGTTGCGTCTGCATAAAAAATCAATTCCCAACTATCCGCAGCTGGCTTTGTAAAGATTGCATACGTCCCTGCTTTCAAGGTATCTTTCCCGAAAATCAAAGCATCGGAAGTCGTGATTTTAGTGTTTTCATTTGCTCCAGTTCTCCAAACTTCATTGAAAGGAACTACGTCTCCAAAAATGACACGGTTATTTTTCCCTGGACGTGAATATTCTATTTTTATGTCTGTCAATCCAACACGTTGTTCCATTTTTGCCAAAGGACTCGCTTTTGGCGTTTGAAGTTGCGCGCCAACACTTACTGTTAATCCTAAGATTAAGGTAATACTTGTGATAATTCTTTTCATATTAATTCGTTAAGTGTTTTAAATTGACTGTATATAAAGAGACCATAATTCCAGTCCATAGAACCAGCGTAATGATTTCGTCAAAGGTGATCAATTTTGCAGGTAAAATCAAAAACATTGAAAATACGGTCAACGCAGAATATACTAAATACAAGTAGTAACCAGAACGTTGACGTTTTTTGTACATTTTAAACACTCCGAAAAACCCCATTGAATACACCCAAATATTAACAGTCGCATTCAAGTAGAACTTATCGTTCATCGTTTTTTGTTTCTCGTATGCTAATTCTAACAAGTGCGCTTTTTCTTTTTTACTGATTGAATTAGGAACTAACGAACTTACCTTTTGAAAGGATTCATTCAATTCAGTTTCTGATAAAGGTCCCGAAAACAATCCGAAAATTGCAGGCATTAAAATGATTCCGATATAGATAAAACTAAGGATACAAAGCACACGTAAAAAAACGGGCAACTTTTTTTCTTCTTGTATTTCTTCTACTTCTTGATAGTCTACATTTTCCATGAAATATTTTTTACAAAGTTTGTACTCGCACTGATTAGCGGATGTAAATAGCAATCTTCTTCTACGAAAGGAACAACTTCTCTGTATGAAGCATGTAAACTTTGTAAAATAGAACTTGTTTTTAATGGTTTTCTGAATTCGTATGCTTGGGCTGCGTTCAACAACTCAATTCCTTGAATCGTATAGCAATTTTCCAACACTCGGTATAATTTTGTCGCTGCATTTGCGCCCATACTCACGTGGTCTTCTTGACCATTCGAAGAATCTACGGTGTCACAACTCGCTGGAAAACACAACGATTTATTTTGACTCACAATTGAAGCACAGGTATATTGTGGAATCATAAACCCGGAATTCAAGCCTGGATTTGCCACTAAAAATGCTGGTAAACCTCTTGTTCCTGAAATCAATTTATACACACGACGCTCGGAGATACTTCCCATTTCAGCCATTGCCAATGCTAAGAAATCCATCGAAATCGCCAATGGTTGTCCGTGGAAATTACCTGCTGAAACTACCAAACCTTCTTCTGGGAAGATCGTTGGATTATCGGTCACTGCATTGATTTCATTTTCAACTACTTTCGCACAATGTTCTATTGCATCGTAACTCGCACCATGCACTTGTGGTATACAACGGAACGAATATGGGTCTTGTACGTGTGCTTTTTCTTGCGCTACAATCTGACTTCCTTTCAATAAATTTCGCATTTCTTCTGCAGCATGAATTTGTCCAGCTTGCTTACGAATTTCATTCACAGAAATTCCAAACGGCTCGATACGACCATCATATCCTTCTAACGATAATGCAGCAATGTGGTTGAATTGATTCCATAATTTATAGGAAGTTGCTACTGCATACGACGCATAACTACTCATGAATTGTGTACCGTTCAACAATGCCAACCCTTCTTTGGATTGCAATTCTACTGGATCTATACCACAAATTGCTAAAATCTCTCTTCCAGAAAAACGTTTTCCTTGGTAAGCAACTTCCCCTTCTCCAAAAATCGGTAAGGACAAGTGAGCCAACGGCGCTAAATCCCCCGATGCACCTAAACTTCCTTGTTGGTATACAATCGGTAAAATATCGTTATTGAAGAAATACACCAAACGTTCTACCGTTGCTAATTGTACCCCTGAATGTCCGTGCGACAAACCTAACACCTTCAATAACAGCATACGTTTCACCAAGTGACTAGGAACTTCTTCACCCGCACCACACGCATGGGAAAGTACCAAGTTTTTCTGTAACAAGGCTAAATCTTCGTTTGGAATCACGGTATTACACAAGGAACCAAATCCAGTGTTAATTCCATAAATCACGCGATTTTCTTTTGCAACTACCTCATCTAGGTAGGCACGACACTTCGTGATTTTTTCTTTTGCATTCTCGGATAATTCAATCGTATATCCTTCATTTAGAATTTCTTCTAGTTGCTCTAGCGAAATCCAATCGTTGTTAATTAAGTACTTTTTCATTTTATTATTTTTATTCTTCCCCCTTGGAAGGGGGATCGAGGGGGATGACTTTTTAATGGTCACCTCCCTCAATCCCTCCTCACTTCGACAAGCTCAGTGTAAACTCGGGAAGCTTTATATTCTGCTTCTAATTTTTAATCTTCAATCGTTTCCTTGTCTTCGACTACGCTCAGACTGACGGAAACCCTCTACGTCCCCCTGAGCGGAGTCGAAGGGCTACTTTTTAACTAAAGAGATCAATTCTTCCACACTCACTTCTTTCTGCTCTCCGGTTTCCATGTTTTTTAATTGGATGATCTCATTTGCCATTTCTTCTTCACCAACAATCGCTACGTATTTCACGCGCACATCATTTGCATATTTCATTTGCTTTTGCATTTTCGCTTTGGATGGATACAACTCACACGAAATACCATTTTTACGAATATCTTTCACTAATGGTAAACAATATGCTTCTTCCGCTGCACCAAAATTCACGAACAATACTTCCAATCCTTGCTCCACTTCTTTTGGAAACAAATCTAATTCTTTCAATACGTCATAGATACGGTCCGCACCAAACGAAATTCCAACACCCGACATATTTGGCATTCCAAATAAATCCGTCAAATTATCGTAGCGACCACCACCGCAAATACTTCCCATTTTTACGCCATCCGCTTTTACTTCGAAGATTGCTCCCGTATAGTAATTCAATCCACGTGCTAAGGTCACATCAAACACCAAGTTTGCTTTTTCTAGACCTAGTTTCGTAGCTGTATCTATCACGTAAACCAACTCTTCGATTCCTTTCAAACCAATTTCACTTGTTGCTAAATAGGTTTTCATCGCTTCGATACGTTCTTGGTTCGAACCAGTCATGGTCAACAACGGCTTAATGCGTTCAATCGAACTTTCCGCAACCCCTTTTTCCTGTAATTCTTTGATGACACCTTCTTCGCCAATTTTATCTAACTTATCCAAGGCAACTGTGATGTCAATCAAACGATCAGACTCCCCAGAAACCTCAGCGATTCCAGATAAAATTTTACGGTTATTAATATATATGGTAAATGCTGGCAACTGTAAATTGCTCAACACCTCATCAAACAATTGGATAAAATCCACTTCGTACAACAACGAGTCGCTTCCTACCACATCGGCATCACATTGAAAAAACTCTTGGTAACGACCATGTTGCGGACGATCTGCTCTCCACACTGGTTGAATTTGGTAACGCTTAAACGGAAACGATAATTCATTTTGGTGTTGCACTACAAAACGCGCAAACGGTACCGTCAAGTCATAACGCAAGGCTTTTTCCGCTAACGAATTCGCAAAACGTGCTAAATTCCCTTCTTCCAATGCTTGGACATCCGCTTTCTTTTGCTTGTCGCCCGAATTTAAAATTCTAAAAATCAAACGATCCCCCTCTTCGCCATACT
>CANGOA010000091.1 GCA_947455255.1 Flavobacteriia bacterium | reverse complement strand
TTTTATTTGACACCTATTCAAATGCATTTACAAAATAGAATCAAAATAAAAACTTATAAAAACAAATATCCCAGTAAACACGTGTTTACTGGGATATAATTATGTATTTTAGTCTTTAATAATCTGTATCGCTTATTTAGGACTAGTCACATTATTTATTATAAAACAACTACTTTGTATGTCGATGTAAATGCTCCTTGCGTAGCTTTTACAAAGTAACAACCAGCGTTTAATTTTGGTGTGGTTAAAGTATGATTAACAACTGAGTTTTTTGTTTTATTCATTTCTCGTGTTAATGTTTTTCCTTGAGCATCGATAAGTTCAAATACAACATCCTCATTGTTTGCTTCATAATTTATTGTAATACCATCATTTGAAGAAACAGGGTTTGGATACACATTCACATTCATTTGAGTAATAGGACTTTCTTCAATTTGTAATGTTCCATTGATATTTATATTATCAATATAGAAGTTGTTTGCATATTTAGAAGGAACAAATTCAAATTTTATTCTTGTTTTTGTGTCTAAATTATTTACCGTTAATGGAAAAGACATGTTTTTCCATAATATATCCGATTCAGGTAAGAAAGGAGCTCCACTCGAATTTCCTGCAGTAATAAGTGTGTTTACGGTAATAGAATTTGTAGAAATTTTAGGTCCGCCGATTACCTTTTTAACTGTCCAAGTTTCACCACAATCTTTCGAAACATATACGTTTAATTGGTCCGTTATTAATGAATCATAGTAAGCATCAGTTGCAAATGCATAGTCAAAAGATACAGTAACATTTGTAGTAGTGGTAAGATTAATAGCAGGAGTAATAATAGCATGTTTACTTCCATCTAAACGATCGTAGTAAAAGAATTCATCTTGGTAAGATTGATACTTTGATAAATCACGGTAATTGTCTAATTTGAATGCTTGACTTTTTCCTTTTCCATTTTTAGTCGTCAATCCAAATTTTGAAGAATTTTCATTGTGATCTTCAACTCTCCAATCCCAAGAAAAACCAGAATTAAAATTTTCAGTTAAGAAACCAGATTCAGTAGATGCACCAGTAACGTATATGAAGTTTTTTCTGTAAATAGTATCAGATAATAAACCACTTGAATCACTTGAAACAATTAATGTTACATCATGACCTCCAGCTCCTGTAAATGTAACTTCTGGATTTTGATCAGTTGATGTTGCTGGTGTACCATTTTCAAAAATCCATTTTCTGGATGTTACAGAAGCATTTTGAGAAATGTCGTGAAATATTACAGCATCACTAGAACAAATATTAGTCGTAAAATTTTGATTGTCTTTTTTCAATGTACTATTAAAATCAGCTTTAGGTATACAAGTTACAGGTGTACTGATGTCTTTAACACCAGTAGCGATTAAGTTAGAGTCTGACCATAAATGGTTTCTAGAGCTAAGACTACTTTCAAGATAAATTCTCATTAATTTAGCTTGTCCTTCTGTAAACATATTGGAACAATAGGAATACTCCATGTAATTTTCAATGTTTTCAACTGCACCCGTTTTTCCAAAAATCATCACTGAATCAAGTCCAAAAAATCCACTTGTTTTTTCTGCGTTCCAACCATAGATTCTAAAAGTAACTTTTCCATTGGTTGTTAAATCTTGAAAGCTTTTGGATGAAGTATTTACAGTTGTTGAAAATGATTTAATAGTATCTTTATTAATAAAAACTTCGTTATTAATAATTTGTGAAATTTTATTGTTAGATGATGAAATTGGTAAATTACTAGCGAAGTTATCTAAACTAGAACGAACTGAAAGTGATTTTATACCATTCGTGTCTCTAAATGTTTTGAATTTAAATTGGTCAATGGTTAATAATCCGTTTTTCTTTGGTGTTATAGAAAATTCGTAATATTTTGACAAATCAATTGATCCAGTTTGATTCAAATAAATGGTGTCATTATTTACACCGCCTATTCCCCAATTAGTAAACGTAAAAGCTTTATTTTGAACTGAATTAGCAGAAACTCCGATAGCTTTAAATGCTGTAAAAGTAGCTGAATCTGTTTTTACTAAAGTTGTTGGGTCAATATTACCAGAGTTAATTTTTACACTATCTAAAGTATATAGAAAGTTTAAATCAGTTATACAAGTTTGTTTGGTATTTGAAAGTGATGCTTTATTACAGCTTTTATGACCTTTTGTTTTAGGTGTGTCTGAAACTCCATCATCGCCACAGTTGATTTCAGGATTGTTACTACTTCCCCAAACGTGTTGCAATCCTAAATAGTGACCAATTTCATGTGTTAAAGCTCTTGATCTATAAGGAGATGAAGTGCCGATAGAGCCTATATAGTTGTGTAAAATAATAACGCCATCCCCTTTAAAGTTTGAACCAATCGCTCCTGGAGGTAGAAATGCGTATCCAGCAACACCGGACTGACCAATAGTTTTAACCACCCAAACATTTAAATATTGTGCTCTATTCCATTGATTGATTTTAGAGTTTTCTCCAGCATTGTTTGTTAGTGGTGAATAATAATGATTAATCCCATTGGTACAATTTCCAAAAGGATCTTTGGTAGCCAAACGGAATTCGAAATCACAATTTGCAATAATGTTTTTAAATTCAGGCTGAACACTAGCCGTGTCAGCATTCATTTTATTATAATCTCTATTTAAAATTGCAATCTGATCCTTTACCTGATCATCAGAAATGTTTTCTTCACCATTTTCATGTAAGATATGAAATACAATTGGGATAATGTATTTTTTTATACCTCGTTTATTGTCTAATCCAGACTCAAATTTGTCTAAATTATTTAAAATATTTTCATAGTCCAATAATGATTGAGGATTTTTCTTCCAATATTTTTGTTGAACTTCAGCTTGTCCACAAGAAAATCCTGTTTCTGAATTTTGAGCAAACAAACTAGTTAAACTAGTTGTTAGAACTACGATTAACACAATAATATTACGTAATTTCATGGTGTTTGTGTTTTAATTAAACTTTACTAAAATCTTAAATTGGATACAAAGAAACAATTTTTTAACAAATAAATAATCCTTTTTATTGTTTATGTCATTAATAAGACGCAGATTAAACAGCTACGTTGTGTTCTCTTAAAGCATCATTTAGAGAAGTTTTCAAATCTGTGCTTTCTTTTCGTTTTCCTATTATCAATGCACATGGTACTTGAAACTCGCCTGCAGGAAATTTTTTAGTGTAACTTCCTGGTATTACCACACTTCTTTCAGGGATATAACCTATTGTTTCTAATGGCTTATCTCCGGTTACATCAATAATTTTAGTTGATTTTGTGATACAAACATTTGCTCCAATTACAGCTTCTTTACCTACACGAACTCCTTCAACAATGATACTACGCGAACCAATAAATGCGTTATCTTCAATAATTACTGGACTAGCTTGTAATGGTTCTAAGACTCCTCCAATACCTACACCACCACTTAAATGAACATTTTTACCTATTTGAGCACATGAACCAACAGTTACCCATGTATCAACCATAGTTCCTTCATCTACATAAGCACCAATATTAACATAGGAAGGCATTAGAATTACATTCTTGGATATATAAGATCCATAACGAGCGATTGCATGTGGAACTACGCGTACACCTAGCTCTTTATATCCTCTTTTTAATAGCATTTTATCATGAAATTCAAACGGCCCTACCTCAATAGTCTCCATTTGACGGATAGGGAAATATAAAATAACTGCTTTTTTCACCCATTCATTGGTAATCCATTCACCAGCGTCAGTTGGTTCAGCTACACGAATAATCCCTTTATCCAGATCTTCGATTACGTGTTCTATCGCTTCTATAGTAGTTTTATCACTAAGTAGGGAACGATCTTCCCATGCTTTTTCTATGATTGATCTCATGTTAACATTTTTCACAAATATACATAAAGCATAGAAATATTTATGCTAATCAATTTCTATCTATCTTTGTGTTAATATGATTAAAAATAAACGAATTTTAGCGCTTGATTTTGGATTGAAACGAACAGGTTTAGCAATTACGGATGAGAATAATATTATTGCAAGTGGTTTAAAAACAGTTGATAGTAAATTATTGATTGTTGAAGTGCAAAAAATTATTCGCGAGAAAAATATAGGAACACTTGTACTTGGGGAGCCAAAGAGATTAAATAACGAGCATACCCATATTACTGAAAATGTTCATATTCTTTTTGAAGTGTTGAAAAAAGAATTTCCAGATTTAAATGTCTTATTATATGATGAACGGTTTACTTCAAAAATGGCTAGTCATGTAATTTCCATTTCGGGATTATCTAGACATAAAAAGCAAGAAAAAGGGTTAATCGATGAAGTGAGTGCTACTATTTTATTACAGTCCTACATGAGCTCAATGAGTTTGTGATTTTTGTTTTAAGGGTTGTTTTTACAGTAAACGAATGATCTGTTTGTTTGTGAACTTGTTGAAGTCCTTCTTTCTTTTTACTTTTGATTTTTAATAATTACACTATGATATTACCTGTTGTTGCCTATGGCGATCCTGTGTTAAAAAAAGAGGCTGTTGAAATTGATAAATCTTTTGAAGGCTTGAGTGCATTAGTTGAGAATATGTTTGAAACCATGTATAATGCGCAAGGTGTTGGTTTAGCTGCGCCTCAAATCGGTCAATCAATACGATTATTTGTGGTTGATGGTTCTCCTTTTATTGACGAAGAAGATGACGAGGTAGATCCACGCACTGTTGGTTTAGAAGATTTTAAAAAAGTTTTCATTAATCCAATTATACATGAAGAATTAGGTGAAGAATGGGGGTTTAATGAGGGGTGTCTAAGTATTCCTAAAATTCGTGAAGAAGTTTATCGTAAAGAAAAAGTTTTAATTTCTTATTATGATGAAAATTGGAATTACTATGATAAAGTAACTTTTGATGGTTATGCTGCTCGAATAATACAACATGAATATGATCATATTCAAGGTGTTTTATTTACCGATCATTTGTCAGTATTAAAAAGAAAATTATTGACCAAAAAATTAGGGAATATTTCTAAGGGATTGATTGTTGTAGATTATCGTATGCGTTTTCCAGCAATTAAAAAAGGTAAATAATGCGAATACAATTAGTATTTCTTTGTATTTTAGTATTGATTTTTGGATGTAATCGTATCGATAAATCTAAAAGAAAAACGATTGTCGGGTTGTCAAATTACAAATATGTTGAAAAAAGAATCGTAGCTCTTGAGGATACATTACACTATGCATATCGTGAGTTGATGGAAAATCATGTAGATACCATTCCGATTAATACTATTCACTTGTTAGAGAAGTATTATCAAAGAGCGTTTCAACTTTCAAAAAAACAGAAGTCAACTTTTGAATATTTGGATAAATTACAACAATTATATACTCAAGAAAAAAAATATGCTCTTGCTATAGCTTGGACGGATAGTTTGCTCTTTTATGCTCCTCACTATACTCAAAAAGCTTCCTTATTATTGAATGCTGCAACAACGACCGAAATTTATATGAAGGATCAAAAAAAGGCTTTGTATTACTACAATCGTTTGCTAAAGGAACATCCAAGGTTGAAAAAAGAAGTAGTTGAAATGGTTGAATTACGATTGAAAAATCTTAACAAATCATAAAAAAAGTCATTTTTAAAATTTTATCTTTATATTTGATTATTAACATTTGAAATAAATATTATGAAAAATAAAATCTTATTTCTCCCTCTATTTTTAGTTGGATTATTTTTATCGATTTCTTCTTTTATGCAAATAGGAGGTCCGCAAATTGAGTTCAAAAAAATACTACATGATTATGGAACTGTCAAATATGGTTCAAATGGAGAGTGTACTTTTGAGTTTACGAACACTGGTACAGCACCGTTAATTATCACAAAAGCTACAGCGCCATGTAATTGTACAGTACCTTCTTACCCAAAAGAACCAATACCTCCAGGAGGAAAAGGAGCTATTACAGTAAAATACAACACTAAAATTGCTGGCCCGATTAATAAAAGTATTACGATATTATCTAATGCTACAAATGATGCGACTGCGATTATTCGAATTAAAGGAAATGTAAATCCAGCACCGGATGGGGATGCGCCTGTGAACACTGGAGGCCCTCGCAACTAGTCGAACGAAAAGAAAATGCTTTTTCTTCGTTCAACTTCAAAATTAAATTCCTCATTTACTAAAGTAAACTGCGGATTTAATTTTTTGTTTGCCTCGAAAAATCTATTCACTTTTCATTCTTTTAATAAATCATTTTAAGGTTATTTCATTGTGAGATAACCTTTTTTAGTTGTATGCAGACACAAGAAGAGTTTATTTATTTTCCCGAAAAGCAGCTATTTGGTTTTGGAAAAGGAGCGCGTTGGGTGATGCGAATGGGAGATGACTTTTCGCAATTTCAGCAGTTTTTAGATGCACATGTAGGAAAGTATGTTTTTACTTGTCTATCGTATGATCTGAAAAATGAGATGGAAGATTTGAAAAGTGAGAATCCAGATAAAGTTGAGTTTCCGACTGTAGTTTTGTGGTCTCCAGATTATGTAGTTGAGTCTTCATCTGGAAATTTCGTTCAAGGACAAGAAACAATAGAATTAAGAAGTCATTTTACCCAGTTATTGCATACTATAACAGAAGTAAAACCAACTACACAAACTCTCGAATTTAAAAATCGAATTTCTCGTGATGAATACATAAGTTCAGTGAATCAGGTGAAAGCACAAATTCAATATGGAAATTGTTATGAATTAAATTTTTGCCAAGAATTTTACGCTGAGAATATTCAAGAACTAGATGTTGTTTCTTTATTTAGTTCCATTCATCAGAAGACACAAGCCCCTTTTTCTGTATTCATGAATATTGAGGATTGGTCTGTTTTATGTTTTAGTCCTGAAAGATATATTCAAAAAACAGGCACACGACTATTGTCTCAACCAATCAAAGGTACTATCCGCAGAGGAGAGAACGAAGCAGAAGATAATCAACTTAAGCAAACACTCACAGGAGATAAAAAAGAGGTGTCAGAAAACGTGATGATAACGGATTTAGTTCGAAATGATTTTTCTAGAATTGCTCAAAAAGGAAGTGTAAAAGTAGAGCACTTGTGTGAGTTGCAAACTTTTGAGACTTTACATCATCTGGTATCTTCCATTGTTTGTGATATTGATTCAAATCTTCCCTTGGAAGCAATTTTAAGAGCGAGTTTTCCAATGGGGTCAATGACTGGAGCGCCTAAAGTAAGTGTTATGCAGTTAATAGAAAAATACGAGTCATTTCGACGTGGTTTGTATTCTGGATCTATAGGTGTTATTTTTCCAAATGGAGATTTTGATTTGAATGTTGTAATTCGATCGTTGCTCTATAATAAACAAAAAGAAATCTTGTCATGTGCTGTAGGTAGTGCAATTACCATGAAGTCTGATCCAGAAAAGGAATACGAAGAATGTCTCGTAAAAGTGAATAAAATTCTTCAATTTTTTAGATAGATGAATGTACAACAACTTCGGTCTGAATGGGCGTTTTTAACTAATGCAAAAGTGTTTGTTGCGTGTAGTGGTGGTGTTGATTCTGTTGTGTTATTACATGTTTTAAATTCCTTTTGTAAAGATGTTGAAGTTATTCATATTAATTATGGATTGCGTGGTTCAGAATCAGATGAAGATGAGCAATTTGTTCGTGCAATTTGTTCTCAATTGAAAGTGCCGTTATTCGTAAAAAATGTAGATACAAAATCGATTTTATCCGATTCTGGAGGGAATTTACAAGAAGTTGCAAGGGATATACGCTATGAATTGTTTGATTCGCTATTAACAAAGAATGAAGAAGGTTATGTTGTTCTGGGGCAGCATGCGGATGATCAAGTGGAAACGTTTTTTCAACATCTAGCTAGAAAGTCTGGTGTTTTAGGGATGGCTTGTATGTTACCGATTCATAATCGGTATGTGCGACCATTTCTAAAAGTCTCAAAAGCAGAATTGATAGAATATGCAATTTCTAATTCCATTCAATGGAGAGAGGATAGTTCAAACCAACAAAATAAATATACTAGAAATAAATTAAGGAATGTTTATTTACCGCTCGTTGAGAAAGAAATTCCAGATTTAGTTTCATCCGTATTGCTATTGGTTGATGCTTTTCAAGAAACACAGAGTCGTATTGAGGATAGTGCTAGAAGTATAGTGCAAGATATTTTAGTTACACTTTATTGGGATGGGCAGATTTTCGATCAAACTCCCAACGAAGTTAGGGTAGATGTTATTCGTCAATTAGGAGGGGGGTATGAAGTTTTGGAACAATTAGAAAAGATTCGTTTTTCACAAAAGGGTAAAATGATTGCTTGTGGCGACTTTCAATTTTTCAAGGAAAAAGAGGGGTTTAGTTTGAGAAATAAATTGGTAAGTAATGAATGTGAATTACTTATTAATGAAGTAAATAAATTGCCTGCAAGTTTTTCAAAAGAGGTGATTTATTTAGACAAATCTAAAATTAGTGGTGATTTAAGGGTTCGTCCTTGGAGGATTGGTGATCGAATAGCGCCAATTGGAATGAAAGGAACAAAGTTAATTTCTGATGTGTTGACAGAGGCAAAAATTGATTCGTCAATTCGAGATCGATGTTTGGTTGTTTTGGATGAAAATGAAATTATCTGGTGTGTTGGCTATAAAATTTCAAGGAAAGCCGTTCCAACTCAGGAAACATTAAAAATATTAGAAGTTAAAATTGTTGAAAAATCATTCGTAAATTTCAAGTGAACGACCTAATATTTCTTTAAAAATAAGTAACTTTGTTAAACACTATGCATTATAGTGATTATTAGATAGCAATTAAAACAGACGGTCATGGAGATTTCGGCGTACAAAACAATAGAGAAAGAGGAGGTTTCAAAAATGTCATTTCATAATGACATGAATGTTGAACAACACGAAGAATTAAGACAACAATTAGAGCAAGCAACGCGTTTAGGAAATGGTTACCATTCTAAAGTGTCTATTTATTTCCATGATGACGAAGGACCAAAAAGAGTAGAGACTACCATTTGGGCAACTGGAGCAAAGTATATTTGTTTGAAAGGTGGGGTTTGGATTCCGATTGATCATATTGTAGAAGTTAAATTTTAATAAAATTTTTCAGGTATTATTCCTGATGTTTTTCTTAGAATCCGTTTTGTAGTAGATTTGTTTCTATATTCAAAACGGATTTTTTTGTTAGCGATTTAAAGTAATTAATTATGATTATACGTTTTTTTCAGTTTCTATTTTTCATCTTAGTTTTTGGAAGTTCAACATATTATTCTCAAGCTCAAGAAAGCTTTTCAGACTATATTGATTGGAGTTTTAGTTTAGAAAAAAAAGATGCTTCTCATGCTTATGTAGTTGCTAAGGCAAATATTGTCAAGGACTGGCATATTTATTCCATTTATCATAATCCTGAAAAAGCTAGTTTTACAGGTATTCCTACGAGTTTTGTATTTAAAACTTCGAAATTATATCGAACGGTAGGTACATTGATTGAAGGGAAAAAGGCGATTACGCACAAAGATGATTTAGGAACATCGCTTTACATTGAAAATTCAGTTGTTTACAAACAAGAGATTGAATTTTTGAGTAATCAACCTGTTGAAATAAAATTTACGTATAATTTTCAGTTGTGCGCGGTGCAATGTTTAATGCCGACGGAACAAGAAGGAAGCTTGAAGGCAGTTGGGTATGTTGGAGTAACGAGTGACGAGTTACGAGTGACGGAAGTGGTTGCTGCTGTTAAAACAGGAGATAGTATAGATAAAGAGAAGGAGATTAATAGTCAGGGTGGTATAGCGTCTAAAAACGGTAATCATAAAAAAGCGGTTGTAAAAGCTTCTAAACCAAAAGATGCACTTTGGTTGGTTTTCTTCAAAGGTTTTGGTGGAGGATTGATTGCGTTATTAACTCCTTGCGTGTTTCCGATGATTCCAATGACAGTAACTTTCTTCACGAAACGTTCAAAAACGCGCATTAAAGGAATTTTGAATGCGTTGTTATATGGTGTTTCGATTATTGTTATTTATGTAAGTTTAGGTTTGGTCATTACTGCTTTGTTAGGTCCAACAGGACTGAATGACCTATCTACGAATGTATGGATGAATCTTATATTCTTTGGAATATTTATCTTTTTTGCCGTATCCTTTTTGGGGGCATTTGAAATTCGTATGCCAAATTCGTGGGTGAATAAGGCAGATGGAAATGCAGATAAAGGAGGATTGATTGGAATCTTTTTTATGGCATTTACATTGAGTTTAGTTTCTTTTTCTTGTACAGGACCAATCATAGGAACTTTGTTAGTAGATTCTGCTGCTGACGGAGCGTTATTAGCTCCAGCGATTGGTATGGGTGGATTTGCAGTAGCTTTAGCCTTACCTTTTACCTTGTTTGCTATTTTCCCAGGATGGTTGAATAGTTTACCACAATCAGGTGGATGGTTAAACTCTGTAAAAGTAGTATTGGGATTATTAGAATTAGCTTTAGCATTGAAGTTTTTATCTGGTATCGATTTAGCTTATCATTGGGGTATTTTGACAAGAGAATTGTTTGTCGCGATTTGGATTGTTATTTTCTTTGTCATAGGTTTTTACTTGTTGGGTAAATTAAAATTTTCACATGACTCAAACGTGGAGCGATTGACGGTAACGCGTTTTATGTTTGCTTTGTCAGCGTTTATTTTTGCTGTATATCTATTACCAGGAATGTGGGGCGCACCATTGCGTTTGATTGATGGAGTAGCACCACCACGAACACATAGTGAAGATAATTTCCGTTTTGTAAAAGGGGAGAGTGGAAACTCTGAAGTCAACCTTAGTGAAAACTTTAAAAAATTCCGACCATTCATGCATGAAGTAGCCGATGGAAGTTTGTTGACATTTCATGATTTAGATAAAGCGAAGGAATACGCACGTTTAGAAGGAAAACCTTTATTATTAGACTTTACTGGTCACAATTGTCCAAATTGTCGTCGCACTGAATCTACAGTATGGTTAAATGAGGCTGTACATCCTATTTTAAAGGATGAGGTAGTTATTGTATCGTTGTATGTCGATGATCGTCAACAATTACCTAAATCGCAATGGAAGTATTCTAAAGCGATACAAGGTGTAATTAAAACTGTTGGTAATAAATGGTCGGATTATCAAGTGACACATTATGGGCAATTGTCTCAACCTTTATATGTGATGATAGATGCTGACGGGAAAGATTTGACGGAAGCAATCGGGTATGAGCCAAATGTTGAGGTTTATAAGCGATTTTTGTTGAAAGGATTGAAGAAATAATTTTAGATTAATAAATTTTTATTTCGTGATATAACATCAGTAGGGATATGGCATGCCATATCCCTACTGATATAAATTATATAACAAAATCAATTACCGCTTTTCTCTTCCCAAATTTGAATAAGTTCCACCATTGTATGAACAGCTTTTTGCATATCTTGAACACTTACGTATTCATGGCGTGAATGAATGGCCATTTCACCAGTGAAGATGTTTGGACAAGGTAAGCCCATAAACGAAAGTTTAGATCCATCCGTTCCACCACGAATAATGGTTGCTTCTGAAGTGATGCCCACACGTTTCATAGCTTCGATTGCATAATCTGTCACAAAAGGTACTGTATCCAATACTTCTTTCATGTTTCGGTATTGTTCGGTAATTTTAAATTCAACCTCTAATTCTGGATAGTTTTTTAGAATGTCATCCACGATACTTTTGAGTCTATCTTCATGTACTTTCAGGTTAGAAGTTAAATGGTCGCGTATGATGAAATTAACTGTTGTACATTCTAATTCTCCTTTAATGGATGTTGGATGCACAAATCCTTCTCGTTTTTCGGTAGTTTCAGGAGACCATTCTCTCTTAGGTAAAGCTGCTACTATCTCAGATACAACTTTAATGGCGTTCACCATTTTGTTTTTGGCATATCCTGGGTGTGAGCTAATTCCATGAATTTTTATTGAAACCCCATCTGCAGAGAATGATTCATCTTCGATGGAACCAAGTGTACCTCCATCTAAGGTGTATCCGTAATCAGCGTTAAGTTTTTCCATATTCAATTCTTCGACTCCACGACCAACTTCTTCATCAGGAGTAAATAGAATACGGATTTTACCATGTTTTACTTCTGGATGATTCACGATGTAATGTGCGAAATCCATGATGATTGCGATTCCAGCTTTGTCGTCTGCTCCTAAAAGAGTTAGACCACTTGCAGTAATGATATCATCACCAATTTTTTCTTTGAGATATTTGTGCTTTTCTGTGGTAATAACTTGTGTAGTATCATCTGGTAAAACTATAGGTGTACCATCGTAATTTTTGTGTAGGATTGGTTTCACATTTGTTCCACTACAATCTGGAGCTGTGTCCATGTGAGCGCAAAAACATATCGTTGGGATATTTTCTTTTGGTGAATTGCTTTCTATGGTTGCATATACATAGCCGTATTGATCCATTTCAGCATCGGTAATCCCCATTTCTTTGAGTTCTTTTACAAGTACACGAGCTAAGTCTTTTTGTTTTTCAGAAGAAGGGAAGGTGGTAGATGTTGGGTCAGCTGTAGTGTCGATTTGAACGTAGTTCATGAAGCGGTCAGTAACGGTGTAAGTGTAGTTTTTCATAGGGGATTTTTTTTCAAAAATAAGGAAAATTATTGTTACTTTTTGGAGCAGCAAAAAGTAACCAAAAACTGCTTTGTAACTTTCCTTAGGCCCATTTTATCTCCACTACGTTACGATAAAAACAGAATTGTCATTGCTTCGTGCTTCCCTTTTTCTCCTCGCGTCGAAAACACGCACATCCGCATGTCAATTCCTTGGTCTTGGAAAGTTACGAATCTCGGACCGCGAAAAGTGTTTAGGATGTATTTCAACCGCTTTGTTAGACGATAAGGGTAAAAAAAAAGCCTTCCGTAAAGGAAGGCTTTAAGTTAAAAAAAAATCGAAGTCTGAATTAGAAAATTTCGTTTGCAGCGAAATGGAATACACCTTCTCTTGCAGCGCTTTCGTCAGAATCAGATCCGTGAACAGCGTTACGTCCTTTACTTTCAGCGTATAATTTACGGATAGT
>CANGOA010000090.1 GCA_947455255.1 Flavobacteriia bacterium | reverse complement strand
CTTTAACACTTTCAGAAAAAATTCTTTATGCTCACTTGTGGGATGGAAACGCTACAACTGCTTTCGAAAGAGGGAAGTCGTATGTTGATTTCGCACCAGACAGAGTTGCAATGCAAGATGCTACTGCGCAAATGGCATTGTTACAATTCATGCAAGCGGGTAAAAAACAAGTTGCTGTTCCTTCAACAGTACACGCGGATCACTTAATCCAAGCGAAAGTTGGAGCAACAAAAGATTTACAAGAGTCTTTAAATCAAAACAACGAAGTATATAACTTCCTTTCTTCGATTTCTAGTAAATACGGAATCGGTTTCTGGAAACCAGGAGCAGGTATCATTCACCAAGTAGTTCTTGAAAACTATGCGTTCCCTGGAGGAATGATGATTGGTACTGATTCACATACAGTAAATGCTGGTGGATTAGGTATGGTTGCTATCGGTGTTGGTGGTGCGGATGCGGTTGACGTGATGGCAGGTATGGCTTGGGAGTTGAAATTTCCTAAATTGATCGGTGTTAAATTAACTGGTAAATTAAACGGATGGACTTCTGCAAAAGACGTTATCCTTAAAGTTGCTGATATCTTAACTGTAAAAGGTGGTACTGGTGCTATCGTTGAATATTTCGGTGAAGGTGCTATTTCTCTTTCTTGTACTGGAAAAGGGACTATCTGTAATATGGGCGCTGAAATCGGAGCAACAACTTCTACATTCGGATATGATGATTCAATGCGTCGTTACTTAGCGGCTACAGGTCGTCAAGAAGTGGTAGATGCTGCGGATAAAATTGCAGATTACTTAACTGGAGATAAAGAAGTGTATGATAACCCAGAAGCTTATTTTGATCAAGTTATTACTATCGACTTAAATACATTAGAACCATACGTAAATGGTCCATTTACACCAGATAGAGGTACACCAATTTCACAATTAAAAGCGGAAGCAGAAGCGAACGGATGGCCTTTAAAAGTAGAGTGGGGATTAATCGGTTCTTGTACAAATTCTTCATACGAAGATATCGCTCGTGCTGCATCTATTGTAGAACAAGCTGTTGCTAACGGTTTAGTTTCTAAAGCGGAATTTGGAATCAATCCAGGATCTGAGCAAGTACGTTACACAATCGCTCGTGATGGTTTCATCGATACATTTGAAAAATTAGGGACGAAAGTATTTACAAATGCTTGTGGACCATGTATCGGTCAATGGGATCGTACAGGTGCTGAAAAAGGAGAGAAAAATACAATTATTCACTCATTCAACCGTAACTTCTCTAAAAGAGCAGATGGTAATCCAAATACACACGCATTCGTAGCTTCTCCAGAAATGGTAGCTGCATTAGCGATTGCTGGTGATTTAGGATTCAACCCATTAACAGATACGTTGACAAACGATAAAGGAGAGCAAGTTAAATTAAACGCTCCAACTGGTGACGAGTTACCAAAAAGAGGTTTTGCAGTTGAAGATGCTGGTTACCAAGCTCCAGCTGAAGACGGTTCTGCGATTGAAGTTGCAGTTGCTACGGATTCTTCTCGTTTACAATTACTTGAAAACTTCCCAATCTGGGATGAGAAAAACATTACTGGTGCTAAATTGTTAATCAAAGCACAAGGTAAATGTACTACGGATCATATCTCTATGGCTGGGCCATGGTTGAAATACCGTGGTCACTTAGATAACATCTCTAACAACATGTTAATTGGTGCTGTGAATGCTTTCTCTGGTGAAGCAAACAAAGTGAAAAACCAATTGACTGGTGAGTTTGGTGAAGTTCCTGCTGTACAAAGAGCATACAAAGCTGCTGGCGTTCCTTCAATCGTTGTGGGTGACCATAACTACGGAGAAGGTTCTTCTAGAGAGCACGCTGCTATGGAGCCACGTCACTTAGGTGTTCGTGCGGTGATTGTTAAATCTTTCGCTCGTATCCACGAAACGAACTTGAAAAAACAAGGGATGTTAGGATTGACGTTTGCGAACGAGGCTGATTACGATAAAATCCAACAAGATGATACATTCAACTTTGTAGATTTAGTGGATTTTGCTCCAGGAAAACCATTAACATTAGAAATCGTTCACGCAGATGGTTCGAAAGAAAATATCTCTTTGAATCATACATACAATGATTCTCAAATTGAGTGGTTCAAAGCTGGTTCAGCATTAAACTTAATCAAATTACAAGAAGCGTAATTTTTGATATTTTTAGAGGAAGGTTCAGGCGAAAGTCTGGACCTTTTTTTGTTTTTTTGTATCTGATTAAAGAAATCATTTTGAATATTTTCATCATTATACTATCAAATTTTTTAATATTGCTTTTTTAATCAAAAATACAACTTCCCTCCTTGAGGAGGGATAAGAGGGAGGTGAAAGATATTCAAAGATAAACACATTGATTTATGGAAGAAATAAGAAACAAAGTGCAAGAAAGTGGTCTAATCTCTATGGATTTAGCGGATTTCAAGCCAGACGCATCCCTGATTATGTCCATTGATATCGCAGATCAATTATGGCAAGGATTCGTTCTAAAAGAAAAAGATTTTAGAGAATACATCACTTCCAATGATTGGTCTCAATACAAAAGCAAATATGTGTACATCCATTGCTCTGCGGATGCAATTGTTCCTACTTGGGCATATATGCTTATTGCTTCTAAATTATTAGGTGTTGCTAAAATGACTTTGGTGGGTTCGCGCGAAGTTCTAGAAAAACAAATGATTGCTTTAAATATTCTTTCACTTGATGTGACTAACTATATGGATGGAAGAATCATAATCAAAGGATGTTCGGACATCACTTCTCCCGAATTTGCAATGACAACCTTGATTCAAAAACTTCAGCCGATTGCGAAATCAATCATGTATGGCGAACCATGTTCGACGGTACCTGTCTTTAAAAGGAAATAATTAAGCATCTTTTAGGTGGAAAGAGAGTATTTGACATACTTGGTCAATATGCTTATCCTTTATAAACGACATGTGATGACCGTAAATAGGGTAAACTACAAAGTCACCATCTACAGAATTTCGCCATAGTGAAAGATTTTGTTCACTATTCGTTCGATTGTATTGTAGCCAACTATTTTGAATGCTACGGTCTGTTTGAGCAACAAAATATATCATTTTTCCACGATAGGATTCATAGTGAAAGTCCAAAATCAATTGGATATTTTTATTGGTCTTCATTTGCTTTTTTTTAAGCTTTAAGGTTCTCAAGACTTTTTTTGGAAACCATTTTATCATATCTAATCCACTTGTAGTCCAAAATTTCAGGTTACCATATTTTAATTTATAGAGATAAAATTCGACGATATCTTTAACCTGTTGACTATTATTATAGTATTTAACATCTAAAGATGGAAATAATGAGTCAAGAACAAAGACAAATGAAATTGTTTTGCCTTTTTCTTGTAGTTTTTTAGCAACCTCGATTGCAACTATTCCTGCCATTGAAAATCCTCCAATTATAAATTTTTGATCATTGCAGATAGTTAATAATGAATCAACATAAATTTCTGCACAATGCTCAATACTATCAGGAACAAGGAATTCTTGAACGCCAAAGGGTACAGCTCCATAGACGGGATGAAAGGGAGGTAAAAATTCTTCGAATTTTTTCGCCAAATACAAGCCTTCACTTTGTACAGGTTGAAGAACTAAAATGGGGGTTAAGTGTCCTTTTCTAATTTGTGCTATTTGTGTTTTATTATTTTGTAAAATTGGTTCGTCAATTATTTTTGCTTGCTCAACAATTGTATTTGTCTGTATAAAATATGAAATAGGGTATTGAAAATTTAATTCTGTTTGTATCCAATGATATATTTCAAGCCTTTTAAGGGAATCTCCTCCTAAAGAATCAAAAGGATCTATAATTCCAATAGGTTTAAGTTTAAGTACTTTCTCCCAAATTAAAACTAATTGATGTTGAGTTTTCGTTTGAGGTTCTACGTAGGATTGCTGTGTGAGCTCTCTAATTTTATCAGGCGGCGGCAATGCATTTTTGTCAATTTTGCCAGTTGATAGTAAAGGAATTTTATTAATTTGAATGAAAAAACTAGGTATAAGTGAAGTAGAAAGTGAAGCAGAAAGTATTTTTTTAATGTGTTGTATATCAAGAGTTGCATTATTTTCTAGAATAATGTATGCAGTCAATTTAATTTCATTTGTTTTATTCGATGTTGGTATAACAACACAGTCTAGTATGTGATCGATGAAACGTATTTCCTTCTCGATTTCTTCCAATTCAATACGAATCCCATTTATTTTAACCTGTTTATCTTTTCTACCTTCAAAAGTAAAACTTCCATCCATTAATCGCTTTCCATAATCTCCCGTTCGATATAGTTTATTTGTACCTGTAGAAAATGGATTTTGGATGAATTTTTCTTTCGTTAATTGTTCGTTGTTTAGGTAGCTATGTGCTAATCCTATTCCGGATATATATATTTCTCCAATTTCTTCTTTTTGAACTTCTTGAAGTTGCTCATCCAATAAATAAATGTACATATTGGCGATTGGAAAACCAATAGGTACGATTTTATTTTCGTTTTGTGGAGTACATTCCCAATGCAATACTGAAATAGAAGTTTCAGTAGGGCCGTAGATGTTTATTAGCTTTGCGTTTGATTTTTTGAAAAATGCACTTTGAAGTTGTGGAGTGACTATTTCTCCTCCCAAAAATACAAATGTTAAACTCTTACATTGTTCGAAATTTTCATGTTGCATCAATAATTTAATTACAGAAGGAACTATACCAATCACATTTATTTTTTCATCTTGAATTAATTGAATCAGATATTTTCCTTCTAAATGAAGCTCAGGTCTTGAAATTATCAATTTGGCTCCACATGAAAGCGCAGTAAAAATCTCGAAAATTGAGAAGTCGAACGTTAGGGCTGTTTGTTGTAAAAACACGTCATAAGCTTGGTGTTTATAGTTAGAAATCCCCCAAAGAATTCTGTTACTTAATCCTTCGTGTGTCAAAACGACACCTTTTGGAATTCCAGTTGTTCCTGAAGTGAAAAGTATAATGGCAGGGTTGTTATTTGGAATTTTCGGTATTTGAAATGGAATAGTCGTCTTTTCTGGAGAAGTAATTAAGTTTTCTATAGTGTAAACGGATAGTTTCGAGTTTGTAATTTTAGTGATAAATTGATTTTCACAAATGACAAGAGATGCATTACTTTCATGAAGTAAACTTTTGATTCTTTCTACAGGATTAGAAGGATCTAAAGGTAAATATACTGCTCCCACTTTTAGTATTCCAAGTAATGCAGCAATTGTATCTATGGAACGATGAAGAAGTAATGGGATGATATCTCCTATTTTTACACCTCTTTGCTGAAGTGAATTGGCAATTAAATTACTTTTTTTATCGAGTTCACTATAGGTAATCGTTTGATTTTTATGTTTTAATGCAGTAACATTTGGGTTTCGTTGTGCAAATTCTTCAAATGCCAGATGTAAAAGTGAATTCATTTTATTTTGTACAATTACTTGTTTTTAGATATAGAATCAAAATTAAGTCCTTTTTTCATGAATACATAAATCTTTGATTATTGTTCCTGTATAGAATCGTAAATAATCAAGAATCTTGTAAGTGCGGTGTAAGTAATTGGCATATTTGCGCTATTTTTTTTTCTTCTACAAGCGACAAGTGATGACCAATTAATGTTAATACGATAAAGTTACCTTTTATAGCTTTTCGCCATAAACTTAGGTTTTCTTCACTGCTAGTTCGATTAAAGAATCCCCAACTGATTTGATTTCTACGATCTGATTGAGCTACAAAATAGATTATTTTTCCTTGAAATAAATCAAAATGATAGTTTGATACCAACGAGATGTTTTTATTGTTTATCATTTTATTTCCCTTTAGCTTTGAAGCTCTTAAGACTTTTTTAGGCAACCACTTTATCCGATTTATTACCCAAGTTTTCCAAAATGTTAAATCACCATATTTAAGTTTGTAGAAGTAAAATTCAATTATCTCTTTAATTTCCTGACTTTTTATTTGAGGTGAAATATCTATGGAAGGAAACAAAGTGTCGAGGATAAAAATAAATGATATCGTTTTCCCTTTTTTTTGTAATTGTTTAGCAATTTCGATTGCTACTATTCCTCCCATGGAGAAACCTCCTAAAATAAATTTTTGTTCGTCACAAATGGATAATAAAGAGTCCACATAAATTTCAGCACATTGTTCGATGGTGTCAGGCACTTGGTTTTCTTGAATCCCAAATGGTATAGTCGCATATACTGAATGAAAAGGAGGTAGATTTTCTTCGAATCTTTTACCGAATATCGAACCTTCACTTTGTATGGCTTGAAGAATAATAATGGGCGTTAGATGTCCTGTTCTTAATTGAGTTACTTGTAATTTTTTGTTATATTGAATAGGCTCATCTATAATTTGAGCTTGTTCGAAAATAGTATTAGACTGGATAAAATAGGAAATTGGATACTGAAAATTCATTTTTTTCTGTATCCAATGATAAATTTCAAGTCTTTGAAGTGAGTCTCCACCTAAAGAGTCAAATGGATCTAAAACACCAATTGGATGGAGTTTAAGTACCTTTTCCCAGATTTCTACTAACTGTTTTTGAGTAATTGTTTGAGGTGCGACAAAAGATTGCTGCGTAAGTTCTCTAATTTTGTCAGGTATAGGCAAGGCGTTTTTATCAATTTTGCCAGTGCTTAATAATGGAAATTTTTCTATTTGAATGAAAAATCCGGGTATGAGGGTACTAGAAAGTTTGTTTGAAAGCTCTTTTTTTAACTGACGGATATCAATGATTAAATTGTTTTTGGAAATGATATATGCTGTCAATTTCACTTCGACAGTTTGGTTTGAGGTAGGTAAAACTACACAGTCTTCAATGGTTTCTATTCTACGAATTACTGTTTCAATCTCTTCCAATTCAACACGTATCCCATTTAACTTTACCTGTTTATCTTTTCGGCCTTCAAACGCATAACTACCATCTTCTAATTGTCTACCATAATCTCCTGTTCTGTATAATCTTGTAGAAATAGTATCAATTGAATGAGTTACGAATTTTTCACGTGTTAATTGTTCGTTATTAAGGTATTTAGTAGCTAATCCCTTCCCTGAAATAAATAGTTCTCCAATTTCTCCTTGTTGAATTTCTTGAAAATTGTCGTTCAAGAGATGGATATTCATATTTGCAATTGGAAAACCAATTGGTACTATTTTTTTTGAATATTTCTGTTTACATTCCCAATGTAATACTGAAATAGAAGCTTCAGTAGGACCGTATATATTAATTAATCGAGCATTTGATGTTTTAAAAAATGCGTTTTGTAGTTGAGGAGTAACAATTTCACCTCCTAAAAACACAAACGACAGACTTTTGCATTTTTCAAAATCATCGTCCTGTAGTAATAATTTTAAGACAGATGGTACGGTACCAATCACATTGATTTTTTCATGTTGAATTAGTTGAATAAGATATTTCCCTTCTAAATGTAACTCGGGTCTCGAAATAATCAATTTGGCTCCACTTGAAAGTGCTGTGAATATTTCAAAAATAGAAAAATCAAACGTTAATGTTGTTTGCTGTAAAAAAACATCGGTAGCTTGATGTTTGTAATTTTCAATCCCCCAATGAATGCGATTGCTTAATCCGTCATGTGTCAAGACAACACCTTTTGGTATTCCTGTTGTACCTGATGTAAATAGAATTACGGCAGGACTAAATAAAGGGATGGTTGGAGGATTGAAATTAGTAATCGTTTCCTTGGATATATGAACTAATGATTCTAAAGTTTCAATGATGATTGATTGATTCTTTATCTTGGGAAGATAGTTTTTGTGGCAAATAATGAAGTTTGCGTTACTTTCATGGATAAGTAAATTGATTCTTTCGTCAGGAAGTTTTGAGTCAATCGGTAAATATGCTGCGCCGGTTTTAAGTATTCCGAGAAAGATTGAAATTACATCAATGGAACGATCGTAAAGCACAGGAATTATGTCACTTGTTTTTACACCTTTTTGTTGTAGCGAAGAGGCAATCCTGTTACTTTTTGTGTTAAGTTCACCATAACTTATAGAGGTTTCATGGAACTTTAAAGCAATAGCGTTTGGAGTTTGATTAGCGAATTGCTCAAATGCTTCATGTAAAACTAAATGTTGGGAATTACTCATGACTTATTTGAAGGGATTACACCAAATTTACACCCTTTTTTAAGAATCAAATCAACTAAAAGTGGCAATAACTCCTTTTGTCTTTCAGTAAATTTGTAATTGTCATGCAAAACTAATATATCTCCACCACGAATATTTTTTTGTGCATTTGCAAGAATTTCAGAGATGTTAACGCGATTATCGAAGTCATAAGATAACCACGACCATAAGATGATTTGATACTCTTTGGAAAGCTTGTGTGCTCGATAAGAAGATAAACGTCCGTATGGTGGTCTAAATAGGATGGAAGGAATCCATTCAGCTGCTTCAGCAATACTAGATTGATAGTCATTGAAGGATGTTTTATGCGATTTTGTATGATACATCGTGTGGTTTCCAACTTGATGACCTTCATTTATGATGCGTTGAAAGATTTCTGGATAGCGTTTTACATTTTCCCCCACACAGAAAAAACATGCTTTTATCTCATGAGATTTCAAATAATCCAACACCCATGGTGTGATGTCGGGATGAGGTCCATCATCAAATGTCAAATAAACCTCATTTGTATTCATAGAAAAACCCCAAGTTCGTTTGAAAAGCAATTTTCTTACGATACTTGGGGTTTTAAAGATTTTCATAATATATTTTATAATGTGTGAATTTAATTTGTTAGTTCGAGGCGATTGAAAAGTTGTAATACGAGTTTACTAAAGTAAATGAGTGAAACAACTTTGAAAATCAACGATGAAATAGCGAATTAAATTTATACATTACTGTGCTTGCATCATTTGTTGAATCTGCTCCGGAGTCAACTGCGCTCCACCTTGTGGTGCTCCTTGAGGAGCTGCCATTTGTGGACGAGCTAAATACCCAAACTTAATTGCTACAGCTTCTAAATGCGCTTTCAATTCACTTACATCAGCACTTGCATAACCATCATTACGTAGATCAGAACAAATACGTGGTATAACCACTTTGTATAATTTATTGATTCTGTTTTTCAAACGTTTTGAAATTACACTATTTGCATTCCCAACTTCAGGATCAGCAGCAAATGTAGTTAACACCATATAGTTATTTAATGCAGATACAAAGTCTTCTTTGTTACTCATCGCAAAACGTGCCTCACTGTATTCAAAGTAATTTAAGATACTTTCAATTTGTGTTGCAACTTCTGTTGCAACTTGCTCTGCACGTTTTTTGTCTCCTGCACGGAATAATACGCCAACATAATCGTGTAAAGTACCATCTGTATAAGCTGCATAACTCATCCCTGGACCAACTTCGTATGACTCACGACTTGGAGAAGGTTCCCCATAATCAATCACGTTTGCAATAGGCATAACTTCTAAAGAGCGGTTAATCAATTTTAAAGCAAATTTCTTGTTTTCAACAATTTTCTTATCTGCTCCGTCTAAAATTGCTTGTAATGAATCTGCAGATTGTTTTCTTCCACCCTGGCGTAACATGGAAATTTGTGAAGGATAAATCGATTTATTTGATTTCAATTCATCAGCTTCACGTAAGAATGCATCAGCTAAACGAGAAAAGTGATCTCTGTATTGTGAAGTATGTCTTCGAGTATAGTAATCCGAAAGAACTCCTTTTTTGTTCATTAATCCGAAGTTGTACACTTTTGTTAAGTTCTCCAACATTTTCTCTTTATCAATTGGATCGTTGTCACGTAACGGTGTAAACTCATACGCGATACCATTTTGTTTCACAAATCCATTAGTATACAATGCAATTGATACATCTGAACCTCCAGGGGAAGAAAAGTAAATAGGACGTTTCCATTCGTTGTTTGCCATAACATCCAACATCATCACTTGCTCACGCGTTAATGCTTGTTTGTCGATACTAAAACGGATCTCAGTTGGTAAGTATTTCGCTTTGTCTTTACTTACAATTCCAGAGGCAACAACATTTTTCTTGTTCACTGGTAAGATAAATCCTTTCGAAGGGAATACACGCAATTTACTTCCTTGATTTGATAATTGATTATTATCATCACGTACAAATTCCATCGCCATATCCATTGGTAAATAATCCCAAGATGTTTCCCATGCTTTCAATCCTTCGTTGAATTGTTGCATTTGCTCTTGTGGTGCTTGAACCATTCCGTTGGAATATGCCATCAATAATTCTAAAGCAGAACCCATCATTTCTTCTACATTTTTATAAGTAGGTTTAGCAACAGGAGTATTAAATACTTTTTTGATTTCATCCACACGCGCTTGTAATGCTGGGTCTTTTATTTGAACACCATTTACAACCGTAGCATTGTTTGCTTGGAATTGTTGGAAAGCTTGTTCAAATGCCGCTTTGTTATACTTGATTTTTGCTGTATAGATTTTAGAAAGTGTTTCTTTCGAAATACCCATATTCATCATGTCTAACATAGACAAGAAATATACTTGATCCGTATTTCCTGCATACATCAAAATTTGATCTTCTCTAAATTTAATTGGAAGAGGATCTGAATCGTATGCTTTCATTTTCATTTGATCCGTATACCAGTCAGTTTGCATCAACGAAAGGTTACAAACACGAACGTCTGTACGTTCTTCTTCCACTTCTTGTAAATACCACAATGGGAAAGTATCGTTATCTCCATTGGTGAATAAAATAGCGTTTTTGCCACAAGATTCTAAGTAGTTATACGCTAAATCGCGGGCAGATGTTTTGTCGCTTCTGTCGTGGTCATCCCAACCCTGAACTGCCATAATGAATGGAGCTCCAATAGTTAATATAATCGCAACCACCGCTCCTTGAACTTCATTCTTCGATTTCTTACCAATGAGATGAGCAAGGAATGAAAGTAATACAGCAATAATTGCAATATACACCCACGATAATTTAGCAGTATGTGCTTCATCACCCATGTCTATTAATGCAAAGAATACCAAACCACCTAACACGATGTATCCGATTTTCTTGAACAACTCTTTGGAAATACCTTTTGAGAATTCAAACAAAGCAAATACCGAAAGACCTATCCACATAGAAAAAGCATAGAAGGAACCTGCATACGCATAATCACGTTCTCTTGGTTCAAAAGGTTTTTGATTCAAGAAGATTACAATCGCTAATCCGGTGAAAATAAATGTCAATAATACGACAAACGCATCTTTTGGTGCTTTGTAAAAATGAAAACACATACCAATAACTGCAAGAATTAATGGGAAGAAGAAGAATTTGTTATTCGATTCATTACCAGATGTGTATAATGGAGCATTTGCACCATCTTCACCAACGTGCATTTTATCAATAGAACTAAATCCACTAATCCAATTACCACGCATGGCATCTCCATTTCCTTGGATATCATTTTGACGTCCAGCGAAATTCCACATGAAATATCTCCAATACATCCAGTTTACTTGGTAACGAGCAAAATAAGTTAAGTTTTCTCCAAACGTAGGTAAACGTAGCCCATCAGAACCAATTTCAGCGCCATCTACGTTTTCTTTTGGATCGTAACGCGACCAGCTTTTGTATGCATCAGATTTAGTTGCATCACCTGTCCAGTACATACGAGGGAAGAACGTATTTTGTAAATAGGTTGGTTCTTGTTGTTTACGGTATTCTTCGTTCGTTACAAAGTATTTTTCAATTACTTCGTAACCAGCACCTTGTTTTTTAGCGTATTGATCCGCATTTACTTTGTTTTTGAATGCTTTTAAATCTTGATCTCCACGAGTTACAACAAAGCGACGTGCATAAAACGGAGAACGGTCTTTCCACGTTGTACGATCTTCATTCATTACAGAGTTATAGTAAGGACCATAAAGTACTGGCCAACTTCCATATTGCTCACGTTTTAAGTAGGAGTGAAGCGTAACCAAGTTTTCAGGATCATTTTCATCCAAAGGTGTATTTGCACTAGAACGAATAACAATTGTAGCAAAAGAACCGTATCCAATTAAGAACACAATAAATCCAAGAGCAGCTGCATTTAATAAGGGTTTATCATTTTTCTTTGACCAACGAACCAAGAAAATAGAACCAATGATTAACAACAAAAAGAAGAATAAACTTCCAATGTAGAAAGGCATTCCTAGTGAATTTACAAAAGCAATTTCAAATTTAGAAGCCAAGGAAATTGTACCAGGAATGATTCCTTCTTGGATGAATCCAAGTGTGAAAACAGCAATAATACCTGTGATAAAGAATCCTTTTAATGTTACATCTTTCGATTGATTGAAATATACTACATACGCAATTGCAGGGATTACAAGTAACCCAAGTAAGTGAACCCCAATTGCTAAACCAAATAAGAACAAGATTAAGATCATCCAACGTAAAGGACTAGCGGCCATTTGTAATTCGCCATGTTTAATAGATTCTGTTTCCTCGTCCCATTTCAAGATTGCCCAGAAAATGATTGCAGTAAACAATGAGGACATCGCATATACCTCACCCTCAACAGCTGAGAACCAAAAAGAGTCTGTAAAAGTATACGCTAAAGCACCAATGAAACCACTTCCTAGTACAGCGATTTCTTCTCCTTTTGTCAACGTACGTTTTGTTTTTAACGCCATTTTCTTAGCCAACATAGTGATTGACCAAAACATGAAAAGAATGGTGAATGAACTAGAAAGACCAGACATACGGTTGATCCACATCGCTACATCTTCTTTTGCGGCAAAGAAAGAGAATAATCTACCCAATAACATGAATAATGGTGCACCTGGTGGGTGACCAACTTCTAATTTGTAAGCAGCAGTGATATACTCACCACAATCCCATAAACTTACTGTGCTTTCAATGGTAGTGAAATAGACTATTGTTGCAATTAAAAATACAAACCAGCCTAAGTAAATGTTACTTTTTTTGTAATCCATTTTAATTTCTTTTGGTATAAATGTTAGTTCTCTTTTTTGAGAACGACGAAATTAACAAAAATCTGCCATAAAATTCTGGAATTTTGGTAATATTCGTTAAAATTCCCGCCTTATTTTCAACTGTTTTTTTGTTTGTTAAGAAAATATTAAGCTTTAGTATACAGTAGTTTAAGTCTATTTTTTTGAATTGACTTTAAATATTTTTTAAATTTTCTTGTCGAAATAAAATTTCTACCTATATTTGCACTCAGTTACTGGCCTATGGTGTAACTGGCAACACGTCGGTTTTTGGTTCCGAAGAGTCTAGGTTCGAGCCCTAGTAGGCCAACAAAAGCTTCACAGAAATGTGAGGCTTTTTTGTTTT
>CANGOA010000089.1 GCA_947455255.1 Flavobacteriia bacterium | reverse complement strand
GTGATAACGAATTGCGCAAACAAGTTTATTATGCTATGCGTTATTTATGCACTTCGAATTTCTTAAAAGAGAAAACACATGGAGTATTTATCTTGAATAAGGAAGTTGTAACCTTGGAAGGGGAATTACAAATTACTGCACGTGGTGCAGGTTTTCTTTTAACTGGAAATAAAGCGACAGATGTGTTTATCGCCCCTCAAAATTTGGGTCAGGCCATGAATGGGGATTTGGTTCGTGTGATACTTTCAAAAGATGGTGGAGGTAGAAGAGAGGGTGTCGTGATTGAATTATTGCAACGCGAACGTACGCAGTTTGTAGGTACGATTGTAATGAAAGAAAAGTTTGCCTACTTGATGCCGGATAATCAAAAATCGGGTGTGCAAATTCATTTACCGAAGGAAAAATTAAACGGCGCGAAAGACCAAGATAAGGTCATTGCGAAAATTACTGTTTGGCCTAAGTCTGCCGAATTCCCTTTTGGAGAAGTGGTAGAAGTGCTTGGAAAAAAGAATTCGAATAACATCGAAATGATTAGCATTCTTTGTTCGCAAGGAATTGATTATAAATTCCCGCAAGAAGTCATTGAAGCTGCAGAATTGGTAACCATGGATTTAGATCCGGAAGAGGTTGCAAAACGCAGAGATTTTAGAGGGATTACCACTTTTACGATTGACCCAGTCGATGCAAAGGATTTTGATGATGCGATTTCCATAGAATATTTGGAAAATGATAACATCGAAGTCGGTGTTCACATTGCTGACGTGAGTTATTATGTGCGTGAAGGTTCTGTGTTAGACAAAGAAGCTGCAAAACGTGGTAATTCGGTGTATTTAGTGGATCGTGTTGTCCCGATGTTACCAGAGCAAATTTCAAATTTAGCGTGTTCGTTACGTCCACATGAAGATAAATTTACCTTTTCAGCAGTATTTGAATTAACGAAAGAAGGAGATATCGTGAAGCAATGGTTTGGGAAGACCGTAATCCATTCCGATCGTCGATTTACCTATGAAGAAGCACAAGAAATATTAGAAGGAGCAGAAGGAGATTATAAACCTGAGTTACATTTATTAGACAGTATTGCTAAAATTCATCGTAATTATCGTTTGAATAATGGCGCTTTAAATATTGAATCGGAAGAAGTTCGTTTTAAATTGAATGACGAAGGGAATCCTGAAGGTGTTTTTACGAAAACATCCAAAGATGCGCATAAGTTGGTGGAGGAATTCATGTTGATGGCAAATAAACACGTGGCGTTGTATATTCATTCGAAAGAGAAGAATAAGGATGTTATTCCTTTTGTGTACCGTTGTCACGACAAACCAGATCCAGCGAAAATTGAGACTTTCAAAATGTTCATCCAAAAATTTGGACACGAAATCAAGATTGGAAAGATCGAAGACGTTGCGAAGTCCATCAATAATTTATTTAAAGAAATTGTAGATAGCAATGAATATTCCTTAGTGCAAACCATGGCAATTCGTTCGATGGCTAAAGCAAGCTATGAAACGAATAACATTGGACACTTTGGGTTGGCATTTGATTACTATGCGCACTTTACTTCCCCAATTCGTCGTTATGCAGATTTGTTAGTTCACCGCATTTTATTGGAAGAGTTAACTCATCAAAAACACAATTACGGCAAAGAGTTAGGGATGGTATGTAAACACATCTCTAAGATGGAGCGTAAAGCTGTGGAGGCAGAACGTGAGTCGACGAAGTATTTCCAAGCCTTATTTATGAAAGATCATTTAGGCGAGGTGTTTGAGGGAACTGTATCTGGTGTATCAGATTTTGGTATGTTTGTTAAGTTGAACGAAACGCATTGTGAAGGTATGATTTCATTGCAAGATATACCTGGAGATCGCTTTGTATTTGATGCGGAACATTTTTGTATTGTAGGAACGCGAAGCAAAAAACAATATAATTTTGGTGATGCTTTAGAAGTTCAAGTAATCGCTGTGGATACGCGTAAAAGACAGATTACTTTGGAATTAGTCTGATGCTTTATTGATTTTTTTGAGAAGTAACAGGTGTTCTTCCATCAATTGGTAATACTTTTCTTTCCATGTTTCTTCTTCTTTCGATTTTTCGTTAGAAGGTTCGTTGAAATTGTTATTACTAGTAGGTAATCCTTTAATTTCATCGCTAAAGTCGTAATAGATAATTTTACCAATATGTACAACTGTGTTTAGTGGTACGTTTGGGTTTTGGAATAATAAGTATACCCACTGTCTACTTTTGCCAATTTTACGCGCAATAGAAGTCAAAGGAATGCCACTATTTCGTATTGCTTTCTCAATTATTTCACCTCGATGTTCCATAAAGCAAGTATACAAACGAATGTGTAAATAAGTTAATTACATTATTTCTACACAATGATACACAAGTTTACATATTGTTTACGGTGATTACTAAACAATATAGATAGATACGATGTGCAATTAGACAGACTTACTAATAAGTCGTATAAGTTTTTTTAGAAACCTTTTTCAATAAGAATATTCGCCATTTCTTGCTGTACTTTTTTTGCTTCTTCAGCAGCTTTTTCAGCAAAATCTAAACTGTTTGAGGCATATAAAATGGCACGAGAGGAATTCACTAATAAACCACAATCGTTGTTCCAGCCATAGTGACATACATCTTCCAAACTTCCTCCTTGCGCACCAACACCAGGTACTAAGAAAAAGCTATCAGGAACAATTGCACGTACTTCACCAATTTGTTCTGCGCGTGTGGCACCAACGACATACATCATGTTTTCGGGATTCCCCCAGGTGCTTGTTTTGCGTAAAACAGATTTATAGAATTCTTCGCCGTTTTCGTCTTTGATTGTTTGGAAGTCCATAGCGCCTTTGTTGGACGTCAATGCCAATACAATAGCCCATTTTCCAGGAAATTCTAGAAATGGGGTCACGCTGTCTTCTCCCATGTAAGGCGCAATAGTAACAGAATCGAATGGTAAGTATTCAAAAAACGTTTTCGCGTAATACGTTGAAGTATTTCCAATATCACCACGTTTTGCATCAGCAATCGTAAAGATATCTTTTGGAATATAGTTTAATGTTTTTTCCAAGGATGCCCACCCTTTTTCTCCATATTGCTCGTAAAAAGCAATGTTTGGTTTATATGCCACACAAAAGTCTTTTGTCGCGTCAATAATTGCTTTGTTGAACTCAAAAATTGGGTCCTCAGTTTCTAGTAAATGTGCTGGGATTTTGTTTAGATCAGTATCTAGTCCTACACAAAGGAAGGATTTTTTAAAGCGTATTTGTTCAATTAATTCGTGACGTGTCATGGGTATGGGCATTTATTTGAGGCAAAGATACCAAAAGATAGAAATTCTATGGCATAAAAAAAGCGAACATTTCTGCTCGCTTTCTTCTCATTAAAGTTGCAATTAATATAACTCTTCTTTCAAAGCCGTTCTATAATCTTTAATTTCTTCTCTGTTAATTTTATGATCTGCATTTTTCAATAAATTCAACAAGTATAAAAAGTTGTCTTTATCTTCAATTTCGATTGGGTATTCGCTACCATCTTCGTCTTCATCGTATTGTGCTTGAACATCAAAAGATTCTCTTTCACCAAGAAATTCATAAGATAAACGAATTACTTTCGTTACTAATGGATCAGCTTCTTTCAAAGCAAATTCGCGTAATTCTTTTAAATCGTCAATTAGTCCAGCAGCTGTAATCCCTTCTTTCTCTACTTTTTCGATGATTGCATCTAATTTTTTATTTGCAGCAGCAATTTTCATAAACTGTTTTTTTATATGTTCAAATATAAGGCGAAAAATCGTCCGACGCAAATGTAATCACTTATTGCTAGATTTGAACAATCTACAAACCCTTTTTTAGCTAATTTATGTACATTTGGTATCTATATACTAAAATGACAGACGTACACTACACCAATTTAGGGCTTATTGACTACAAAGAAGCTTGGGATCTTCAGGAAACTTTATTTGCAGAAACGATTGCATTGAAAATCTCACGTCGCAATGGCGAAACGGAAGAACCTACTAAAAACCGTATACTTTTTTGCGAACATCCACATGTCTATACCTTAGGGAAAAGTGGCAATGAAAATCATTTTTTATTGAATGAAAAGACCTTAGCGTTGTATAATGCTACCTATTACAAAATTAATCGTGGTGGAGATATCACATACCATGGTCCAGGACAATTGGTGGTCTATCCGATTATAGACTTAGATTATTTTTTCTCAGACATTCATAAGTATTTACGTTATTTAGAAGAAGCGGTCATTCAAACCATTGCTGAATATGGCATTATAGGTGAGCGCATGGATGGGTTGACAGGCGTATGGATTGAGCCAAACACGCCACGCGAACGCAAGATTTGTGCTTTTGGCGTGAAATGTTCCCGTTGGGTAACCATGCATGGAATTGGATTCAATATCAACACCGATTTGACCTATTTTAATCATATTATCCCTTGTGGAATAGAAGATAAATCAGTAACTTCAATGCAAAAGGAATTGGGAAGACCTATCGATTTTGAAGAGGTTTCTGCGATTCTAAGAGAAAAATTAGCAACATTATTTGGTTTCAATTATGTCTGAAAATCGCCCAACTTGGATAACTTTTTTACGGAAGACCGTAAAATACCTTTCCTTCACGATTCTTGCTTTGTTGATCATAGCAAATTTATTCATCCTCATTTCTGGAAGAACCTATTTGTATAAAGGGATTTACAACACCTATTTACAAGGAAGAACTGCTCCAGGAATTTTTGATAAAGACGTGTTTTACAATGCTACGTTACATAAGTCTTCCAAAAGTTTGGCTTGGAAACACAATTTAAACACTGTCAAACCACAACTTACTTCTGAAGAAATTGCTGCCTTAGAAAAATTAGACATTTCTTCGTTCTTGGTGTTTCATGGAGATACCTTGATGTTTGAAAAATACTGGGGGAATCATACACCGCAAACAGTTACCAATAGTTTTTCTGCTGCTAAATCGTTTGTTGGCTTGTTAATTGGTTGTGCTCTAGGAGATGGAAAAATAAAAAGTTTGGATGAATCTGTAGGGAACTATATTCCTGAATTCGCCAAAGGAAAGAAAAAAGCGATAAAGATTCGACATTTATTAATGATGTCTTCAGGGTTGGATTGGGAGGAAAGTGGTAAAAACCCCTTGTCTGACAATGCTGAATCGTATTATGGTACGGAATTGTATAAGCACGTTACGAGTCAAGAAGCCATCGAAAAACCGGGTGTTCGTTTCGAATACCAAAGTGGAAATACGGAGTTGTTAGGCTTTGTGATCGAAAAAGCAACTGGCAAACAATTATCGGAGTATGCCGAAGAAAAAATTTGGAAACAAATTGGCACTGAACACGATGCATATTGGAGTTTAGACAAAGAAAACGGCGACGAGAAATCGTTTTGTTGTTTGTACAGTACTTCACGAGACTTTGCACGTTTGGGTAAATTGATTAACAACTTCGGTAAATGGAATGATAAACAAGTTGTACCAGAAGCGTATATGAAAGAATTTGTTTCCAATCCAACGATGTCAACGGAAGATAAGGTTCCGAATTACCGTTATGGATTGCATATCTGGACCTATTTAGGAGATGAGCAACATCCTGTTTATTATTGTCGCGGTATCTTAGGACAATTTATCATTTCCATACCTTCTAAAAATATAGTGATAGTACGTACTGGCTCGAAACGTGGAAAAAACATTTATTTACCGAAAGAAAAAGAGCACGACAAAGCATATATTGAAAAATATAAATTTAAATTTGGACATCCGGATGATTTGTTTACCTACATCAAGATTGGTAAACGAATGGTAAAATAAGACTGATGAGAGAAGAATTACTAGGACCAAAAGTAGAAGGAGTTGCTGTTGCAATTGTAAAACATCTAGACGAAGAGAATAACACAACGTACTACGCCTATTTATTGAATTTACGTGATGATATCATGGAAGGCATCATCATTACTAGCTGTGGTTATGGTGAAAATGTAGTAACAGGTGAGAAAATAAACACATCTACACTTCGTCATTGTATCGAGTTGATGTTACCGAATGAAGCTGCCAAAATTGAACCAGTGATGGAAGATGTTTTTGGGTTGACCAATGAATATTGGGTGAGTTTCTGGGTAAATGATGTGATGTACGACAAGAAGTTTTTGTTTTTACCAGAGACGATTGTTGAGAAAAACATGAAAGATATTCCTCAATTAGGGGTGAAGGGAGTAGTGATATATTAGGTTAAACACAAAGAACACAAAGAACACAAAGAACACAAAGAACACAAAGAATGCACAAAGTTCTCAAAGTTTTATTATTCAATGTGATGAAATATTATAGAAAATATGGAAGAAATTACAATTTGGCATAACAGTCGTTGCTCCAAGAGTCGCGATTCATTGTGTTACCTTCAAGATAAAGTCGAAAACGCAACAGTTTTTGAATACTTAAAAACTCCACCGACGTTGGACGACATTAATCAGGTATTGGAGAAATTAAATATCCCTGCTGAGTCTTTGATTCGCAAAGGAGAAGAAGTGTATAAATCGAATTTCAAAGACAAAAAATTCAGCGAAGAAGAATGGCGTAAGATTTTGGTGCAACATCCAGTATTGATTGAACGTCCGATTGTTATCAAAGGAAATAAAGCAGTTATTGGTCGACCAATAGAAAAAGTAATCGACTTATTAGGATAAGATGAAAGTCAATGGTTTTACCTTTATTCGCAATGCGATCAAATACGATTACCCCATTGTAGAAGCGATACGTTCGATTCTCCCTTTGTGTGATGAAGTAGTAGTTGCGGTTGGTAATTCTGATGATGATACCTATGCTTTAATTCAAGGGATTGACCCCAAAGTACGAATTATCGAAACAGTTTGGGACGATAGCGTACGAGAAGGAGGGAGAACATTAGCCTTAGAGACAGACAAAGCGTACCAAGCAATTGCATCTGATTGTGATTGGGCATTTTACATCCAAGGGGATGAAGTAATTCACGAGAAATACATTCCTGTGATTCGTGAAGCTATGGAATGTTACAAGGACGATCAACGTGTAGAAGGTTTATTGTTTAACTACCAACATTTTTATGGTTCGTATGATTATGTAGGAACATCGATCAGTTGGTATTTAGATGAAATTCGCATTATACGTAACCGTTCAGATATCTTTTCTTACCGAGATGCACAAGGATTTCGAAAACAACCGAATGACAAGCTTTCAGTTAAAAAAATAGACGCTTATGTGTATCATTATGGCTGGGTGAAACCACCAGAAAAAATGCAGAAAAAACAAGAGTCGTTTCATAAAATGTGGCATGATGATTCGTGGATGAAAGAGCATGTGAAACAGGGTGAAGCATTCGATTATTTTGCAAACATCGATGCACTAGCCGTTTTTAAAGAGACACATCCAGCGGTGATGCAGGCGCGTATTACTTCAAAAAACTGGACCTTTGATTACGACATTTCATTTAATAAAACCAAGTTCAAAGATCGCTTTAAACGTTTTTTAAGAACGTATTTAGGCATTGATATTCGATACAAAAATTACATCAAGTTATGAAATCAAAAACAGCAGAAGAAACTAAAGCAGTAACGACGCATATCGTACTTCCCAATGATACCAATACCTTAGGGAATTTATTTGGGGGACAATTATTAGCTTGGATGGATATGATTGCGAGTGTATCTGCTCAAAGACATAGTCGTCGGGTGGTGGTTACCGCATCTGTTAATAATGTATCATTTCAAGAACCAATATTACAATCATCGATTGTAACCTTAGAAGCAAAGGTTTCCCGAGCTTTTAGTTCTTCGATGGAGGTATTTGTGGATGTCTATTTAGAAAATCCAGTATCGGGAGAACGTAGAAAATGCAATGAAGCAATCTATACATTTGTTGCAGTAGATCAATTGGGTGGACCAATTCAAGTTCCAGAATTGATTCCTGAGACAGAAGAAGAAATTAAGCGTTACGAAGGAGCGTTGTTACGAAGACAATTGAGTTTGATTTTAGCAGGAAAGATGAAACCAAGTGATGCAACGGAGATTAAAGCTTTGTTTTTGGAGGAGTGATAAAATTCACGACATTTTACAAATAACAAGAAAAAAATATGGAAATTAATAGAACTACAACCTTTTATATTATTTCTATTGGAATTACTGTGATAATGATTTTTTTCTTTTCGATATATAATAGATCTATTTGGGGAGGTTGGAAACCGCCCTCTCTAGCTTTTTCTTTATCACCAAGCGAAATAAAATGGAAGAAAATTATAGAAAATGAATATGAATGTAAGATAGATTATGTTGGATTTGAAGATTATTCATTGTATGAAGATGTCAAAGATTCATCCATATTTATCAAAATAAAATATTATGATTATTCAATTTTAAATAATCAATTAAATGATAGTATTGAATTTATCACTTCTAAAATTGGAAAATCTTTTGTTAAACATGCTAATAAAAAACGCTTAAAAACTGAAAAAAGAATTTTTATTACTTATACACACAATCAAATAAAATCACAGAAAATATTACAAAATAACATTCCTGAAGAACGGAATTGTGTTTATGATTTTAAGAAAAAAGTAATCTTACCGTTAAGTAGGAAGTTAATAATAAATAAATTTCCATTTTTCCACTTTTTTAAAAAAGAATTGTATTTCCCTAAGTTAGGTGAAAAAGATATTATTTTTTATAAAACTGATTCTACAGTGGAAACTAAGATGAATTCAAATTACAAATATAAATTACTTGATAGTTGTGTTTTTTCAGAGCAAACTAAACCGATTAAAATTTTTGCGAAGAACTTGGAGATTTCATACGGTACTGATTTTATTTATTTTCAAAATAGGTGTATTTATGCCAAAATAAGCTATCAATGTAATCCTAAAGTTAATACCACAAATGCAATTGATTTTGTAAGATATGTTACAGAATTATCTCCTGAAAAGATTAAGTATTCAGAAGAAGATAAATTAAAATTAGTAGACAAATTAAAACAGAGCAATTATAATTTTAATAATAAATTATTTGACTTTAAAGTTGTTTTTAAGGTTGATAGTACTCGCATTCCCTGGACAATATTTTACGAAACAGCACTGGATGAGTTCAAATTTTATAAATCCTTTGAGTAAATTCAACTTTTATTATGATCATGAAACCATTCTTCACTCGTCTCACGTCACTCGTCGCTATACTTATTCTTTCTTCGTGTACTTTTTTCAAAGACATTAAAATTAAAAATGTAACAAGTATTTCTCCTACTATTGCTAACAAAACCATTGTATTAGCGGCAGATGTTCACTTACAGAATGAAAACCCTTTTGCAGTAAAGTTGAAGGAGTCAAATATATCGGTTAGTATCGATGAAAAAGCCATAGGTGACGTTTCGCTCGTGGATAAAATAGTCATCCAACGAAAAAGTGACACAAGTTATCCCGTGAAATTGAATATTAAATTAGCTGATGGAGCAATGTTTACCTTGTTAAGAAATGCTTTTAAAAAAGAGGTGACAATTACGATTAAAGGGACATTAAAAGGTTCTGCACTTGGAATACCAAAAACGATTGCTATCAATGAAACTAAAACCATTGATGGAAATTTATTGAAATCATTGAATAATTAAAGCTTAGGATATGCAAGATATCTACGAACTTAAAGAACAACTCGCACAAACCATTCGTGCGTATCACGCCAAAGGTTGGTCACCAGCAACATCTACCAATTATTCTTTTCGAGAGAATTCGGAATCAGATGTTATTCACGTCTCGCGTTCAGGGATTGATAAATCTCAATTTCACGAAGAAGATTTCATGCGTGTAGCCATCGATGGTCACCCAGTGTTGGAAGACCGAGGAATCAAACCATCAGCAGAAACATTGATTCATTGCGTGTTGTATCGTTTGTTTCCAGAAAACACAGTGATATTACATAGTCATTCTGTTTATTCCGTGTTGAATTCTCAATTGTATGAAAACAGCATTCCGTTTGAAGGATATGAGATCCAAAAAGGTTTTGCAGGTCAAACAACGCATGACAACAAAATTCACATTCCTATTTTACCAAATTCGCAAGATATGGTTGAATTTTCTGAATGGATGGAAGCACGTAAAGATGAATTTCAACATCATGCGTTTGTGATACGTAATCATGGAACCTATGCTTGGGGAAAAAATTTGTTTGAAGCAAAAAGACATTTAGAGACCCTTGAGTATTTGTTGGAAGTGAATTATAAATTGAAAGCGATTAATAAAATAAGATAATTAGTACATTCGAAGTGCTATAATTTCCATCCTGGAGGAGGGATTAAGGGAGGTGAAAAATCTGTCACCCTCCTTAATCCTCCCTCAAGGGAGGAAATCAAAACCTTAACTATGAACAACAGCATCAAAAGACAAGAATTACTAGTACGTCGTGAGGAATCCCAATTAGGAGGTGGACAAGTACGTATCGACAAACAACATAGTCAAGGAAAATTGACCGCGCGTGAGCGTATCGAATTGTTATTGGATGAAGGTTCGTTTCAAGAAATTGGGATGTTTATTACGCATCGTTCTACCTATTTTGGATTGGATGAACAACATTATCCTGGAGATGGAGTCGTGACAGGTTATGGTACAATTCATGGTCGTATGGTGTATGTGTTTTCCCAAGATTTTACCGTTCTTGGTGGTTCGTTGTCTGAAACACATGCAGAGAAAATCTGTAAGATTATGGACTTGGCTGTTAAGAATGGAGCGCCAGTGATTGGATTGAACGATTCAGGAGGAGCACGTATCCAAGAAGGAGTCGTTTCCTTGGCAGGTTATGCTGATATTTTTTACCGAAATACACGTGCTTCAGGAGTGATTCCACAAATCAGTGTGATCATGGGTCCTTGTGCCGGAGGTGCGGTGTATAGTCCTGCGTTGACAGACTTCGTTTTTATGGTTGAAGATACATCCTATATGTTTGTGACAGGACCAAATGTAGTTAAAACGGTGACACACGAAGAAGTTACTTCTGAAGATTTAGGTGGAGCTAAAGCCCATGCTGAAAAATCAGGGGTGACACATTTTACGTCTATGAATGATGTGACAACTTTACGTCAGGTACGTGATTTTATGACGTATTTACCACAGAATTATGGAGAATATGCGCCTACGACATCCTTTGAATTTTCAAAAAATAAATTAAACCATATACAAAATATACTTCCAGATAATGCTTCGTTTCCTTACGATATTCGTGAGGTAATTGAATGTGTGATTGACGACGAATCGTTCCGTGAAGTACATGCAGACTTTGCTACGAATATCGTAGTTGGAATGGCACGTTTGGAGGGTAGAACAATCGGTATCATTGCCAATCAACCACAATCGATGGCAGGTGTATTAGACATTGATTCATCTCGAAAAGGAGCACGTTTTGTGCGTTTCTGTGACTCATTTAATATTCCATTATTAGTATTTGAAGATGTACCGGGATTCTTACCAGGTACAGATCAAGAATGGCGTGGAATTATATCGCATGGTGCGAAGTTGTTGTATGCATTTTCAGAAGCGACTGTACCGCGTGTGACTGTCATAACGCGTAAGGCTTATGGAGGTGCTTATGACGTGATGAACTCTAAAAACATTGGAGCAGATATGAATTTTGCTTGGCCAACTGCAGAGATTGCTGTAATGGGGGCTAAAGGTGCTGCAGAAATTATCTTCAAGCGTGAAATTTCAAGTGCTCCAGACCCACAAGCAAAATGGTTGGAGAAAGAAGCAGAATATGCAGACATGTTTGCAAATCCGTATCGCGCTGCAGAACGTGGTTTTGTGGATGAGGTAATTTTACCTGAAGAAACACGTGCAAAGTTGATTCAAGCATTTAAGATGTTGGAGAATAAAGCAAAGCATTTACCACAGAAAAAACACGGGAATATACCGTTATAGGAATGTTTTTTGCGTTATTTATGTAATGTATGATTGTTTGTTTCGTATGAATTTGCCGTATGATTGTGTCGTAGGGATAGGGCATGCCCTATCCCTACGACGTATACCCCATCCCTACAACGAATCATTCCCTATTCCACTACAAAAAACCCATCCCAACAACGATATCATGTCATAACCCATCGGGAGATTTCAATAGCGACAAATTCTACCAAATAATCGAAAGGTATATAGGCATACCAATTGTAATATTGAACGGAAATGTTACCGCCAATGCCATTGGTAAATAGATACTTGGATTTGCATCTGGCACTGCTATTTTCATCGCTGCAGGTACAGCAATATAGGAGGCACTTGCAGCTAAAATTGCGAGTATAAAACGATTACCTATTTCAGGTGTGATAAATTGACTTGTATAAGCTACGACACACCCATTAAAAAGTGGAATCAAGATAGCAAATAAAGCAGTGAACCATCCATTTTTAAAGAAATCACTTAATTTACGTCCGCTGATAATTCCCATATCTAGTAAGAAGATTGCAAGGAAACCTTTGAATAAGTCGTTCGTGAAAGGTTTGATACCCTCTGCCGCTTTTTCGTTAGCTATAAAGCCAATCACTAAACTTCCAAGGATTAAAAGGACACTTCCATTCGTGAAAGAATGACCGATAAGACTGCTGATTTTAGTCGTTGATTTGGTTCCATTACCAAACATTCTAATAAGAACTACTCCAATAATAATTGCCGGAGCCTCCATTAATGCCATTACAGCTACCATGTGGCCATCAGAAGTTAACTTGTGTGCTTCTAAAAAAGCAATCCCTGTTACGAACGTCACAGCACTCACCGAACCATAAGCCGCAGCGATAGCGCCCGAATTTTCGACGGATAACTTTCTTTTAAGAATAAAGAAGGTGTAAAATGGAATAATAAAAGCAAGAAACATTCCAAAGATTACCGTCCATAGAATTTCAGTTGTGAAATGGCTGTGCGCTAATTCTTGTCCTCCTTTGAAACCTATAGAGAAAAGTAGGTACAACGAAATAAACTTGGATGTACTAGGAGGAATCTCTAAATCAGATTTCACCTTTACAGCGATAATACCAAGCACAAAAAATAAGAGTGCAGGATTTGTTAGGTTTTCTAGTAGTAGGTTGAAATTCATAATTTATACGTTTTTAGTTGAAAAATAAAAGTGGAAAGTTGGATTACATGGAATCCAAATCGAGTAAGTAGCGGTAAAAATTATCTCTTACTGCTTGGTCTTTTTTAACGTCGTAGGTCCTCCAATTTCTCCACATTCTTTTTAATTTAGCCATCTTTTTTTATTTTATTTATTTTTACAAAGGTTAGTATATTTACTTAAGTATTTTTATTTATATTTGATATGCAAATCATAAAAAATATTTATGAACTATACATTAAGTCAATTAGAGATTTTTCTAAAAATTTGTCAAAATCAAAGTATTACAAAAGCTGCGGAAGAGTT
>CANGOA010000088.1 GCA_947455255.1 Flavobacteriia bacterium | reverse complement strand
ACGATACCGTGAGGTGACAGATTTACAGTCTGCTGCAATAGCCACTATGCGATACCCCCAAAATGGAGCCGGTGGAGGGACTCGAACCCCCGACCTGCTGATTACAAATCAGCTGCTCTAGCCAACTGAGCTACACCGGCACATTGAATATGGTAATTAAATTTTAAAAGAACGTTTGTGTTTTCCCGTTTGGGTGTGCAAATATATAAAGGATTTTTGTGTCACCAAACATTTTAACAATTTTTTTTTGAAAAAATTATAGGAAAGATTCATTCCTCCCTATAATTCAATGATTTAACTTGTTAAAATATATTTCTATAAAGCTTTCTCTTTTTCTTTTAAAACTTGCTTTCTAACTGCTTCAACCGCTAAATCAATTGCTTCTTCGAAAGATTTAGCTTGTTTTTTAGCGAAAAGTTCTTTACCTGGTAGGTGAACTTTTACTTCTCCTACTTTATTATCTACATCTGTAGTATTTTCTAATCGAAGAAAAACTTCACCAGACACAATATGATCATTAAATAAATTAAGTTTCCCCACTTTTTCTTCAATGTAATCCACCAATTTTTTGTCTACTGAAAAGTGAACCGCGTGTACTTTAACTTCCATGACTTTACTTTTTATGCCCACGAGGGTGAGCTTGTGAATAAATATTATTTAATTGCGTAAACGAACTATGGGTGTAAACTTGCGTTGCAGATAAATTGGCATGACCCAATATATCTTTCAAAGTTTCTAATCCTGCCCCATTGTTCAACATATGCGTTGCAAACGTGTGACGAAGAACATGTGGACTCTTCTTTTCCAAACTCGATACAAGACCAAGGTAATAATTTATTTTTCGATAAACAAGTTTTGGATAAAGATTTTCACCGTTTATTAATGTGAAAAAATTATCAGAATTGATGTTGAGAATTGATTTTAATCGTTGAAAATTTGCGATTTTACTATACAAATCATCCGTTATTGGTATTATTCGTTCTTTATTTCTTTTTCCAAGTACTTTTATGGAGGAAGGTGTGACATTGTTTTCTTTTAAAGAAATCAGTTCACTTAAACGAATCCCTGTTTGATAAAAAAATTCAATCATTAACTGATCACGTACTCCGTCAAAATCATCTGTAAAAAATTGTTCTAATTTATTTTCATCTAATTCCGACTCCTTCATAAAGGTTGGTAATCTTTTTTCGGATTTAGGGCCTTTAATTTTAAGTAAAGGATTGTATTCAATTAAACCTTGTTTCTGCAGCCAGCGAAACAGAGTTCTTAAAGTGGATAATTTTCTATTTACCGAACGGTTACATATTCCATTATCGATTAAATTCACGATCCACCCTCGGATGAGTTGATGGCTCACTTCGCTTAACTCATTTTCATTTTTAATTTCAGCAAATTCCACGAATTGTTTGAGGTCATTTTTATAAGACGTTACAGTATGTTCTGAAAAACGTTTTTCGGAAGTGAGGTAATTTTCAAATTGCTGTATAACAAAAAAGGGAGTCATAGACTCCCTTTACGTAAACTTTAAAAAAAAGTTTTACATTTCTAATGATTGCATTTTAGTTTTGTATGCAGCCTTAATATTGCTTTGTCTGTTAATCACAGAAGGTTTTACGAACTCTTTACGTGTTCTTAACTCAAGCATTACTTTCGTTTTATCGAATTTCTTCTTGTACTTTTTAAGCGCTCTTTCGATGTTTTCGCCTTCTTTAACTGGGATTATTAACATATCTTTGTTTATTAAATTCTGAAATAGGGTACAAATTTAGTATTAAATATTGAACTTGCAAGTATTATTTTAAAATTTCTCGAGAAATTACTATTTTTTGTATTTCTGATGTACCCTCACCAATAGTACAAAGTTTAGCATCTCTATAAAACTTCTCTACTGGAAAGTCTTTTGTGTATCCGTAACCTCCAAATATTTGCACTGCCTCATTCGCTGTTCTAACAGCAACTTCTGACGCATAATACTTGGCAATTGCTGATTCTTTAGTCATTTTTTTCTTATTATTTTTCAAATAAGCTGCCTGGTATAAAAGTAATTCAGCTGCTTCAATTTCAGTTGCCATATCCGCTAACTTGAATGCAATAGATTGAAATTTAGAAATTGGTTGTCCGAATTGTTCTCTTTCTTTAGAGTATTTTAAAGCTGCTTCGTAAGCACCTTTCGCGATACCTAAAGAAAGTGCACCAATAGAAATTCTACCACCATCTAGGATTTGCATTGCTTGTTTAAAACCTTCACCTACAACTCCGATTAAATTTTCTTTTGGGATACGGCAATCATTGAAAATAAGTTCACATGTTTCAGAAGCACGCATTCCCATTTTATTTTCTTTTTTTCCTGCACTAAAACCAGGAGTACCTTTTTCTATAATAAATGCAGAAGTACCATTTGAAGCTCCTTTTTCACCTGTACGAGCAATTACAACAGCAACATCACCCGATTTACCATGTGTGATAAAGTTTTTAGAGCCATTTAACACCCAGTGGTCACCATCTAACACAGCAGTTGTATTCATCCCTCCTGCATCAGAACCTGTACCAGTTTCCGTTAAACCCCAAGCCCCAATCCATTCCGCTGTAGCTAATTTAGGTAGGTATTTTTTCTTTTGTTCTTCCGAACCATGGTAATAAATATGTCCTGTACACAATGAATTATGAGCAGCTACAGATAATCCAATTGAACCGCAAACTTTTGCAATTTCAGAAACCACCGTGATGTATTCAAAATAGCTAAATCCAGAACCTCCGTATTCTTCAGGAATAAAAACCCCCATTAAACCAAGTTCTCCTAATTTCTTGAAAACATGTACAGGGAATTCTTGAGATTCATCCCATTCCATAAAGTGAGGACGGATTTCCTTTTCAGCGAAGTCGCGCACCATTTGGGCGATCATTAATTGGTTTTCGTTCATTTCAAAGTCCATTATTAAAAGTATTATGATTTATCTTAATTGCTTTATCTTCGTTCGGCTTCAAAATTAAAATCCTCATTTACTAAAGTAAACTGCGTCATTTAATTTTTAGTCTGCCTCAAAAAATCTAATTAATCTAAATCAGAAATTTACAAAATCTAGTTGTTTTTTTACTAAATAAATTAATATGATGCTAATTTACTAATATTATTTGTGTAGTTTTTCAATTTCTCGGTTCCATTTAAAAAATCTAAGGAAACTAAAAAATTAAAGGCTTCCACTGTTCCTCCACATTGTTGAATTAGTTCTGCCGCAGCTGAAGCTGAACCTCCAGTCGCAAGTAAATCATCGTGAATTAATACTTTATCACCGACTTCAATGGCATCAGTATGGATTTCGATTGTAGCACTACCGTATTCTAAATCGTAACAGTAGGAAAGTTTATCGTAAGGAAGTTTTCCTTTTTTACGGATTAGTACAAATGGTAAGCCTAATCTTATTGCTAAGGGGTAACCAAATAAAAATCCTCTACTTTCAATACCTGCTATTTTTGTTAATCCTTTATCCTTGTAAAGGTTTACTAAATGATCTAAAATTTCAGCAGAAAGTATAGGATTCATCATTATCGTACTGATGTCTTTGAAAATAATTCCCTCTTTTGGAAAATTAGGAACATCTCTTATTACGGATTTAATTTTTTGTTCAATCATAGCGATATGTATGGTTTTATTTTCAAAAATAATTCTTCTGTTAATACCACAGACATTTTGAGGTCATTAATTGACTTAAAAGGACCGTGTTGATTTCTCAATTTAACAATAGCATTTGCCATATTCCAAGTAAAATAGGGATGTTTTTTAAGATCTTCAGCAGTTACAATGTTTATATTCAATTTTTTAACAATAAACGGATCGATTTGAATAAATGGTTTCAACTCTTCCATTTTTTCAGGGGTCATTTTCCAGACTTCAAGTAATTGTTCATCACTTATAAATCCTCCTAATTGCTCTCTTCGATTAAGAATATTTTTGGCAAAAAAAGGTCCAATCCCTTTGATTGAAAGTAACTCTTCTTCCGATGCTGAATTCAATTCAATAATTTTATTTTTTTGTTCATTTATATTTTCGGTAATGGAAATTTTCGAATATTTTCTTTCAGGATAAAATGTAGAATCAATCATTTTAATCATTAATTCTTGAGGAATAACAAAAACACGTTGAAGGTCTTCTTTTGATTTAAACCCATATTTACCAAATTTAAGAATCGATTCCGCTTGTTTTTGAGATAACCCTAAATTCATCCAATCTACAACAGAATAGGTGTTTGGATCAAATTTTTTGGAAGGAGTTTTATAGTTTTTTTTGTTGAATTTAGACTTCCATTGTTTTTGTTCAACGTGTTGAAAATTTTTAATTATTTCTTTTTCTTTCCATGAGAAGTGTATAGGTTTTTCTGGAGTATAGTAAATAATAATACGAGGTATAATTGCAAGAACAATTAGTAATACAACAAAAATTAAAATTGCTCTACGTGATCTTTTAGAGAAATCTGCATTATTCATTTGAACTTTATTCAGAAATAGTTTGATTTGTTTTTGATTGAAATAGATAATATATTGGTAATCCAAGAAAAACTATAAGTAATCCCATACCAGCATTGGTAAAATCATAAATTAGTAAGTCTACACAAATAAACAAAGTGATTAAGATATATATTATAGGAACAACTGGGTAACCCCAAGCTTTGTATGGGCGTTCTGTATTTGGTTCTTTTTTCCTTAGAATAAAAATCCCAAAGATTGTCAGTATATAAAACAAAAGTGAAGCAAAGGTACTATACACTAGTAGATCACCATATTTACCTGATAGACATAGCACAGATGCCCAAATGCATTGAATCCATAAAGCATAACTTGGAACATCATGTTTGTTTATTTTTTTTGCTTTTTTAAAAAATAATCCATCTTTGGCCATTGCATAAAAAAGTCGAGATCCAGCCAAAATTAATCCGTTATTACATCCAAATGTCGAGATTAATATAAGAATTGCCATAATTGAAACGCCCATTGGACCGATTATTATTTCAGCTGCAGCGGCCCCCACCCTATCATTTGAAACGAATTGGAGACCTTGTGTAAGTACATCTGCACCATCAGGAGACCCCTTTAGAGGTATTAAAGCAAGGTAAGCTAAATTTGCAAGTAGATAAACAATTGTAACTATTAACGTTCCTAAGAACAAACTTCTTGGAATATTTTTCTTTGGATTTTTAATTTCACTAGCAATAAAAGTCACATTATTCCATGCATCTGAAGAGAACAAAGAGTTAATAATAGTCGCTCCCAAAGCACCCATTAATGCAAATCCAGTCAATTGTGTAATTTGAATTTTACCCGAATCTGTAACCACAGTTTTTGTTGCCTGCCAAGCATCCTGGAAGTTATTACCAAGTGTATCTGTTTTTAATCCTACCCAAAGACCAAGAAAAATGAGGGCAAAGAGCGCTATTAATTTAGCAAAGGTGAAAATTAGTTGAATGTACTTTCCGTTTTTTACTCCACCTACATTTAGAAAAGTTAGGAAAATTAAAGAAGCAATTGCTAGAAGTTGCCCGTAATTAACATGTAATAAATTAAACAGATTGATAGCTTCATTTGCTAGATTTGGAAAAAACACCGTTGCATATTTAGCAAATGCAACTGCTACAGCTGCAATAACACCTGTTTGAATCACAGCAAAAACGGTCCATCCATAAAGGAAAGAAATTGTTTTTCCATAAGCTCTTTGTATGTAAACATATTGACCTCCTGCTTCAGGCATCATTCCTGCAAGTTCACCGTAACTTAAAGCAGCAAAGACAGTAATTAGTCCTGTCAAAAACCAAAGCATCATCATCCAACCAGCTGAGCCTATATCTCTTGCCATTGGGGCAGTTACAATGAAAATTCCTGAACCAATCATAGACCCAGCTACAATAGTAGTAGCATCTAATAGTCCAAGAGTTTTTTTAAGATGATGAGTTGACAAAATTAGTTGACGTGTTTAATTTGAACTGTTTTTTTCTTGGTTTGCTTTTTTAAGTTTACTGTGTTTTGCACCGTACTTGAAATAAATTAACACTCCAATTGCGAGCCAGATAATTAATCTCAACCAAGTTTCACCAGAAAGTGAATACATCATTGCTAGACAACTAACGATTCCTAATATTGGAATTAATGGTACTAACGGAGTTTTAAATGCTCTAGGAAGATCTGGCTGCGTTTTACGTAAAACGATGATGCCAGCACATACCAAAACAAAGGCAAGGAGAGTACCAATACTTGTCATTTCTCCCACAACTGTAGCAGGAACAAATGCTGCAAACAGACTTACAAAGACCATGAATAGTAAGTTTGATTTAGAAGGCGTACCAAATTTTGGATGAACATCAGAAAAAACTTTTGGAAGTAATCCATCTTTAGACATTGAGAAGAACACACGAGATTGTCCCATAAGCATCACCATAATTACCGAAGAATAACCAGCTAGAATCGCCAAGATAATAGCTTTATTAAGCCATGGATAAGCAAGAACAAATTTACCAGCAGCATTGAGTGAGCCCATATGTTCGATAGCAACCGCAACAGGAGCAATTCCGTCAGCTCCTTGGTATTCTGTATAATTTGCAACACCAGTCATTACGTGTGCAAAAAGAATGTATAGTACCGTACAAATTACTAGGGAAACTAAAATACCAATCGGCATATCTCTTTTTGGATTTTTAGCTTCTTGTGCTGCAGTAGAAACCGCATCAAAACCGATGTATGCAAAGAAAATCACACCCGCAGCACGAACGATTCCCGACCATCCGAAATGACCAAAAGCACCTGTATTTTCTGGGATAAAAGGCGTATAATTATCTGTATTGATGTAACCCCAACCTAGTGCAATAAAAATCAAAACCACTACTACTTTTAAGGCAACAATAACCCCATTTACCATTGCAGATTCTTTTGTTCCTCTGATAAGTAGTAGGGACATTGCAACCACAATAAAAACAGCAGGTAAATTAAGTAAACCACTCACCACTGAACCGTCTGCTAAAGTCATTGTTTCCCATGGAGATAGTGTCAATTGTGGTGGTAAATGAATATTATAATATTCCACAAACTTAGCCAGATATCTTGACCAACTAATTGCTACTGTTGCAGCACCAACAGCATATTCGAGGACTAAATCCCATCCTATAATCCATGCTATGAACTCTCCCATTGTTGCATACGAATATGTGTAAGCACTACCAGCAACTGGAATCATAGAAGCAAATTCAGCATAACATAAACCAGCAAAAGCACAAGCTACAGCGGCAATAATAAATGAAATGGAAACAGCAGGTCCAGCGTTATTTGCTGCAGCAGAACCCGTGATTGAAAATAAACCAGCACCGATAATTGCGCCAATTCCAAGTAAAACTAAAGCTCTTGCACCTAGTGTTTTTGCTAAACCATGATCATTTGCTTCATTTTGCAAATCAATAATTGATTTTCTAGCCCAAAGGTTTTTCATTTTTGAAATTAGTTATTGGTTAAAATAGTTATTGTTTCTTCGATAGTTTTTGGGTTATATCCCAATTCAGTTTTTGATTTAGTAAGGTCAAAACCTGTTCTTGGTGGACGTTTTGCAGGTTGATTTAACGTAGAAGAAGAAATAATTTCTACGTTATTTGTAGATTTTCCAAGATGTTTAGCAATTCTGAAAACGATTTCGTTTACCGCCATTAATTCAGGTCCACATAAATGAAAAATTCCTGTTTTATTTCTACGACAAATTTCTATACACCCCCAAGCGAGATCATCCGCCCAAGTTGGCATACGGAATTGGTCGTTAATGATTTTCATTGGATCTCCTTTTGTTAGCGCATCAATTGACCAAAGTACGATGTTTGTTCTCGAAAGGTTGTTTGCAGTACCATATACAATGATAGTACGTGCTATTGACCAATTTTTATTTTCAGAATTGATTAAAATTTGTTCTGCATCCACTTTTGATTGTCCGTATATACTTACAGCAGAAGGTTCGTCTGTTTCTTTGTAATTTCCTGTAATCCCATCAAATATAAAGTCAGTTGAAAGTAACTGAAAATGCGCATTTATTTTTTGTGCTTCTACCCATAATTTTTGAGTAGCAAGTACATTTACTTCTTGACATTCTTCTGGATTCAATTCACAATAATCTACATTTGTCAGTGCAGCAGTATGAATAATGTGTGTTGGTTTAAAAGCCGAAAAAACTTCGTGAATTTGATTTTGATTTGTAATATCCATTTCGCGATACAATTCAGCAATACAATCTTGATTACGATTGATTCCATTTGATGTTGCTAAAAATTCAGTACCTCTTTTTGATAAAATTTTGACAATTTTTTGTCCTAGTAGTCCGTTTGACCCAGTGATAAGGATTCGCATTATTTGTAAAACGTTTTAATTCAGAGGTTAAATATAGGGAATAAATTGGAGATTAGAAATTGACAGATTTTAGATTGTTAGATTATAGAATGCTTAATGTAGGTTTTGTAGTAATACCATTAAGAAATTAAGAAGTTGAGACGTTTATTGAACAGGAGTGGAAAGAAAATTTAGATCGCTTTGCTCATTAAAAATTGATGTTGAAAGTTGGTGAAATATAAACCATATAAGATTTATTTGAGGCCGAGGAGTTCGTTGAGGTGTTTGATTTGGGAGGGAGTTCCTAAGACGAAAAGTTTAGAATGTGGGACGATTTCTTCTTCTCCGGTAGGATTGATTATGTAATTACCTTCCGCAGTTTTATATCCAATAATTGTCACTGAAGTTATTGTTCTTATTTTTAGAACTTTCAAGTCTTTTAATTTTTTGAATTGGTACTCGGTTGGTAATTCATTAAAAGCGATAGATTCGATATTCACACCTTCATTACCTTGTGAGCGTATTGAATCTAAAAACTCTACAACATCTGGATTTGCTACTAAAGAAGCCATGTGTGTTCCACCAATTGAATCCGGCATAATTACATTATCGGCTCCCGCTAGTTTTAATTTTGAAACGGAAGTTGAATGTGTTGCACGAGAAATAATTTTTAGTGATTTATTGAATTCTCTAGCTGATAGAACCACATATAAATTATCAGCATCTTTTGGTAGACAAGAAATAACTGCGATAGCTCTCTCCAAATTTGCACTAGCAAGAACATCGTCATTTGTAGAATCACCTTTTATAAATACGTAATTATCAACTAAATGACTGTTCTCAAATTCATCTTCATTGTTATCAATTATTACAAGTGATGTTTTCTTACTATGTAAATCTTCTGCAACTTGTTTACCTACTCGACCGAATCCACAAATTACCACATGATTTTCCATAGTACTTAATTGTTTTTTTGTTTTATATTGTTTGAGGTTGATTTTGTAATCTCCACCCATTATATATTTGGTAATTGAAGAAATTGCCAATGCGAAAGTACCAAAACTAATGATAATAAGAAAAATAGTAAATAATTTTCCATAAGTAGAAAGTTCATGTGTTTCTTCAAAACCAACAGTAGCCGTTGTAATTACTGTCATGTAAAAAGCATCTAAAAAGGACCAATGTTCAATAAACATAAACCCTATAGTACCAACTGTGACAATTGATATTATTATTCCTAAGAAGATGTATACTCTTTTAAAGAGTTTTAAATTTTCAATGATACTTTTCACAATTCCCAAATAGTAGGTCGTTTCAACCGTTTAAATCCGAAGTAATGTTTGTGTTCCAATATCCAAGCCATTGCGAAATAGAGTAATAAAGGAGAACCGAGTGTAATGAAAGAAGCATAAATAAATCCCACCCTAACTTTTGAAGAACTAATCCCAGAAGTACGTGCAATCCATGAACACACTCCATAGGAACGCATTTCAAAAAAGAAGGCGATTTTTTGAATCAGTTTCATTGTTTGAGTAATTGATGTCCAATTTTACAAGACAAACATTTCTTTCTACTACAAAATTCGTTTTTTAATTCCAATAATCCTTGAGAATCTTTTGCTGAAATTAAAGATAATCCCATTTTTTTCCATTTTTTTATGATTTCATTATTTTCGGGTTTTATATTTTCTAGAAGATTAATTGCATTTTCTATCCATTTTTCATTATGCTGATATATTCCCCACCAATACATTATAGGGATGATTACATTTATTACAATTAAATCTTTTGTATTATCAGAGATTGTTGTTTGATGTTTTTTAGTTTCTACTTCAAAATGATAATGTGTAGTCCAATATTCATTCGTCGTAAATATTTCATGAAGAAACCAGTTTAACCATTCTTCTATGGGTGAATTTAAAAAATCGAAAAACTTTTGATTGGTTATTAAAGCAGCTAATTGAGCAATTCGAAAAGGTGGAAATCCAGGAGCTCGAGTTCCGAAAAACTTCCACGAAGCAGGATTCATTTGGTGTAAATTATATTTAGTACGATAGAATTTCCCTTGTTCCTTCAAATTTTCAATATGATAATCATTCATATTCGTAGGTAACAAATTCGCTACATCTAGTAATATAGCTTCGATCATTTCTTTATTTTCTTTCCAATAAATAGAAGCCGGAATTTTTTGAATGAGTTCTTGCATGGGTAAGCGATTGACTTTTGTCCCCATAATACTAGCTACTTGTTCGATAATAAGTTGATTCAAATCAAAATTTAAAGCTTTAAATCGGGATGAAATCAGATTAGTTTTTCGTTCTAAACGTTGAATTATAGCAAAGTCAATTTGACTATTGACATGAATTCGATCAACAGAATTGAAGGAGTCATAACAAGGTATCCATTTAGAGTTATTCAACATTAATGAATATTGTTTAAAATGATTCACGGGAATGTAATTTTTCAACGCAATGGTTGGTACTTCTTCTTTATTAATAAAAACTGGCTTATCAAAATTCAAAACGACATGTAATATGACATTATCATAAGCAGGATCTGATTGATGATTATGTTTGTACCAATCAGAAGAGTTGATGTGGATTTCAATGTTTCCCATCCAAGTGATTCCATCTATGATAACTGTTCCATTTGAAAAGTCTGGGCCACTATCATGGTTATGGATACCAAAAGATTGAATGATTACTTTTCGACCGTCGGTTAAAGTAAGATTTTGTTGTGGGATGTTTTTAGTTTTCCAAAGGTAATGTAAGTATTCTTCTTTCATAGAGAGTTGATTTTTAGTAGTTTTTAAAAATTGACTCTATTTAAGTTAGTGAAAATTGTTGTTAATGTAACATTTTTTCAATGTGAAAATGTAACAATTTCTTGTTGGGGATTTCGCTGTGCGAAATGAAGGGGATTCTCTTACTTTTTTTTGGCCAAAAAAGTAAGCAAAAAGGCCTTCGTCGCTAGAAAAGCATCGGCTTTTATTTCGAAACGTTCGCTACAAAAACAAAACTCGTCGTTCCTCCTCAAACACTTGTTTTTGTTACGCTACCTTTTTCGATAAAAGCACGATGTACTTTTCTGAGGCGACAGACTTTCTATCGCTAATTGGGTGTTTCGGATGAAGTTATATCCGTATCAGTTGGGTGGGGATTTAGCGGTGCGAAATGGAGGTGTGGGGGTTGTGCGATGAAAGAGCCGCAATGCGTTGCGGCTGTACGTTGAGAGGATGTGTTACCGCTCGATTTCGATGCTGAAATCTGGGGTGAGGATGAAGCGGGCATCGATTGATTTTTCGGTACCAGGCATTTCGAGTCCTTTGATTTTGGCTGTTTTACCTGTAGTGATTAGATCTACTACTTGTTTGTCTGTAAGTTTTTTGTTGAGTAGGCCAAATGGGATTTTAAATCCACAGGTTGAGAAATTAGCGCAACCGTATGCTGTGTTTCCTTTGCGAAGGTTGACCTGTTTGCATTTAGGACAAAGTAATTCTTCTGGATTTTCGGTTTTCTTTTCTTTTTTCTCTCGAGGTTTGGAAACTTTCTCTTTGACAACTTCTACTGATTTTTCAGGAGCAATAGCAATCACACGTTTCGTATTAAAAATTACCTCTTCTGTTAATTCAGAAACCATTTGTACCAATTCCTGTTTGAATGTTTCTAATTCGTATTCTCCTTTTTCGATCAAACGAATTTTACGTTCCCAATTACCTGTAAGTTCGGGACTTTTCAATAATTCGTTTTGAATCGTATCTATCAAGTCTACCCCTGTTTGTGTAGGAACAATGTTTTTCTTTTTACGTTCGATGTATTTTCTACGAAATAAAGTTTCTATGATGTTCGCACGCGTGGATGGTCGACCGATACCATTGTCTTTTAACAACTCTCGCATTTCTTCGTCTTCCACTTGTTTCCCTGCCGTTTCCATGGCACGTAACAAGGTCGCTTCCGTATAATATTTCGGTGGGGAAGTTTTGCCTTGATGTACTTTTGGTTCGTGCGGTCCAGATTCTCCTTCTTCGAAATGAGGCATCACTGTTTCCTCCTCCCCTTTTTTTCCATTTTCGTCACCCTGAGCTTGTCGATGGGTTTCATTGCTGTATACCTCTCTCCAACCTGGCTCGATGATTTGTTTACCTGTTGCTTTGAATTCAACTTGACCTACCTTACCAAGTACCGTTGTGTTAGACACTTTACATTCTGGATAAAAAACAGCAATAAAACGTTTAGCTATCAGGTCATAGATTTGTTTTTCATTCAACGGTAAACCTTGTGGAAATTCGCCAGTAGGTATAATTGCGTGGTGATCGGTTACCTTTTTATCGTCAAAAACTACTTTCGACTTTGGAATTGGTTTTTGCAATAAAGGCGCAATTAAACGTTCGTAAGGTTTCATCGCTTGTAAAATTCCAGGTACTTTAGGATGAATATCTTCTGAAAGATAGGTAGTATCTACACGTGGATAGGTCACCAATTTCTTCTCATATAAATTTTGAATTCCTCTCAACGTTTCATCCGCAGTAAAGGCGTATTTACGATTGGCTTCTACCTGAAGAGCTGTCAAATCAAACAATCTAGGATTTCCTTCTTTCCCTTCTTTTTGTTCAAAGGAGGTCACCTCGAAATCATGTTGTTTTAAGTATTCTAATCCTTTTTCGGCTTTCTCTTTCGAGCGAATACGATCTATTGTCGCAGTAAATTCCGTTTCGCGGTAGGTAGTTTTTAGTTCCCAATATTCATCCGTAACGAATGCTTCGATTTCCTTGTGACGTTGTACAATCATGGATAAAGTCGGTGTTTGTACACGACCAATAGAAAATGTTGCTTTACCACGACCAAATTTTACAGTAAATAGTCGCGTAGCATTCATTCCTAACATCCAATCACCGATAGCACGAGCACTACCTGCTTTATATAGATTATCGTATTTGGTAGACTCTACCAATTTAGAAAACCCTTCTTTGATTGCTTCTTCTGTCAAGGAAGAAATCCATAAACGTTTGATTGGAACATTGCATTTTGCTTTCAATAATACCCAACGTTGAATTAATTCTCCCTCTTGCCCGGCATCCCCACAGTTTATAACCTCTGTACAGTT
>CANGOA010000087.1 GCA_947455255.1 Flavobacteriia bacterium | reverse complement strand
TAATTTTTAAAAAACAAAAAATGAAAACAAAAAGACAAAAAAGAAGAATTGCAAAAAAAATCTTAATGAGCTTAAGTTTAGCTTTATTAGGTGGCGGTTTTGCTCAAGCTCAAAACGGGTTAGAGGGAATCGTTGTTGAAAAATATTATATTGCTACACAAGCGGATGCTAATGCTTCTGTAGGTACTTTACCTGTTGGTTCTGTTACTTACCGTGTGTACGCTGACATGTTACCTGGATATAAATTCCAAGCATTATATGGTAACGTTGCTCACCCATTGAAGTTTTCTACTTCTACTTCCTTCTTTAATAATGAGGATCGTGGTGCTACAACAGCAAATGCTATCGCTAGTTCACAATTAAAAAACAATACAGTTGCTCTTGACTCTTGGTTCTCTGTGGGTGCGTCTGCAACTGGACAATTTGGTGTATTGAAATCGGATGATAACGGTGCTGCCAATTTATTGACATTGTCTTCAATCTTAAATAACACTGCTGCTGCAATGGGTATCGGATTGAAAACACAAGATGGTAACATGGCTGGTTCTCCAGAAGCTGTTACGTTCGTAGGTATTGATCCAACAGGTGGTTTATTCGATGCTACTAGTCAATCTGGTAACTCATTGATCGTAACAGATGGTGCTATCTCTGCATTAAACGGTGCTACTGGACCAACTGCTGCTAACCGCGTATTATTAGGTCAGTTTACAACAGACGGTGTTTTCCGTTTCGAATTAAACATCCAAATTGGTACACCAACTCCAGGTGTTTCTCAAAAATACGTAGCTTCTAACGCTGGTGCTGGTGAAACAGTTCTTGAGTCGTTAATCTTAGCTCCTAACACACCTCCAACAGTAAGTGTAACTTCTCCAGCTAACAACGCTGCTATCATTACTGGTACTGCTACAACATTAACTGCTTCTGCTGCTGACGTTGACGGAACAGTTTCTCAAGTTGAGTTCTTCGTAGATGGTGTTTCTGTTGGTATTGATAACGCTGCTCCATTTACAGCTAATTATACTGCTGTTGCTGGTAGTCATAACATTACTGCTGTTGCTACAGATAACAAAGGAGATAACACTACTTCTTCTACTGTTGCTATCACAGTTGCTAACAACCAAGCTCCTACTGCTACAGTTGCTGGATCTAATGGAATCGTTGGGGATGTTATCGCTTTAACTTCTTCTGCTGGTGACGTTGATGGTACAGTTGCTCAAGTTGAGTTTTTCGTAGATAACGTTTCTGTAGGTGTTGATAATACAGCTCCTTATTCTGTAAACTGGACTTCTACTTTAGGTGTTCACGCTATTAAAGCGGTTGCTACAGATAACTTAGGATTAACTGGAACTTCTACTACTCCTAACATTACTATCGCTGCTAACAACCCTCCAACAGCTGCTATAGCTTCTACTTCTCCATCTGTTGCTGGTTCTATTATCGCTCCTACAGTAATCACAATCAATGCTAACGCTACTGATTCTGATGGTACTGTTACTGGTGTTGAATTCTTAATCAATGGTTCTGTAGTTGGTACGGATAACACTGCTCCATATTCTTTCGATTGGACAAGTACTCCTGGTGATAAGGCTTTAACTGTAAGAGCTACAGATAACAAAGGTGCTGTTACTACTTCAGCTGCACAAAACTTCACGATCGCTGATCCTAATGCATTACCATACGAAATCCGTACGGTAGATCAAAAATGTAACATCCCTACATTTAACATCGCTGTTGCTGCTGCTGCTACAAACACAGTAAACAACGTGATTGGTTACGATATGGTGGTTGCTTATGACAAAACTAAAGTTACTCCTTCTGGAACAGTTACTGTAAACAGCGACTTAATCAACCCAGCGTATGTTCAAACTTCTAACTCTATTGATGCTATCAACGGAACAATGAACGTTTCTGTATACTTCAACGCTAACGCTCCTGCTAACGCTAAATTTGCTGGTATTGGTAAAATCGTTACTATTGAATTCAACAAAACAGGAAACTTTGCTTCTGTAGATACTGCAGCAATTTCTTCTTCGTTCTTACAAGAATCTTACATTGGTGGTGTTTCTACAAAAGCTGTTTCTGCTGGTAAAGCAATTACACACAAAGATTTCAGCTTACCAATGGCATTAAGATTCTGGGGTGATAACACACCTATCAAATTTGATGCTTTACATCCAAATGATTACTTAGCTACTAAAGTTTATGGTGCTGATGTAAACACAGGGATCATTAATGGAAATAACATTGATGTGAAAGCGGATATCGATGGTAACACAACTTACGACTTATACAATGGATTAGGAGTACGTATCGTTAGAGATATCGCTAATACTTCGGATGTATTTGACGTTGTAAATGCTGGTGACGTTAACATTATCAATTCAATCTTATTGAATGACGTAAATGTTACTCCAACTATCTACCAAATGATTGCTTCTGATGTTAACTTGGATGGTGTTATCTCTGCGGGTGATATCTCTCAAATCAGACAAAGAGGTGCTTTAAGTATCGGTGAATACCGTCAAGCTTGGAACTATTCTAATGCTGGTGTATCTAATGGTCAACCTTCTAAAGACTGGACGTTCGTAGATTCATTAAGAATTAAAAATAATCCTGCTTACAAAATTTCTACTACATACCCTGCTAATGACTTAGCTGGTGGTTTCTCTAAATCAAGAGTACCTGTTACTCCTTTCTTCTTACCTGCAACGGTAACTGATTTCGCTAACTGTCCAGATATCAAACCTGAAACTTACAAAGGGATCATGTTAGGTGATGTTGATGGTAGCTACGCTAACTTCACACACAATGGTTTAATCAAAAGTTTAGATAACAAAATCGTTTTTGATTTTGCTAATGTAACTGTAAATGGTTCAACAATAGAAGTACCTGTTTCTATCGAAGGAGAAAAAACAGTAAAAGGACTTGACTTCGCGATTAAATTCAATGAGGATGTATTAACTTACAAAAACGTTGAAGTTAAATCTAACGAAATCGAAAGCTTCAGCCACTTCAATACAAACGATAGAACATTACGTTTCACATCAAATGATTTCTCTTCTTTTGATATGAACTCAAACGTTGTTTCTGTTAAATTTGATGCTGCTAAAGGTGCAATTAACTTAGATGATTTCACATCAGTTAAAGGTATGTTAGATGGTAAAGCTGTTAACGTTGAATTAAGAGGTTTAGCTGCAGGTGTTGCTGCATTAGATGCTTCTAATTCTGTGAAAGTTTTCCCTAACCCAGCTGCTGGTTCTTTAAACATCGTTTCTGGTGTTAATTCTAAAGTAATGATTACAGATATTTCTGGTAAAGAAGTAATCTTCTCTGGTGACTTATCTGCAAACATGAAACAAGAGATTAACGTTTCTAATTTAGCTAACGGAATGTACTTAGTGAAAGTTTACAATGAAAACTTTAACAAAGTAGAAAGAGTTGCTATAAATAACTAATAATTAGTTTAATTTTCAGAAAGGTCGTGGTGAAAACCACGGCCTTTTTTTGTGTGTAAATTTTAATCGTATTAACACATAAAACATATCCAATTAATTATATCATAATACAGGCTTTATTTTGTTTTAGTGTTGTCAAACTACCTTTGTTTACGATTGAAAAAACGATTATAGATAGAAAAACATGAAAAAATCATATTGGATAATATTACTTCTTTTTGTAACTCAACTACACGCAAAAGCTACAACTTCATTGTATAAAAACAAGATGATGTTACTCCCTCCTCCACCACCTGATGTTGCGAACGACACCTTGTTTTTTGACCTTCAAAATGCTACGTACACATTCTCAAACGGAGTAACCTATTTCGATATGCCTATTTACGTAAAATCAAAAGGACCTGTAAGTTCTTTCGATTTCCGTTTAAAATTTAATCAAACAAAATTAACATACATTAGTACAACAAAAGTAGTAGCACAATTAGAACCATATACGTTCTTAAACCCAAATGATAATTTCTTAAGAAATAATACTTCAGGTCCATACGTTTCATACGTTGTTCCAAATAACACACCATTAATTTATGTACGATTTCAAATTAATGTCCCTTGTACTTCAATTTCTGCAGCTGACTTCTTTTCTATAACAACCTTATTGGTTGGTTATCCGTGTAAAAACAAGGTGACTCCTGTTACACCGATAACCGCCAATTCTAATTTAACAACAAGTACACTTTGTTCTGGTTCTCCAATTGTTTTTAATGGTCCTTCAAATTCATCTGGGATTCCAATCTCTAGTTACAAATGGGATCTAGGTAATGGCTCAACTTCAACGCTTCAAAATGTGAGTACTACATATACTGAACCTGGTAATTACAAAACAAAATTAGTAGTTAAAACTGCTGAAGGCTGTTTGGATTCTATTTCGCAAGATTTAAATATAAATCAATCACCAATTGCTAATTTTACTTCTGAATTCTTCCCAATTATAGACTCAACAAAATTCACAAACATATCCGTTAATGTAGGTAGTTCACCAACCTATGAATGGAATTTTGGTGATCAAAAAACAAGCAATGATGAAAATCCTTTGCACCATTACAATGCTGGAGGAACATACGGGGTAACTTTAAAAGTAAGAACGACCCAAGGATGTATAAGCAATTTCAGTACATCTGTAGAACTTTCTAAACCAACAGCAAATTTCACGAATTCTTCAAATGCTTGTGTGAATGCAGCTATTAATTTTATTAATACTTCTGTTTTTGCAAATGGTTCAATCACAGATTGGCAATGGAATTTTGGAGACTCTACTTCTTCATCAATTCAAAACCCAAATCATACATTTAGTAAACCAGGAACTTATCAAGTAACTCTAAATGTGACAAGTAATCAAGGATCAAAAGGAAATGTTACTAAAACGATAGTGATCAACAATAAGCCAACAGTTGATTTTATATCAAATTCAATCAGTGGTTGTTCTCCTTTCCCTGTAAGTTTCAGTGATCAATCTGTAGCAGATGATGGTTCAGAATATTTATGGGATTTTGGTGACTTTAAATTATCTACAGAAAAAGATCCTACCCATACTTTTGTTGCTAATAGATCTTATACCATTAAAGAAATAATTACTACAAAAGGTGGTTGTAAAGATTCACTCATAAAATCATCCTATATCACGGTATTAAATGTTCCTGTTGCAGAATTTACTAACACAACGGCATGTTCTAATTCCATAGTTAATTTCTCTGACAAATCTACCGTTTTAGCTTCTAAAATTACATCGTGGTTTTGGGATTTCGGTGATGGTAACACGTCAAACACTCAAAACCCAACACATGTTTATACAAAAATTGGAAATTACAAATTGACTTTGACTTCAACTTCTAGTATTGGTTGTTCAAACACCATTTCTAAGGATTTAACAATTAACGAAAAACCTATCGTTCAATTCAACGCTCAAAACACATCCGGTTGTCTTCCCCTTTCTCCTAAGTTTAATGATTTCTCAACAACGGTAGCTGGCTCTACTTATCAATGGATTTTTGGTGATAGTACAACTTCAAGTGAAAAAGTACCAAATCACACCTACTTAAAAGATGGATTATTCAATGTAAAAGAAATTATCACTGCTCCAGGAGGATGTAAAGATTCTTTAGAAATTCCAGGATATATCTACGCATTAAGCGCAGTTACACCAAAATTTATCGTAAAAAATTTCTGTGCAAATCATATCACTGAATTTATTGATAGTTCAAAAGTGGCAAGTGGTTCCATTAAAAATTGGAAATGGGAAATAAATAACGATATTATTCAGTCACAAAACAAATCCTATGTATTCACAAAAGCTGGAAAATACACCATTAAACTAACTGTTTCTTCCGATCAAAACTGTGAAAACACAATCGAAAAAACAATTGAAATAGAAGATGTTCCTAAAGTTGATTTCATTACGGATAAAGTTGAAGGCTGCTTTCCGGAAGTCGTGAATTTTACAAATAATTCTATTTCACCCACAAACACAAAATACAAATGGGACTTTGGTGATGGCTCAAAAGATGTAACAATAAGTCCATTCCATAAATACTTATCGATGGATACATTTACTGTGAAATGTTATGCAACTACAACCCTAGGTTGTAAGGATAGTTTAATTAAATCTAATTTAATCACAATTTTTCCTGTTCCAACGGCAAAATTTGCAGTTAAAACTACCACTTCATTAATTCCAAACTTAAAAATTGCTTTCGATAACCAATCCAGTTATGCAAATGAATTTTTATGGGAATTTGGAGATAATATGAGTACAGCTTTAGTTTCTCCTCAACATGCTTTTATCGAAGAAAAGGCTGCTAGTTATCAAGTTTGTTTAACTGCATATTCTTCAAAAGCTTGTTCTTCAAAAGTGTGTGATTCTATTAAAATCAATTATTCAACGCAATTAGCTGTTCCTTCTGCATTTTCACCGAATGGCGATAACATGAACGATGAATTTAAAATTTTAGGAGGACCTATTACAAAACTAGATTTGAAAATATTTAACGAATGGGGAAATCTAATCTTTTCAAGTAATTCTCAAAACGATGGTTGGGATGGAACGTATAATGGAACTCAACAACCAGTTGGTGCATACAACTACGCATTTATTGCAACAACAATCGATGGTAAAGAAATATCTAAAAATGGAATAATCAATCTGACACGTTAATCCTAACAAAATGAAACACATATTCTCACTTATAACGCTAATAATTGGATTAAGCACGTTTGCACAAGATGCCCGTTATTATCAGTACGATTTAAATACTTTATACCTTAACCCTGCGTTAACAGGAGAAAGAATATATGCTTTTAAAGGAGTACAATTAAACACAAATAATGGAATACACTCAACAAATGGTACTCGTGGGTCGGGAAATATTGTTTCCTCAATTGGAGTGGATATGCCTTTTACGAATAGAATTGCTATTGGTCAATTTTTAGGAAATAATAAAAGTGAGAGTGGTTCATTCAATACATTCAATTTTCTATTATCAGGGGCTTATAAAATTATAAATCCAGCAAATAATAATGATAAAACATGTTTGTCAATAGGATTGCAATTTGGTGTATTAAACACAAGTATGAACACGCAAAACTTCACCTATGCTTCACAATATTCACCTACTTCAACTACAGGTTTTGATAACTCATTTGCATCTGGAGAAAATTTTACACGTCAAAGTTTTTATTCTTTCGATAACAATGTTGGAATTTATTATAGAACAAATTTTATCAAAGAAAAATTTATGTTGGCTACAGGCCTATCTTTTTATCATTTAGGAAGTAATAACAATAAATCGAATACACTAGACAAAGGAGCAGATTTACGATCGAATTTTCATATCAATCTAATTTGTCATGTGGGAAAACTTATTACTCTAACTCCTAAGTTTTTGTACATGAATCAAAGCAATGTAAATGAATACAATGCTGGACTACTTATTAATTTTAAAGTTACTAAACACGCTGAACCAATTATTGGTGTGAATTGGATTTTACAAAAGGCTCTCGTTGCTCAATTAGGATTAAAATTCAATGAAAACAATATTTTTCGTGTAAGCTATTCAACAGCAACAGGTAATTATATTACTTCAGGAAGCAGAGGGATGGAGTTTTCATATATTCATATTTCAAATAGAAAACTACAACAAATCAAGAAATATGAAGATGAATACAAGAAAAAAGAAAATACTGAACCTATACCTCAAGTTGAAACCAATGATCCTGAAGATATCTATTACTTGTTGAAATTAAAAAACATACTTAGTAGACTTACAATGTTAGTGTCCATAGAAAATATCTCATCCAAAGATATTCAACGAGAATTAGACAAAGTAAAAGACGAATTAAAAGAATTATCTCACATTCACATTAGTGCTGAAATGTCTCCTTTAGTTGATTCATATATCCTACAAATCAGTGAAAAACTAAAACTCCTTGAAGAGAAAATTAAAAACAAATAACATTTCAATAATAAAATTAACATGAAGATATTTTCTTTAACATTCGTACTTTTAATAGCTCATTCATTATTTACACAAACAGATACTTCACAAGTTAAACACACTCATAAGATTTCAAATTTATTACATAAAGTACATTCCATCTCCGAAAAAAACATCGAACATAAACATCAAATTATAAATAAATCTAAAATTGATAGTTTGATGTTTCGAATCGATGAAATAAAAACAGAAAAACCAATCCAAATTTCATCCGCTAAACAAGATTCTTTACTTGTAGTTATCAATACGCTTAAAAATAACATCCTTGAAAAAGACTCATTAATAAATGCATTGAAAATTCAACTAACAAAACAATTAAACGCTCCCTCAAACCTTTCTATAAACAAGACCAAACATCCTAAAAATTACATCGTCCTTGGAGCTTTTCTTCAAAAAAGTAATGCGCAACAAAAATTAGCTAATCTTCGCACCTATCATGTCGAAATGGTTACTGTTGGAAAACTTAACTATATCGTTTATTCTTTAATGCCCAACGAAAAAATCAACCCAACCCTACGCAAATTCCGTAATCAAGTAGAACCTAATGCTTGGTATATATCATTATAACATAAATTCCAGCCGTACAGCCGTACAGCCGCAACGCATTGCGGCTCCTCATATCATCATCCATATCATTACGGCTCATCTTTATCCCCCTCCACTCCCCACATTTCCCCCATATTAATTTTCTGTAACTTCATGTTATTAAGTAATTTCCCCCTATTATTTCTCTTCAATCTTTCATAGCTTTGATAGAAATCATAATAGAAAATTATGTCAACTAGTAAAGCAAAAAACACTTCTTTCCACACGGAATTAACAAACGAACTTCAATCGTTTTTAAAAATTCAAAAAAACAAATATCCTGAAAATGAAATTCTGAAAATCGACCTTCATTGCCATGATTATAACAGCGATGTTCCTGACGAATTAATAGGAAGAATTCTTAACGTACCTGAAACATGGCTACCTACAGACAGACTTATCAAACGTTTAGAAAAAAACAAAGTCAATGCAATAACAATCACAAACCATAACAACGCACGTTCCTGTTTTGAACAAATCGAACTTGGAAATGATGTACTAGTAGGTGCAGAATTTAGCTGTACGGTTCCTGATTTCAATATTGGAATCCATGTCCTTACCTATGGATTTACAAAAGAACAAGAAATAGTACTTAATAAACTACGTCGTAATGTATACCAATTTCTTCAATATACACATGCAAACGACTTACCTACTATCTGGGCACACCCACTCTATCATTACAACGTTCAAAAAACGCCTTCTTTCGACTTTCTAAGTAAAATGGTGTTACTTTTCGAACGTTTTGAAGTCTTAAATGGGCAACGTGATACTTGGCAGAATATTTTGGTGAAAACCTGGCTTGAAAACCTAACTCCTGAACAGATTGATAAAGATGCTGAACGATTCAATGTCGATATCAGTTTATACTGTAAAAATCGTTACAAAAAATCGTATTCAGGTGGATCAGATAGTCACATGGGTATCTTCTCTGGGCAAACTGGAACCTACCTACACATTCCAAATTTACAAGAACGATTAAAAACGGAATCTTCCTCATCGTTAGCACTAGAAGCAATTAGAAACGGTGCAATGGCGCCTTTTGGAACACACCAAAATTCAGAGAAACTTACTGTCGCTTTCTTAGATTATTTCTGCCAAATCGCCATGTACATGGAAGATCCAGGATTAGTGAGAATTATGCTCCATAAAGGTTCTTTCAATGAAAAAATGTTAGCCCTATTCGTGACAAACGCATTCGCTGAACTTCGTCGCCATAAAGTAACGATGAAATTTATCGAACTATTTCATAACTGCTTTATCGGTAAAGTACCTTCCAAAAGAAAACGACTACTCCTTCCTAAAATATACAAACCTGTATTCGATGCTGCAGTTCAAATTGCTAAGGCAAACGACTTAGAAGGGGAAGAAATGAACGCGCAAATCACCGAAGGTGTGAATACTATCAGTAACGAACTTAGCAAGGTGTTGTTCTCAAGGGTAACTGAAAAAGTAAACAAACTAATCCAAGATGGTTCTTTGGAAAAAATCAATATTACGGATATCATTGAAAAACTAGAAATTCCAAGTGAAATAAGATTACTTACCAAATCCAAAAGCAAAAAAGCAAAACTATTTGGTAAAAAAATGGTCAATCCGGATATCTCTAACTTTTTAGATGGATTACCTTTCCCAATGTTAGCTTCTTCACTCATTCAAGGAGCATTATTCACAAGTTCCAAAGTGATGTACTCTAACAGACCTCTTTTAGATGTGTTTTCGGAAAAAATAAACGCATTCCCTCACCCAAAAAGAATGTTGTGGCTGACAGATACATTTGAAGATAAAAATGGGGTTTCGTCTGTGCTACAAGAAATGCACAAGGAAGTAAAACGACTAAATCTTCCGATCGATTTCTTAGTATGTAGTAGTACTCTACAATCAGAGGACCATTTAATTGTTGTCAAACCGTTAGCTGAATTTACACTTCCTTTCTACCAACAACAACCTATTAGAATTCCTAATTTAAACGAAATACATCACCTATTCTTAGAAAACGAATACGACAGAATCATGTGTTCTACAGAAGGAGTGATGGGTGCTGTTTCGCTTTACCTAAAAAATGCTTATTCTGTTCCTGCGAATTTCTATGTGCATACGGATTGGCTTTTATTTGCAAGAAAAGTATTAGGTGTAGATGGACACAACCTAAACCGTGTACGAAGAATGTTACGTGCTTTCTATGCTGGTTTCGATCAATTGTATGTGTTAAATTCAGATCATCAAAAATGGATGTCTGGAAAAGACATGGATTTCCAGAATGCAACAATCAAACGTACTGCTCACTGGTGTAATGATTCTTTCTACCCAAGAAAAAGCACTAAGAAAAAGTTGTTTGGTTGCAAAGAATCCGAGAAGGTTATTTTATTTACTGGAAGACTAAGTAATGAAAAAGGAGTTATGGATATTGTATCTATTTTTCCTGAAATTGAAAAAGAAATCCCAAATGTAAAACTCGTTTTTGCAGGAACAGGACCAGCAGAAGAGGAATTGAAAAAACAACTTCCAAATGCAATTTTCTTAGGCTGGGTAGACGCAAAAAAATTACCAGAAATATACTCGTCTGCTGATTTATTAATTCTACCTTCAAAATTCGACACCTTCAGCTGCGTAGTTCTAGAAGCACTTAGTTGTGGCCTACCAGTTGTTGCATACAATGCAAAAGGACCTAAAGACATTATCAAAGAAAACTGCGGTTATCTAGCTGCTGGAAAATCCGATATGATTAAAAATTGCATCCACTTCTTCCATAACGAAACCTTACAGACGGAAATGAAAGAAAATGCAATCCTTCGAGCGAAAGACTTTAATAAAGGAATTATTTTAAAAGAATTATTGGAAAACACAGGATTATAAACATTCCGTACAGACGCACTACATGTGCGTCTCCCTTTAATAAAATTAAAAAAAATCTTTAATCTTTCTTAAAAAAATGGGTATCTAGAAATCTCTAAATACCCATTATAAATTTTTATAATTTTATTTGCTCCGCACAGACGCACAACATGTGCGTCTCCCTTTCGCTATCCTTCTCTCCTAAGCCACACTCATCTGCGCTACCTTCGATTTCGAAAATTGCTCTTTCGCATATTCTAATGTAACTTTAAATTCTCCTAATTTCTCAGAAGGAATTTCATACATAGCATCCGTTAAAATCGCTTCACAAATCGAACGTAATCCACGTGCTCCTAATTTAAATTCAATTGCTTTATCCACAATAAAATCAAGCGCCCCCGAATCAAACGAAAGCTTCGTTCCATCGATTTCAAACAAACGTAAATATTGTTTTACCAACGCGTTTTTTGGCTCTGTCAAAATGCGTTTTAAACTTTTTGCATCTAACGGTTCCAAATAAGTCAAGGATGGAAAACGACCAATCAACTCCGGTATTAATCCAAATGTTTTTATATCCGTTGGATTGATATATTTCAAGAAGTTATCTCCATCTATTCTTACCGTTTCATTCGATGTAAAACCAATCGTTTGACGATTAATTCTTCTAGAAATAATTTTCTCAATTCCATCAAAGGCTCCTCCGCATATAAACAAAATGTTCTTTGTCTCTACTTGAATCATTTTTTGTTCTGGATGTTTTCTTCCGCCTTGTGGTGGAACATTCACAACCGTTCCTTCTAATAATTTCAGTAGTCCTTGCTGAACTCCCTCTCCAGAAACATCACGTGTAATGGATGGATTATCGCTCTTACGTGCAATTTTATCTATCTCATCGATAAATACAATTCCTCGTTGTGCTGCGTCTACATCAAAATCAGCTGCTTGCAACAAACGTGACAAGATACTTTCTACATCTTCACCTACATAACCTGCCTCAGTCAATACCGTAGCATCAGCAATACAAAAAGGGACATTCAACATCTTCGCAATAGTTTTCGCTAACAATGTTTTTCCTGTACCTGTTCGACCTACCAAAATGACATTCGATTTCTCGATCTCTACCTCATCCTTAGTTACCTTTTGATTCAAACGCTTGTAATGATTGTAAACCGATACCGACAATACTTTTTTAGCATCCTCTTGACCTATCACATACTCATCCAATTTCGCTTTAATCTCTTTCGGTTTCAAGACATTTAATGGTTCGTGAGGCTTAGCAACAGCTTTGTTACCAGCACCCATTTCTTCTTGTACAATCGTATAACCTTGGGTAATACAACTTTCACAGATATGCCCAGAAACACCCGCTATCAACATCCCTACTTGCGCTCTCGGACGACCACAAAATGAACAATTCGTTTCTTTTTTTGCCATATATATTGGAACAAAAAGAGATACTAAATTATAGTATCTCTTAATTAATATTAATTAGGTTGATTTAAAATAGTAATAACGAGGCGTTCAATGATGAAAAAAGCGCAGTTTACATTAGTAAATGAGCAATTTTGAATCGAGAACAACGATGTTAGTGCAATTTTAAATCAACCGATAAAATTATTTTGGGTTACGAACTAAAACCTCATCCACCATACCGTAAGCCTTAGCTTCTTCAGCAGTCATCCAGTAATCACGGTCAGAATCCGCCCAAACTTTATCAAAATCTTGTCCTGAATGCTCAGCAATAATTTGATATAATTCGTTTTTCAATTTTTGAATCTCTCTCGCTGTGATTTCAATATCAGAAGCTTGACCTTGAGCACCTCCTAATGGTTGGTGTATCATCACGCGTGAGTGTTTCAACGCTGTACGTTTTCCTTTTGTTCCTGCACACATTAATACCGCCCCCATAGAAGCTGCCATACCTGTACAAATCGTAGCAACATCTGGTTTGATGTATTGCATGGTATCGTAAATACCTAAACCTGCATATACAGAACCTCCAGGAGAATTCAAGTAAATTTGAATATCTTT
>CANGOA010000086.1 GCA_947455255.1 Flavobacteriia bacterium | reverse complement strand
TATCTCCATGTGTTCTATTTCTTGAACGACTTGGAGTTTGAAACTCATTGAGTAATCACTTTGGGTGCGTTTTTCATAAACGACTTTTTCTGCTTTTTCCATAACGATAAAAATTATGTATCGCTATTTCAGGACTAGACAATATTATGAAAAAAAAGGGTGTCATGATTAACGGACACCCTTCATTGTATTAACTCTTAATCTAACTATGCTTGTTTCGCGAATTGTAGGTTGATGTTTAATTTGATATCTTCTCCAAGAACGATGTTACCAGCTTCTGTAACAGCATGAAAAGTTAAGCCAAACTCTTTACGGTTAATTGCTCCAGTAATTTCGAAACCAGCTTTTACATTTCCGTATGGATCTTTAGCAACACCACCAAATTCAGCTGTTAATTGAATTGATTTAGTTACGTCTCTTACTGTCAAATCTCCAATAATTGTATAGTTATCTTCTGATTTTTTAGTAACAGCTGTTGAGTTGAACGTAATTTTTGGGAAGTTAACCACATCAAAGAAATCAGCAGATTTCAAGTGACCATCTCTATCTGCTTGGTTTGTAAAGATAGAATCTACGTTTGCTTCAAAATGGAAATCCGCTGTTGTGAAATCTTCACCATCTACTTCTACAGAACCTGTAAATTCTTTGAAAATTCCTTTCACTGTAGATATTACTAAGTGTTTGATTTTGAACTCTACTTCAGAGTGAGTTGGGTCGATTGCCCAAGTTGTTTTAACTAATGTTGACATATTTTTTTGTTTTAAATTTTAATTTGATAATTCAAATATAGTAAACTTTATTTACCATGGTAATTAATTTAAAACTTTTTTTAAAATATTCGATTAATAAACCAAAAAATTGCAATACAAGCTATTAGTGAAGAAATAGGTTGAACAACTTTAGTTTTATAAAAATGTTTTTGTGAAAATGGTTTACTCAAAATAAAATACAAACCTATAATAATAGACAGTTGAGCAAACTCAATACCTAAATTAAATCCTATTAATAGTTGAATTAAATCGGATGTTTCATTTGATAATTCAAAAGCATTTGCAAAACCCAATCCATGAATTAGACCAAAGAAAAAGATAAGAAAAGGGCGCCATTGAATTGTTTTAAGTTGAAAAATATTCTCTAAAGCGCTATAAAGTATTGTAAGGGCAATAATTGGTTCAACAATTACGCTTGCTATAGAGATATAGTGCGACAGAGCTAAATACAGTGTAATTGAATGTGCAATGGTAAATGATGAGCTAAGTACTAATATTTCTTTCCTTGAATAGCTTACTAAAAAGATGCAAATTATAAACGCAATATGATCTAATCCAAAAGGTAAAACATGAATGAACCCAAGATAAATACTATGTAAAAATGAGGACATTATGGATGTAAAATAACAAATCGATGGGTTATATAACTATATGCATTTGATAAATGTAGGATATAATGACCTTCAGGAAAATTTTGAGTATTGACAGTACTGAAAGTTGAATTTATTACACCAGAAAAAATAGATTGCCCTAAGTTGTTTGTTATTTCATAGGTGAATGTTTGTGGATTGTTCGTAGAAATGTTTAATGTATTGGATGTAGGATTCGGATAAATCGAGCTAACGAATAAAGATTCTGTTTTTAAAGAAAGGCTAGTATTTAAATCTACAGTGCGAACACAAAGTACATAATTTCCTGTCGTTTTTAAATCATACGTTGTGATACCAAATTGCGTGTCCCAAAACCATGCTTTTGTTGCGTCTTTTGCAATTAAGGTAGTTGATGACCAGAATTTTCTTTGCGTATTTAGCAGATTAAAAAATGTTGTATTTACAGAAGGGCTTCCGGAATTTTCATCGTTTATGGATTGTAATTCACGTATAGAAGGTAATCTCCAATCTGATTTGGAATCGATGGATAAATTTTCAGCATACACTAAAGCTTCTTCCCATGTTTTTGTTTGATTGTCAGAAGTTTGTTGCCACTCCAATTGGGTTGCTAGATCGGTTATAGTGCCGTTACTATTTTTAATGTATCGATTTGTTAGTATGGTAGGTGTAGAAACATCTCTTACAGCTCTAACAAAGAAATTTTTTGTACCTCCTGCACTTATTGTTTCCGTTTTTAAGTGATTGCCTATACCTCCACCAGCATTTGTAACCCAAACTTTGGATGCATCATTATATTGAAGACTACTTGTCCACCAATATTCAGCAAGTGATTTAGGGAAAAATGTCGTATTTATTGCAGGGTTTGTATTTTGTAAATTCAAAATGCTAAAGCTTTCTAACGGAGTTGGTAATCTCCAATCAGTAAAACCACCAAGAGACAACGAATCACAATATTTAATAGCATTTTCATAACTTAATTCTCCAAAATCAATTTTTTGCCACATCAAACCGGTGATTGTATCTGTGATTGTACCATTACCATGATCGATGTAAAAAGGCATATTTAAAGAATAATCATTGTCTTCCCCAAAAGTATTTGTAAAACTTTTTGTCTGTCCAGCATCCGGAAGGTGTGCCATCGATTTTTTAAAACTTTGAGCAAAGTAATTAGTACCAATACTAAACCCTAGGATGAATAGAAGTAAGTATTTCATGTTAATCAATTAAAATACGTTTAGAGGTAATTCCTTTGTCTGTAGTAAGTTGTATAAAATACATACCTGTTTTTAAGTCGCTAACAGAAATGGAATTTTGGAATCCATTTTTTTGATATACAATTCTTCCATTCAGATCGAGTATCGTCGTGTAACGTATTGTATTTGTATGATTTAGATTACTTAATTGGATTTTTACAACATCATTTACAGGTATAGGATAAATACTAAAATCAACATTGGACATTTCAGATATAATGTTTGTTTGTAAATTATTAATTCTACAAGGTGCAAATTTGTTGTAAGATGCTGTAGAATTTCCACTTTGTTTGTAATAATTAAAAGTGTATTTACCTGTATTTGTCCAATTATATTCTAAAGAATCAGAACCGCCATTATAAGAATATATTACTGTATATCCATTTTTAGAATCATGTTCTTTACAACTTGTAATAACTGCACCTTTAAGAGGAGTAAGCGAAGGTCTTACAGGAGTAGCTGCAGCTTGAGGGATAATTTGATGGGTAGAATCTTCCGTTATTTTTCCTACCATCGCACCAATCATGTAAGGTGCTGCTTTAGAACCATGGTAATGATACACTCCATTTGTTCCATAATGACCATGATTTTCATCTAACGCTTTCATTGCAGAACCATCTGGTTCGGTATCACCGTAAACAGCAAATCCGTCAAGGCCAAAAGCGATAGGATTTGTAGTTTTTGTAGATCCATATAAATGTAATGGAGCGGTATGGTAGTGATAATCATCTGCTCTCCCTGAATGTCCTCCAAACTTATCCAGCTGTCCATCTAAAAATGCATCGACACCTGTATTGGTGTATGGATTAAAAATTGGAATACCATTGATAGCTATTGCTATAGCACCTCTTGAAAAATGTGCTGCATTAACAGGAACAGGAGTCGATGCGATACTTGGATTTAAGGGGATACTCCAAGCATTTGAACCGATATAGCATTGTGGAACAGGAACTTGTTGTTGCCATCCGTTACTTGCTATTCCCACCATCATTTCATGGGTATTTGGAATACCATTGGATTCTACATAAAAATAATTTTCATCCCATCTCGTATTTATAATTGCATTAAATGGAGAAAAGGAAGTTTCTAGAAAAGATGGATCGGTTATACTTTTAAGTACATTATTAGTTTTCGTTGTAAAACTATAAATGAGAGAGATAAAACCAACTCCAAGAATTGGCAAAATGAATTTCATTTGTTTTTTATTCATTGTAATTATAGCTACAATAAATGTTATTACTATAAAACAAAGTATAATTTTAAACTGTAGATCATAGGTTTGAATTTTTGTTTGAGCACCTTCCAAAGTTAATTCTTTGTTGATTTTATTTATTTTTTGTTGTTTCAATTGGATAAATTGTCGGTCTTTTTTGGATAACTGTTGAATTGGAAAAGAAATTAAAGTACCATTTTCATTTTCTAAGAATACTTTTCCTTGTTTTATCATATAGAAAGACGCTTTAACAACGGTATCTTTCGTTTTCCATGTATGTAATAAAATACGATCATAATTTGCATCATGTGCATAATAATTTGTATACGAAACACAAATAATTAATAGTAAAAATAGATTTTTCATTACTGTTTATTTTAGGTAAGATATTTGTCCTTGTCGAGTTCCAGAAATTTGTCCTTCAATTATATATCTATAATTTCCAGCAGATACGGTATTTCCTAAATAATCTTTACCATCCCAATTTAGTTGAAAACTACCAGCTTCGATGATGCTTCCGTTAATTAAATGCTTGATAATTTGACCATTTTCATTTACAATCATCAAATTGATTTTTTCGGTTTTTGGAACAGAAAATTGGATTTTAACTTCATTAAAAAATGGATTAGGATAGATTAACTCGTCTGAATATTTGCTATTCCAAAGAACAGGAACACCTGTTGTTAGTGAATCATAGCAATTTGTTTTTTGAATATAATAGGTTGCAGAAACATCTTGATTTTTTCGCGATGGAGTTTCAGCGCTAGGTAAATATGCTCTCACATATTCAACTTTTACTTGATTAGGATCTACATGTAACCTTAAATGTCCTGTGTTTGGTAAAATTACACCTTGTTTGTAACCATAATCAGTTGCCATATTTGCATTTTGAAAATTTGGGAGACTAGGTTGAGGACATTCTTGGTAAATAAGACAATCTTTCTCTTGCTTACCATAAAAGTGATCATGCCCATGAAAAAAGATATTGACATGGTGTTCTGTCAACAAATCCTTTATTGGTTTATACCAACCTGGACGATTTGTTTTAAATCCATAGGTACTATCTTGGTTGTATCCTCCCCATTCGTAAAGATCAGCAAATTCGACACCACCTCTTCCTTCAGGTGCACCACCAATTAATTGATGAGAAAAAACAAATTTAAATGTCGCATCACTCATTTCAAGAGTTTTCTTTAACCAATCGTATTGTCCTTTACCCAGGGTCCATTTCCAACCATTAGCTGCATCTGGTTTTTGGGTTGTATACCAATAAGGATCTAATACAATAAATAATGCATCACCCCAGTGAAAAGAATAGTAATTTTCTCGAATACCTACAAATTTATGGTTGGTAGTATCACCTGTATAAAATTCATTAGGATATGGGTTCGTAAAGAATTTTTTACGGTCGTTTGTTCCCCAAACAGGAATGGTATTTTCATTTCCTGTAAGTAACCATCCAGATTCTCCTTCATGGTTACCAAGTGCTATAAATAAAGGAATTGAATGACAGATTTTCTCATAAAACGAGCGTAATAAATTACTTCTAAAAGTTATTGTATCCTTTGGTACTATTTTAGCGGCATTTTTTAATTTATCCGACATTAAAAAATCTCCTAAGTCAATCATAAAATCAGGATTATCTTCCAATTGATTTTTCAAACAAATGGAATATAATGCCGTATCACTTTGTTCATCTAAATGAGGATCTGCCTGTACTACAAATGTAAATGGAACTCCTTGTTTTTTTGCTGTTTGAAATGAATATGTTGGTCGATAATTAATGACAGACGTATTTGGAGTTCGATATATTAAACGATAGAAATATTTAGTTCCTTCTTTCAACCCATTAATGATAATTTCGGTTGGTTCATTTACATTGTATTTCTGCCAACTTGTTTGTTGGTCCAAATTACTGTTAGATAATCCATACTGTATAGCCGCTTCGACATCTGCATCAAAAAAAGCCTGAACAGTAATACTGTTAAAAGTTGGTCTTCCCAATACCTCTTTATGGTAGATGTTTTGACCAAAAACAGCAACAGAAATAAATGTTAGAATAAAAAATAAGAATGATTTCATAGGTATATTATTAGTGTTGTATAATTAATTTTTTGGTAATGGTTTGTGATCCACTTGTTATGTTTACAAAGTATATTCCATTTGGAAATTCGCTTATTGCCAATTCATTGCTAATACTTTCCTTAATTTGTTGACCAAAAGCATTGAGTAAGGTTACTTTTTGAATCAAGAAATCGTCTGCTGCTTGAATAACCAATTTATCTGTTGCAGGATTTGGAGACATTTTAATAGATTCTTGAAATGATTTTTCAAACAAATGAGCAGTGGTACCTGTGGTATCGCATGTTCCCAAGGTGTATGAAAATGCAATTTCTCCATTTTTATGATTTCCGAGTGTATCTTTTGGTAAATACGTTCTTACGAAATCAACCGTTATACATGATTCTTTTACTTTAACACGAATGTGGCCAGCACCACCAATTGTATCGGCAGTATATGCATCTGCGTTTGCTAGCATTCCGATTTCATAGGAAGAATCACTCGGCATAGGTACTTCTTGATAGATAACACCATCTAATTCTTCTTTAGCAAATAAGTGGTCATGTCCTTGAAAGAATATATTTACGCCATTGTCGACAAATAATTTATGAATAGGTTTTCCCCATCCTGGGCGATATTTGTCAAAATTATAGGTTAATTTTTTACCACTTAAATCATTACCTCCCCATTCATTCATTTGTGCATTTGTTATACCTCCTCTACCTTGTCCATTGATGTGGTGACAAAAAACAAATTTATATTTTGCAGTACTTGTTTCAAGGGTAGTTCGCAACCAATCGTATTGTTTTTTTCCTAGTGACCAATCCCATCCTTTCGGTTTTGCCGTCGTATCATTTTGGTCTCTATATGCATCTAGTACAATAAATTGTGCATCGCCCCAAGTCCAAGCATAGTAATTTTCTGGATTTCCTATATTAAATGGTTCATTGTCTGTATTTCCAGAGTAAAAATCATTAGGATAAGGATTTGGATAGTAATATTTTCTCCATTGTGTTCCCCAAACAGCTAAATTTTCTCCGGGTTTTTTATTCATATAATAATCCATCTCACCTTCGTGATTTCCAAGACAAACATAAAACGGAACTGAATGACAAAGAGAACCAATAAATGGTCTGTAAGACCTATGTAAGGTATCTAATTCATAAGAAGTTATTGTATTAGGATTGTGATCATCACCAAAAATATCTCCTAAAGTCATCATAAAATCAGGTTTATCTTTCGCCTGATTGTTTAAGCAAGTTTGGTACGTCTCTCGATCTCCTTTTTTATCATAAAGATGTTCGTCTGCTTCGACTGTAAAAGTAAATTCAGACCCCTTAGTTCGTTGTGTATGGAAGGAATATTCCGGAGATTTTAAGTAGATTGAAGATGTTGCTAATTTATAATTCACTACATAATAATACTTTGTATTTGCAGTAAGATTATTAAGATCTATTTCTTCAGGCTTGTTAATACTTGCTGTAAAATCAACACTTTTAGATGTATAAGTATTTGTTTGAGTACCATAGTTTATATAGAAATCAACGGATTGATCGAACATAATACTTGCAGTGATAGAATGATCTGTAGGTCTTCCTAAAACGATTGTAAATTTCTGACTAAAGGCTAAAATACTTGCATTCATGCATAAAATGATTACGAGCGCAAGTTTTTGAAATGAATTTGTTGACTCCATAAAATTATATTTATGGATTTGACTCTATCAATCACTAAAGGTTTAATGTAAAGTGGAAAAAAATCAAAAATACGCCCTGACTTCCATACCTCCAGTATGTATCATGCGACTAAATAGACTAAATATTTCCTAACTTTTTTCACCATTTATGTAAAATTATTATCAACTTTTTCATTAAATTAGATAACATGAGTAATGTTTTATCAAACTATAAAGACCTATTAGGAGGCATTAAAGCACGAGTTCGACAAGGACAAGCGAAAGTATTTCAAACAGCAAATGCCGAGATGTTGGCTACTTATTGGGATATTGGTAAAATGATTCACGGACGACAACAACAAGAAGGTTGGGGAAAAGGAGTTATTCCACGTTTGGCAGTTGATTTAAAAAATGAATTGAGTGATGTGAAAGGATTTTCGGAGAGGAATTTAAAGACAATTGTTCAATTTTATACAGAATATCAATTACTTACAATTGGGCAACGGGCCGTTGCCCAATTAGAAAACGAAGATAATGTAATTCCGCCACTAGCCGTGTCGGAATTAAAAACAGAAGAAACTCCAATTTCGCAACTGCCCGTTTCAAAATTACAATCTAATGAATTACAGTTAATTACTAAAATTAGTTGGTCGCATCATGTTATTTTGATGCAAAAAATAAAAGATCTTTCTATCCGATTTTGGTATATGCAACAAGTAGTTGAACAAGGTTGGAGCAGAGATACCTTGATCGTACAAATCAAAAGCAAGGTACACGAACGCCAAGGAACGTTAATAAATAATTTTGACAACACGCTACCTGTTGATCATTCAGCTTGGGCCAAACATTTATTTAAAGATCCGTATATATTTGACTTCACCACTTTAGAAACGGAATTTACAGAACGTGAGTTAGAATTAAATTTAGTGAAACACGTTGAAAAATTTTTAGTGGAATTAGGTGCTGGTTTTGCATTTGTTGGGCGACAATATAAGTTGGAAGTAAGCGAGAGAGACTTTTACCTCGATTTATTGTTCTATCATCTTAAAATGCGGTGTTTTGTTGTAATAGAATTGAAAAAAGGAGAGTTTCTACCTGAATTTGCAGGAAAAATGAACTTCTATTGTTCTGCCGTGGATGCACAACTCAAACATGAAACAGATAAACCGACAATTGGACTGATTCTATGTCAAGGGAAAGACAAATTGTTTGCGGAATATACCTTGCGAGATATCCATAAACCGATAGGTATTTCTGAATATGAATTAACGCGTATTTTACCAGACAACTTGAAAGGAAGTTTACCAAGCATTGAAGAGATAGAGGAAAATTTGAATGATTTGGGAGGATAGATTCTATTTCTAAAAATACGCCCTCACTTCCATACCTCCCGTATGTATCATGCGACTGCTTTCTGATTTTCTACCTGTGTATTGAATCGAAATTTGAAGTTTTTTGGAGACATTACGTTGGTATCCAACATTCCAGGTCGCATTGTTTCCAGGTTTGAGCGCTTCCAGAAGTTCAAAACCAACAGCAGAACTTGCATTTCCTTGGAAGTCGATTTGCAAAAGGGAAAAGCTGGCTTGTAAACTTCCTTTTTCGGGTTGGTTGTATTTACTACGAAGCGTAACTTCTTTTACATAGGCATATTCACCGGAGATTGCATTTTTGTTTGAGAAACGTGTTTCTAATGTAAATCGTGTGGTCGTTGATGGCTGGTAGCTTACCATGGGTTTCAGTTGGTGGTAATTCAAAAAGAAATTTCTACCGGTGGTATAATCTGCTTTGACTTCTTTGGTACCTTGTTGGTAGTTGATTTCTACTAAAATGACACGTTTGATATTCCAACGTAGGTTTAATTCATCGTAACGTTGGTTACGCGCGTCAAACCCTGTCGCCAATAAGGTTTTGGTTTGGTTGTCTTGGTAAATGTATTCCCCTCCAATAATAGAACTTGTACGATTAATGAAAAGGGTGTTTCGCAAATTGTAATTCGTACTTATCAATGTGGTATCTGAAATATTCATAACAAATGGATTAAAATAGGAGCTTCCATCAAGTTGGTTCGTTTTACGGTTGATCCGCATTCTTGCTTGATCGGAGAAAATGGTCAGGAATTTTTTTAGGCCTGTAGTATTCGACCAAATCTTTTCTGGCTTGATAAATATCCCTTGGTTTAATTCGTTGGAGTACGTTTTTACATAGTTATTGCTCGGTGTAAATACCCGAATATAACTTGCTTGATCGACGTATTGTGCAATCTCAAATTCGTTTAAATCTTTGATGCCGTCTTTGTTGTAGTCAATCCATGTATACACCCCTTGTCCGTCGTTGACTTTGATGTATAGAAATTCTTTTTTGAGTTCGAGTCCACTTCCTAATTCGTAGAAGGAATTCCAAGTCACTGCGCCTTTCCAGAAATTCAGGTCGTAATCGACCCTTCCTAACAGTGTGTTTTCAGGGGTTTGGTTGATTAGTTTTGAATTGGTTATGGATAATTCTCGGTAATTTAAGATAAAGTTTAAACGTTGATTTTTTTGGGATAGGATGGTTAACTCCGAACCAAAAGTTCGTGCTTTCGCTACAGGGGTCAGTCGAGTACTATCTGAACGCTGGTCGTAACGCTCTCGGTAAAACAGTTTGTAATTTAACTTGGAAGAATCTGCATTGGCTAGGAAGAATTGGTAATCAAAAAAGGAATAACTCGAAGGATTGAAGAGCGTTGAAGTATTAAAACGATTGTCTTCTTGATCGTCTTTGTAACCGATTTTCACTTTTCCGAATTGTTTGGTAAGTGTTACTTTATGTCGTAAGTACGTGTTTTTGTTTTGAAGTGTTTGACTTTCTAAGTAACTACTGGTCCAATCGGCATCCAAGCCATGTGTTTTCCATTTTCCAGTAAAAACCGCTTTCTTTCCAAGGTAATCCGACCCAATTTCATAGCGTGTTGCTTCTAGTTGAATGGTTCCTTTTTTCAGGTTTTCGATGGTGGAAGCTAAGGAAGTCGACAGTTGTTGACCTACGAATCCTTTGTTTCTGGTATTCCAATCCCTGTCAAATTCTGCAGAACGGTAAATTTCGACAGGTAAAAAGTTCTTTGATAGAAACTCAAGTTCAGCTTTGTTTTTCAATTTCCAAGGACTGAGTGAATCTTTCCCCAAGCGTATTTCATTGTTGAATTTTGTACGATTACTAAGTCCAACGTCGTTTCCTTTATCTTTTTCAGAGAAGGTGTTTATGTCGTTTTTACTGCTCGCAAATTCGGTTTCGAAGCTGTTATTTGGAGATAATTTGTAGGAAATTCCGGAAGCAACAAATTGTTTTTGTTTGGGGGTGATTAATAAACGGATGGGTTCATAATCTCCTTGGGGTTGACCATTTATCGGAGCAACCCAATGAAAGATTTTCCCTAAGGCGTTAAATTTTTCAAAGACATAATTTCCCTTATTTGCCCCAACATACGTAAAAGTACATTGGTTATAGGCTTGTTTTGGATCGATGGAATAAACTAACACGTTCGTAAACCCAAGGGTATCAATTTTGCGGTACATGTTTTGATTTTCCAAAAATCCGATGGAATCTATACTCAAGGAATGCGCTAGTTTTAGGCTATCCCCAACGGATGCGAGCAACAGTTTTTGTTGATCCGACAAACTTTGTTGTAAAGTCTGATTTTTAGCATCTTGTTCGGAGTAGGTGTTCAACCAAAAAGCGAAATTATCTTTGGTATAGGAAAGATTTGCCGTCGCTAAAGAACGTGCGTAATTTTGGTCGGAATATTGGAATTCAACTACAATTCGCACGTCTTTTGTGATACTATTTCTACTTGTGAATGTTACTTCCGCAGTATTGTAGTTAATCATGTAGTCGTTTTCTTGACCGCGGTTTAACAAACGACCATCGATATACACTTTTTCAGTACCAGACAATACGATGATAAACGGTTCATTTTCGTTTCCCTTGAGTTTATATGGACCCTGATTTCCTTCTATTCCTGGAATGATTTGTCTTGCATATTTACCTTTGGATAAACCGACTGCTGCACTGGATTTCCACATTCCACCTTTTTGATTGTTCCATTGGTATTCGGTACTTATACCCTGACCTCTTTTTTTGTAAGTTAAGAAATAACCATGTGGTTTGTTAATCCAAAAATCTCCTGCGATAAGTTTGAATTTGTCGTTGTAGATTTGGATAAACACTTGGTCAAATTCTTGGAGTTTGCTTGTATTTCCCTCCGGTTGCATCGGAATGTTTTTATCGGTAACCGAAGCTAAAATTTTCAAATTTGGTGATATATCTCCTGATAATTCTAGGTTTAAGGTAGAATTTAAGGAAACATTTTGATTATTTCCAAAGGATAATCCTCTGGAGATACTTCCCGATTTTTTGAGTCCTGAAGAGCCGAATACTTCGTCGTACGTTTGTTTTTGGGTTTGTAGAAATTTTTCATATTCTCCTTTGTGGACCGTATAGATTTGAGAGGTATCTCTGACTTTGTAGATTTTGGATAATTGAATTGGAAGCACTCGGAATTCAACCAAGACACTATCGTTTGGAAGTTGTAGAAATGAAATAGTACCTGTTGTTGGATTGATTTCATAGTTTTCTTTTGGAAGAAGTATTCCTTTTACAAAAACCTTGACGGTTGTAGGATACACTGTGAAGGTATCTAGTATTTGGGGAGAAGCACTCGGGTACAACGTTTTTCTACGCAGGTTCGACTCTTGACCAATAACGAAGAATTGGAAGAGGAGAAGAGAGAGAACCAGTAGAATTTTTGGAGTCGACTTCATTAAGTATTGACGGGTTAACGAAGTTTGGAAGAAATTATTTCAGGAAGCTGGTGTATTGCATACAATGGCACATTGGTTACCCATGATTCCGATTTGTAATTGGAAAGCGAAGTTCGGTAACAATGGATCTCTGGATTTTTTTGTGAAAACGTTTTTAGTGATTTTGCTTGTAGATTTTCCGTTGCTTTTACTTCAACAGGAACAATGATTCCACTTATTTCAACCATAAAATCGACTTCTGCAGAACCACTATCGTTTGCCCAGTAACATAAATTGTGGTGTTTTTCGAGGTTGAGTTGTTGTGCGACGTATTGTTCCGTTAATGAACCTTTAAATTCTTGAAATAATGTATCTCCTTGAATAAGTGTTTGCGGACCAAGATTTGCCATCGTGCCTAACAAACCAACGTCCAAAATATACAATTTGAACGCTTGTAAATCGATGTAACTTTTGATAGGCAACGCTGCTTTTTTAGTTCTATATACTTTTTTTACGAGACCATAATCTTCCAACCAAGAGAGCGCTAATTCATAGTCTTTGGCTCGTGCACCATCTTTGATGAGTCCGTAAATAAACTTTTTATTTTCTTTCGAAAGTTGACTGACAATGGTATTCCAAATCATTCGAATTTTAGGAATGATTTCGGCAGGTGCATGTTTGGAGAAATCTTGTTCGTAGGCGTTTAGTATGTTTTGCTGGATTGTTCGTACCCCTGTATAATCGTTTTTTTCAATGAAATAACTTACTGCTTCGGGCATTCCTCCAACAAAATAGTATTCTTTGAGGAGTTGAATCAATTTTTGGTTGAACTGCGTGATGAGTTCCCAATCTTGTTCTTTAAGTAATGCTTGTAGTCTTCCTTCACCTTTTGCCTCTAAAAATTCAGCGAAAGATAAGGGATTCATATAAAGAAAATCCACTTGCCCCACAGGAAATGAGGTTTGTTGTTTGAGAGCAATTCCCAATAAAGAACCTGCCCCGATGATATGTAATTGAGGGAGTTCTTCATTGAAGTATTTCAAGGAAGTGATAGCGCCTTTCACCTCTTGAATTTCATCGAAAATGAGTAATGTTTCTCCAGGAATAATGGTGCGATTGGTAAAAATCTCCAACACTTTTACGATGCGTTGAGGATTATAATCTTGTTCGAAGATTCCACGTAAACTCACTTCTTTTTCAAAGTTGATGTAGAGGTAATTTTGGAAATTTTTTTCTCCAAAATTTTTCATGAGCCATGTTTTTCCAACCTGACGCGCACCATATACCAACAAGGGTTTTCTAAACTCCGAGTCTTTCCAGGTGTGTAATGCTTGTTCTGCCTGCCTTTT
>CANGOA010000085.1 GCA_947455255.1 Flavobacteriia bacterium | reverse complement strand
GGCTCCTTATTCTAAATCGGAGGTAATATCCAATGAATTTGAGAAAGTAATTTTGATGCCGTTTCAACCTACGTGTGAGAATTTATTGCTACACTTTGTGGATTTGTTGCAGGATCAATTTGCGCATGAGACGAAATTGGTGGCGATACGTTTACAGGAGACCCCGAATTCAGGCGCGGAATGGAGATTAGAGGATAATTAAATCAAAAAGGACCTTCCGAAGAAAGCCCTTTATGTTTTTTAACCTGTAGATGTTAAATTTGATCCGTAAGACCCTTAACGCAAGAGTTATTTAAAAGTTACAATTTAATTTAAAAAAAATTACAACTTATTTAACAACCATTTCATTTTCAATCTACTAACCTCTAATTTTATTTCAATTTCCACCAACTTGTTTTCACTAGACAGGTAACTTTGTTCCCGTGAATTAAGCATGAATAGCGAGCTTTCACCTGCTAGAAATTTATCTAGCTCTGCAGTTCTTAATGTTCTTGTATGTTCAACAATGCGTTTTTGTGTAACGATATTGACTTCTTGTAAGCTAATTTCATTCGCTAAATTTTTAATTTTTTGATCGTACTCTCTTTTTTTAGCCAACAAATCAAGTTGTGCATTCTCCATTTTTAGTTTTGCTAACTTCACCCCTCCTCGCTCTTTTCTTAGAAACAGGGGAAGATATGCAGTAACACCAAACTTGTAATTTTGCATGGAGAATTGATTCAACTCCAAATTTCCAGAAGGTTGATTCAATAAATTATAATTCGCATTTAACATTGGCTTCATTTGCTCCTTTTTCCATTTAACATCCAATGCCATCTGATCGACTTTATAGGCTGCTAATTGTACACCTGGAAGAGAATCGAGTTCGTTCGTAGTAGTCGGTAAAATTTCTCGCGTACTAGCATTCAATTGAGGAACAACAGTTGAAGGAATGGTCACGATTTGATACTGCTCCCCCCATAAAAATGTTTGAAGCAACAACGAAGTATTTTGAAACTGTGTTTGAGCGGCCTTATTTTCGATCGTTCTATTCTCCAATAAAATTAATGCTTCAACCGTATCAATAGGTGGATTTTCACCAGCCAATACTTGCTCTTTCGCAGCTTTGTAACGCGCTTCAGCTAATACAAAACCTTCATTTGCAATCATTAACTTTTTATATGCTTCAGTCCATGTCCAATAACTCGAAAAAGCATCTAACAACAAGTCGTTTACAGCTAATTGTCGCTCTGCTACACTCATCTGCTGTAAATTCTGTGCTTGTTGTAACTGAAATTGTCGCTCGTTATAAAGAAAGCCTTGTAACAGTGGAATTTCAACACCAGCATACCACAAGCCGCTACCTGGTAATTTTTGATCGTTATCCACATAGTCACCGCGATTTGCTTCGTATCCTGCTTTCACATTTGTCCCAAACCAAATGGGGATTTTCAAAGTCGTATTAGACGTCCAATAATATTCCTGTCCCTTGAAATTCTTTTGATTAACCGAAGATGTTAGGCTAGGATCAAAACCACCTTGCGCCTTCAGAACTTCACCTGAACCCGCTAAAGCCAAATTATTTGCTTTTTGGATAATGGGATGAAATTTCATGACCGTCATCTTAAATATTTCAAAATCAAACACCTCCGTTTGAGCATTTACAAAGACACAAACAGATATCAAGCAAAAGAATAAAATTATCTTTTTCATTTTTTTCCTTTTTTAAGCGTTTTATTTGCTGGATTTCCGCTATAATATTCAGGAGGGAATCCATTTAGATTACGCCATATTTCATACCATACAGGGACATTTTTCAAAAGCGTGAACGTTTTTACACCACCACCAACTCGAAGTCCTTTAGGCCAAGGTTTATCACGTGGGTCAGGAATTGCTAATACACGGTACATTCCATTGGAACTACTAAAGTTGTCAATAGCGAAAATTCTACCACCGAATGTTCCGAAAGACGCATCTGGCCAACCACCGAATACTACTGCAGGCCAACCATCGAATTGTAAGCGAACATGCTCTCCCTTTTTTACCAATGGATAATTCATCGGTTCGATGTAAAATTCTACTGCTAAATCGTATTTCTCAGGCATCACGGTCAAAATTTCTTCCCCTTCTTTGATAATTTCCCCTATACCTGAGCGAATTAATTTGGTAACATATCCTGTATTTGGAGCAGTAATATAATAGTATCCTTTACGAATCTTATAGTTTGATAATTGGTTTTCCAATTTGCTTTTAACTGCAGAAGCTTCTTGTTTATCGGATAAGGCCGACGACATATCAGACTCTACCTTAGAAACTTTTTCAAGGTATTCATTTTTGATGTTTGCTATTTCGATTTTCGCATTCATCAACTCGTTCTTAGCAATAAATAATTTATTTTCGAGGGCAATGGTTTTCCCCATTGTTTCTTGAAGTTTTACGTTTGCCATTTCCACATCTTTCATGGATTTTAAACCCTTTTCAAATAGATCTTCGGTACGTTTAAACTGTCTTTCCGCAATCTTATTCTGAGCCTCCATAGTAACATAGTCGATACTGTCCGATTTTACTTTTAATCGCGCTTGACGAAACTTGTTTTTGGTTTGTTGTAATTTCAAATTTAAAATAGAAGCAAAAGCATCTTTTTGTCTTGAAAGAGCAGAAACTTTATCATTATACGACTCTATTTTATTGTTTTTAAATGAAACTTGATCCGAAGTTCTACTCACTAAATCAGGATCGAAATAGTCACTTTTCACTTCACTGATGTAAACTAAAGTGTCTCCTTTGTTTACAAAATCACCTTCTTTCACATACCATTTCTCCAATCTTCCAGCAATAATGGTATGCACGGATTGTGGTCTTTGATCTGGGTAGAGTGTAGTCAAATATCCCTTCGAGTTAATGTTTTGAGTCCATGGCGTAAATAAAAAAATCACAAAAATCAGGAAAAATAGCAGTAACACTCTTCGCATCCACCCTTCCCAGGATAAGAAAGAAATCTTGTTAAAAGCAGAGAATTTCTCGTAAGAAAAACGCTTGTGTATGTTGTTTTCGGATAAATTAAGCATAAGTCAAACTAGTTAGTATATTGAGAATATTCATCATAGGTACCTTGAAAAACAATTTTACCTTTTTCCAGTACAACAATTTGTTTGAAATGAGGTAACCAATTTTTATTATTAATCGAAGCAACAATGGTCCATGAGGCATTTTCTGCGAATAATAAATTACGCAAAGAAGCCTCTGATTCTGAAAAGTTAACATTGAATTTTTGGTGATCGTCAATCAATAATAAACTTGGTTTATGTACAATACATCGCGCCATGATAATTTTTTCCGTAACCGTTTTTGAAAAACCTCTACCATCCGGTAAAATTTGAGTCGAAAAGCCCTCTGGTAATGCTTTAATTTCAGTTAATAAATCGGTTTGCTCGCATGCCCACAGTACGTCTTGTAATTGAATTCCATTTCTTCCCATCACGATATTTTCCTCAATGGTACCAGAAAATAATTCTTGATCCGGAACATAGTCACTAATGATTGTGCGTAGGTGTTCCATATCAATGTTTGAAGCAGGAATGTTATTAAAGCTAATACTTCCTCCGTCCAAAGGATAGGCCATTCCAAGAAGGTTAAGTAAGGTTGATTTTCCAGAACCATCCGAACCAATTAAAGCTGTATGTTGTCGGGCTTGGATGTTTAATGAAAACTCAGAAAATCCAAATTTCGAATTACGTGAATAGGTATAATCCATGTTTGCGATTTCGATGGATAAAGGTCCAGCTGGAAGTTTGTGTGTGTTTAGTTTTACAACCTCCTCAATCGGCATGTCCATTACATGTCCAATTTTATCTACCGCTGCTAATACATCATATAACACTTCCAAACCACTTATGATTTTTTCAACGGAGTTAATAACTAATAAGATAATGATTTCAGAAGCAACAAACTGACCTATATTCATCTGATTATTAATCACAAGCACTCCACCAATCACTAACATAAATAAAGCGATAATGATTTTAAACGTTGTTAATTGGATAAATTGACGCATTAAGATTTTGAAGTGACTTTCCCGACTTTTCAAATACCCCTCCACATAATCATTGGTTCGGTGTAATGGTAAATCACTTTGACCTGCTAACTTGAATGTTTGCATGGTTCTAGCCAATTCTTCTAACCAAAAAGCTACTTTGTATTTGAATTTTGATTCTGAAATAGCAGTTTTTACAGCCCTTTTTCCTGTGATGTATAATGCAGTAATCAACACGGTCAATAAAAACAAACTGAAAATGATAAAGAAGGAATGGTAAAATGAAAGTAAAATCAATCCAAATAGTAATTGTAGAATGGCTGCTGAAAAATCAATCAATAACTTAGGGATACCTTTTTGAAGCGTGATAGTATCAAAAAATCGGTTCATCAATTCTGGAGTGTAGGTATCTGCCATCAAATGCGTTTCAAAACGTGGAATACGGTAAGCAAACTCAAAGGAGGAACGTACAAAAATTTTCTGTTGTAGGGTTTCTGTAATTCGTAATTGAATGTATTGTAACAATCCTGAAAACACGATACCTGTTATTACCAAGGCAATTAACACAATCCAAGAAGCAGAAATACTTCCTAATTGTATCATGTTTATGATTGCTTGAATTCCCAGAGGCAAACTCAAATTGGTGATTCCCACGAAAAAGGAGTAGAAATAAATATGTGAAATATCTTTCCTGTCTACGTTTAGTAGACGCATTAAGCGTTGAAAAGGTTTTAAAGTAGTTTGTTGTTCCATATTAAAGTAGTGTTTTAAAGCATAAATCAGTTAAAAAATCTTCCAATCGTTCTTGTACATGCATTTCATTGGTCAATCTAGGTAGATGAATGCCAAAATAACGTTGGTGAAATGAACTTTCTAGGATGGTTGAGACCAATGCGTTTGGATATGCATAGGTAGGATTGATTTCTACAACAATTAGTGATATTCGATCGACCAATTTTTTGTATTGTAAAAAATATCCAGCTTTATTTTCTTCATCCACTTTTTTAGAAAGAAATGTTTTAGAAGATTCTAAGGCAATCACTTCTTGTAAAATTTCCTCATCAATAAAAGGAGTTCGTATATCGTTGTTCACTTTTTGTGTCAGTACGCGAATGATACGTTTTAATCGTTCTTTGGGGCAGTCGATGTTGGTTATTGCGAATGCAATATTTACATCCATCCAAGCCCAATAGAAATTAAATAAATAGGAAAGAAATTGATGTTTATTTTCAAAGTAACGATAGATCGTACTCTCTGTAGAGGATATTTTATGTGCTAATTTCTTAAATGTAAATTCCTCTAATCCTATCTCTGATAGTAAGATAAGCCCATGTCCCAAAATAGATTTCCCTATCGTAGAACTTGTAGGATCCTTCACATATAAGGTGTCTTGGACTTGAATTTGTAATACCGCGTTTTGCATATTCGTAGTTTTACCTACAAAAATAATAGTATTACTATCAATCTAAATGTTTTTACTATTAATTTTCTAAATATTAACCTAAAAAATCAAAGTATTAAGTCAATAGATATTTGTTTGTTAGGGACTTGAGTGTTTTCGTTTATCACAAAGAACTCAAAGAATCCACAAAGAACACAAAGAATAAGACTTATTTAATAGGATTAACTTCTTTTGAGGATTTTCCAACTATAAACAGCAATTACAGCACCAACAAAAGGAGCCGTTAAATATACCCATTGATGTTGTATTTTCCCGGAAATCAAAGCTGGAACGATAGAACGGATTGGATTCATCGAAGCGCCACAAATGGGACCGGCAAATAGCACCTCTAACATAACTGTTGAACCAATGGCAATACCAGCAAACATCCCTTGTTCCTTGCTACCTTTCGCTACATGTAGTACAACAAACACCAAGATAAATGCTAAAATGACTTCCAATACAAACGCACTATTATCCGAAACACTTGGTATGGTTTCTCCTAAAGTACCTGCAGTTGGAAACATAATTTTTAACGATAAACTTGCGAGTCCAGCTCCTATTCCTTGTGCAAGTAAATATGGTAAAATTTGTTTCGCAGGAAATTCTTTTGCTAGATAAAAAGCAATGGTCACTATTGGGTTTAAATGCGCCCCAGAAATATCCCCAACGGTATAGATCATTGCAGCTACCGTCAATCCTGTGACGATTGAAATACCCAAGTGTCCAATTGCTTCGCCACCTGAAAGTTGATTAAAAATAATAGATCCTGTACCACAGAACACCAACACAAAGGTTCCGATGATTTCTGCAAGGTATTTCGATTGATTTTGTTTGGAGAGAATAGATTTCATAGTAGGTTGTTAAATTGATTTATTCTTAGACAGATTAAAATACCTATTCCTAAACCAAAAAGCTAATTTAACTAAGCCAATCAACGCTGGTACCTCGACAAGTGGTCCGACTACACCTGCAAATGCTTCCCCGCTATTTATTCCAAAAACACCTATTGCAACTGCAATTGCCAGTTCAAAGTTATTTCCTGTAGCAGTAAATGCCAATGCTATTGTTGTACCATAATCTGCCCCTAAACGTTTCGCTAGGAAAAAAGTTATTACAAACATGACAGCAAAATAAATTACAAGCGGTACAGCGATTTTAACGACATCAAACGGAATTTTAACCATCATTTCACCTTTCAAACTAAACATGATAATAATGGTAAATAATAAAGCAAACAAAGTAATCGGTGATATAACAGGTAAATACTTTTTAGTAAACCATTCTTCTCCTTTGATTTTTATTAAAGCATATCGACTGACTATTCCAGCAATAAATGGAATTCCTAGATAAATAAATACACTTTCAGCAATTTGACCAATGGTAATCGAGATTCCTAAACCTTTCATCCCAATTAGTTCTGGCATTTTAGTCAAATAAAAATAGGCAAAACTAGAATAGAACAACACCTGAAGAATGCTATTTATCCCTACTAAACCGGCAATGTATTCTCTATTTCCTTCCGCTAACTCATTCCAAACAATGACCATTGCGATACAAGGAGCTATTCCAATTAAGATTAACCCTGTAAAATATGCTGGTGAATCTTTCATGAAAAGATAGGCCAACAAAAACATAAACATTGGGGCAATAATCCATGTCACAAAAAGCGACATCCCAATTAGTTTGAAATTTTTAAAAATTCGCGGAATTTCCTCATACTTCACTTTTGCAAGAGGAGGATACATCATTAATATTAACCCAATCGCTAAAGGGACATTCGTTGTGCCATTCGATAAACTATCCAACGAACTTGCAATTGGTGTAAAATACCCTAAGCCAACACCGATTAAGATGGCCGCAAAAATCCAAATCGTCAAAAATCGATCTAAAAATCCTAAGCGTTTTCTTGTGTTAACTGAACTGTTGTTAGTATCTAGCATGTAGTATCATTTTATTTGTGAAAACAAATAAAATGTTTCCAGCCCAATTTGAAGTGCTCGTTCTTTGTATTTTTCATTTTGAAGATCTGTCCCGTCAAACATCTTTGGGTCATCGTAGGTGGTTCCAATTCGTAGTTCAACACCAGGTATAAATGGACAATTTTCCTCCGCGTCTCCACAGGTCATAATCGCTGCGAAATTAGAAGTTGGATTACTCGCATCATCATACACCTTCGAAAAACAAACACTAGGTTTGGACCCTCCGAAATCGACTTCATGTCTTGGATTTGATGATGAATCAATGGAAGTAATGTCAAAACCTAAACCTCGCAAAGCCTGTATCGCATTTGGATTAAAAGCGGTAGCTTCCGTTCCTCCTGAAAAAGTAGAAACGTCATTCACGCCAAAGTACTCTGCCGAAACAGCTGCCCAAATTTGTCCAAAGTGACTGCGACGCGAATTATGAGTACAAACATAGATTAATTGTATCGGTAAATTCGTGTCTTTTTTTTGTTGAATGTAAGCAGCTATTTTCTCTAACAAGACTTTTCGTTCGAACGGGATACTTTCAAATTGTTGTGAAAGTTGATCGCAAAGATGTTTAATTTTTGTATTCATAAAGATTGAGTTTTATAGTTCAAAGTCCAAAGTCCAAAGTTGAAAGTTCATTTTAAAAAGTTTGAAAGGAATAAAATACTTTATACTTTGGACTTTATACTTTTAACTAATTAACAACATCCACCTCCAGGAGTACACGTAGTTTTTATTTTTTCTTGAACTTTTGTATCCTGAGGCTCTCGAAGGATCTCCGCAGGAATTCCACATTTATCTTGCGCTAAACAATTTGTTTGTGTTGCTTCTAACAAGAAATTTACGCCATCAAAACCTAAATTGAATTTTCCGATGGTTTCTTGCTGGTATTCAACTTCAACTTCTGAATCTTGAAGATTCAATACTTTCTCTGATAATTCGATGATGTTTTTCAATTTTTGAGGCGCCAAGCGATGGTCAAAATCATTTGCTTCCCACAATTGGAAATTCACCACTTTTTCTTCACGTACCGTTCCTCCACAATCGATGAAGTTTTTTGTGATTACTCCAACTTCTGTTACGTGGAAATGAACAGGAACAAATGTTCTGTTTGGCAATACGAAACGCACTTCTTGAACGTTTTCTAGACTTTTTTTAACTTCTGATAATCTCATTTTTCTTTTAGTTTACAGTTAAAAGTTGAAAGTTAAAAGTTGAAAGTTGAAAGTTGAAAGTCGAATGCTAAAAGTTTGATAGGAATAAAACACTTTGGACTTTATACTTTAAACTTTGGACTTTATACTTTAAACTTTATACTTTGGACTTTTGACTAATTTAACAACATTTATTTTTCATTACTGATTCTATGACAATCCCCATGAATTTTGTGATTTGTTCAAACACAAGTGGATTTAGACAGTAGCAAATCGAATTTCCTTCGATATTTCCTTGAATAATCCCTACTTGTTTCAATTCACGCAAATGCTGAGAGATGGTCGCTTGCGATAAGGGTAACTCATTCACAATATCTCCGCAAATACATTGTTTGTGCTGAATCAAATACTCCACAATAGCAACACGTGCCGGATGACCCAATGCTTTTAACACGTTCGCTAATTCGTTTTGGTGATCCGTAAAATGTTCTGATTTTGTAATTCCCATATCGTTTTAAATCTATATTGCAATATTACGATTATATTTAACTACAAACCAAATTATTTTAAATAAAAAACGTAATCATCAATTAACAAGCCCTATTTTATATCATTTCCGTCATTTAATTGACGGAATTTACATGATTTCCGTCAGTTGATTGACGGAATTTATACGATTTCCGTCATTTTAGTTTATAAAATCAAAAAATAGATGCTATATTTGAAGTATAATTGAGGTTATGGAATACATACAACGAACAGTAGAAAAACAGATTATCAACTACTTAAAACCAAACAAAGCAGTTGTGTTACTTGGTGCAAGAAGGGTTGGTAAGACAAAACTAATTCAACGAATTATAGAATTAGTCAATGAACCTACCCTTTTTTTAAATGGCGATGACCAAGATACACATGCTTTACTAGCAGTTCAAAGCAAAGCAAATTACGAACGATTATTAGGAAATGTACGTTTTTTAGTGATTGATGAAGCGCAAGAAATACCAAACATAGGCTCTAAACTTAAATTGATGGTTGACACCATTGAAGGAATCAAAATAATAGCTACAGGTTCGTCTGCTTTGGATTTGAACGAATCAATCGGAGAACCATTGGTAGGTCGAAAAATGACTTTTCATTTATACCCTTTATCGCAAGGTGAATTATCTAACCACGAAAATTACTTGCAAACAACACAGCAACTTTCAAATCGTTTGGTCTTTGGTACCTACCCCGAATTAGAGTTCTTACCCACAAACAATGAAAAAATTCAATATTTAAAAGAACAAGTGAATTCCTATTTACTGAAAGATGTATTAGCGTATGAAGGAATACAAAAACGTGAAAAAATCGTTTCGCTATTGCGCATCATCGCCTACCGCATTGGAAGTGAGATATCTGTAGAAAGCATTGGAAACGAATTAGGCATTAGTAAAAATACGGTCGATAAATACCTAGACCTTTTATCCAAAGTTTTCATCATTCACCGTGTTGGTGGATTGAGTCGTAATTTGGACAACGAAATCACCAAAAAAGCCAAATGGTTTTTCTACGACAACGGCATACGTAATGCATTAATTTCAAACTTTAACAGTTTAGAATTACGCGAAGACCAAGGTCAACTTTGGGAAAACTACCTCATCTATGAACGTTTAAAAAAACAAGCGTACGCCATGGATTATGGGAGTCATTATTTTTGGAGAACACACAGTCGACAAGAAATAGATTGGATTGAGGAAAAAGACGGAGCTTTGAAAGCCTACGAATTCAAATGGGCGATGCAAGGAAAAGCTAAAGTTCCACAAGCTTGGTTGAAAGGTTATCCAGAAGCTTCGTTTGAGATTATTGACAGATCGAATTATATGGATTTTATAGTTTAACAGATTTCTCTATTATCTGAAATTATTCAAAATCCGTTCTCGATCTTCATTGTCTTTATCGCTTTTATGGTAGATCTCAATAAATACAATTTTTTCTTCTTGTTTAAAATAAGCATAAATGAGTCTTAGACCAGAATTTACTCCTTTTCCTTTCAGTGATTTACATGCAATCTTCTTGACTTTAATTACACAAGTTTCGAGTTGCAAGTTATTTAACTGAAAACTGAAAGGAGGGCGTTCAGTAGGAGCGAAAAGCAATACCTTTTTTACCACCTCTAAATCTTGATCGAGACTTCGAAAACGCTTTGAAAGATACTTTACGTCTTTTGTAAATGCTACTAATTCTTCAAAAATCATAGTCCTATAACTCTTCGTCATAATTACGAACCGAAAAAGGCGACTCACGGTAAAAAACTAATTCATAATTGATTTCTTCTCCATCTTGAGAGGTCAGCCAAGGAATATCTTTATGTGAATACGCGCTAATCGCAGAAGCTGACCAATCGCTCATTTGCTCAATCACGTGATCGATTGTTTCTTTTTCATTTGCTTTTAAGTGGGAAAGATCTGATTTCTCTAGAGGAATGTAACGCGTTTGAGGATAATTATGGTACGTAGTCTTGATTCGCATTAATTGCTTTGCATCTATCATCTGATGTAAAATCGCATCTAATTTTTGAGGAACAGGTCCATAAGGTAATTTTCTGTAATTCGCTCCAGTTAAATGTTCTTCGTAACGTTCGTAATAATTAAAATCAGAAAAATAAAGCAGTTTATACAAAACTGTTTCACCAACATTTGGTTTGCCTGCACAGTGTTCAAGAATGTATAATATAATGTTTTTGAATTTTTCTACATTCAACGATGGAACAGAAATGCGTTCTTCAGTTGCAGTGTATTCCAATTCATTTGGTAAAACCTCATTGATCACATTAAAATCAGCACTTAATAGAATATCAATGGAAAGACAAAATTCGTGTGCAATTTTTTGTATTTCTATAACACTGATACTACGTTTACCAAGTTCTAATTGTGTCAGAGAAGAACGAGAAATACCAATAAGTTTCGCTAATTCTTCTTGCGAAAATCCTTTTTGTTTTCTTAGGCTTGAAATTCGTTCTCCCAATACTAAGGTTGAAATTTGAGTTGACATTGTATTGATTAGTTTAAAATCAAAAATACGAAATGTTTGTAATTCAAACAATAGAAAGATTGAAATTAAAACAAGAAAGATTGTTTTTAATCACTCAATTTCAGGTATCCATTGACATTCAACACCATTGTAATGATCAAAAAGTCGATCTTCAATATGACCCTCCTCCCACGCTGCACAACATTCAAGACCAAGACATTGTTCTCTCGTCGCTGGCGTTATTTCTCCTGTGTTAGGATCATAAAAACTAAATGATTTATCAATCGAATCTTGAATGTATTTCATCGGTAAAACTTCCAATTCCTCTCGTAAAACTAATTTTCCAACTTTTAGCCAAATCCCTTTCGTAACAACATAATTGTACACACCAACAATAAACAATATTGGTTTATCATTTAAAATGGTAATATCTTCTAGTTTTGTTTCGCTTTTAAAATCAAAAAAAGCATAGTTTGAGTTTTTGACTATTTGTGCATAACAATAATATTCCCCCTTTACTGGAATTTCAACAATTGATCCGATTGTTATTTTTTGTCTTTTCATAATTTATCTTTTTAATTGTCCAAATTCTTTATTAGCAGCTTTATGATATGTATCAAAACAATAAAACTAAGCGATTAGCAATTCTAATTGCTCTAAATATGCATGAGAACTATCATTAATAGCATCACTCATTAAGCTTGGGTAGTGATTTGCTAATAATTTTTGGATAATGAAAAAGCTCTTGGGTGACCTTACAGAAGGTTCAAGCAACTCATCAATCAAATAACCAATGAGATGTTCTCTTTTGGATTTGTATTGATGTAACATAAATTCAGAAACACCATCCGTAGACTGAGTGGCATGCATTTCAATTAACGAATTTACTTCTTTAATATCTTGAAGTAAACGTTCTAATTTAAGCAATCTTTCTTCTGTTTTCATTAGACAAATTTAATGAATAATTTCTACAAATCCTTTACGAATAGGTTGTTTCAATCGTTTCGTTGGCTTTACTTTCGTGAAATGATGATACCAATACAACTTGTCCGATTCAGAGTGAGAAAACAATAAACTTCCAGTTGGTCGTAGAATTACGAAATAAGCGTCTATACCTAACTTTTTCCATTTTGAATGACGCGTAAAATGCCATAGTTGATCTGAATATTTAAGAAATACTGCTTCATCAATAAAAGTAACTAAATCAATGTCTTTTGGATTATCAATTTTAGTTGTAAAAGAACCATTAATCCATTGTTTTACTGAATCAACATCTAAAACATCCATTATTTCCTTAATATAATCAAGGAAATTCCTAAAAAGTATTCCTCTTCGTTCAGACTCAAACTCCACAACAAAAGTTTGATAGAATTCGTTAACAGAAAATGAAATATTTGAAACTGGAACTAAAAACCCTTTATTGTTAAAATGAAACATGAAAATATACTGCTAAGATTACATATCAAAATTACTATGACTTATAATATTAGTCAATGAAAATATGAAAATCACGTATAAATACTCTATTTCAAAAAACAAAAAAGACCGATAAATTCTCATCTATCGGTCTTTCTTCTTATATATTTTTGTCTTTTGTCTAAAATCTTACTCTGGACAAATTACAAACAACGGATAATCTTTCATCATCGCGTTTACTTTTGTTCTTACATTCGCTAACACCTGTTCATTACCGATATTTGTCAGTACCTCATCCAATAATTTCACAATTTCTTTCGTTTCCGCTTCTTTCAATCCACGGGAAGTAATTGCTGGTGTACCCACACGAATTCCGGAAGTTACAAATGGAGACTCTGTATCAAACGGAACCATGTTTTTATTTACCGTAATATCTGCTTTTACCAAGTTGATTTCAGCATCTTTACCATTTACACCTTTCGAACGTAAATCGATCAACATACTGTGGTTGTCTGTTCCTTCTGAAACAATGTTATATCCTAATTTCACCAATTCTTCTGCCATCACTGCCGCATTTTTTTGTACTTGCTGCATGTATTTTTTGTACTCTGGTGTCAATGCTTCTCCAAACGCTACTGCTTTTGCTGCAATTACGTGCTCTAGTGGTCCACCTTGAATTCCTGGGAAAACTGCTGCATCTAACAATGC